>PAKW01000077.1 GCA_002707215.1 Halomonas sp.
AAACGTGACAAGGCGATGCCCTACGTGGAGCGGCTGCTGAAAGAAGCCGCCATCCAGTCAAAGCTGTTCGGTGCGAACCAGCCGGTTACCCAGTTGCACTGGGGCGGCGGCACCCCCACGTTTTTGCCGAAGGAGGTGATGGAACATCTGATGGCGGGGTATAGGGAACTGTTCAATCTGCAAACCGGTGATGACCGGGACTACAGCGTTGAGATTGACCCCAGGGAAGTGGACCAGGACACCCTGCCCACACTCTGGAATCTTGGGTTCAACCGTATCAGCCTGGGTGTCCAGGACGTGAACCCCGAGGTGCAGAAGGCGGTGAACCGCATCCAGCCCCAGGACATGACTGAGGCCGTGCTGAGTGAGGCACGGCGGATTGGCTTTCGCTCCATTAACCTGGATCTGATCTACGGCCTGCCATACCAGACCCCGGAAAGCTTCGCGGAAACCCTGGAGGCGGTCATCGAAATGTCGCCGGACCGGCTCTCCGTGTTCAGCTATGCGCACCTGCCGGACCGCTTTTATCCGCAGACCCGGATCCAGTCCGCTACGCTGCCGAGTCCGCAACAGAAGCTGACCATTCTCCACAACACCATCAACCGCCTGATGGAATCCGGCTACGAATACATCGGCATGGACCACTTCGCCAAGCCCGATGACAGCCTGGCCGTGGCCCAGCGTGAAGGCCGGTTGCACCGGAATTTCCAGGGTTACACCACCCATTCCGAGTGCGATCTGGTGTCTCTGGGAGTTTCTGCCATTGGTCAGACCGACGACGCCTACTTCCAGAATAACCACGACCTGCCGTCCTGGGAAGCGGCCATCGATGCCGGTCAGCTCGCCATCACCAAGGGCGTGAACCTGACCCGTGACGACCGCATTCGCCGTTGGGTGATCGGCCAGCTCATCTGCCAGTTCCGGCTGGATCGCCAGCAGTTCGCGGCGGTGTGGCAGGAAGATCTGGACCGCTACTTCGCAGATGAACTCAGCCGCCTGAAACCCATGGTGCAGGATGAACTGATTGCCGATGATGGAGATGCACTGCAAGTTCAGCCGGCCGGCCGGCTACTGATCCGGGCCATCTGCCAGATCTTTGATCTCTACCGCAAGGAAGGCGCCAGCCAGCGGTTCTCCCGGATTATCTGACTGGCGCGGGCGAAGTCGAGTGAAGTCGGGGTCAGATGAACGCTTTCATCTGACCCCTTGTTCAAGCCATGGGGCTGGTTCCCCAGGTAGGACAAGTTTGCGCGCGACTTTATCCATATTCTACTGGTGATCGCGATTGTGGTGATACTGCTTCGGCTAATCCGGGGCCGCGGTCTCTGAACCTTCGAACCTTGCACTGACGAAGGTCAAGGCGCTTCCTGCGCGAGTAACGGTAAGATACCGGCATTCTTGCAGTGGAGAATGCCATGGAACTCGTCTGCCCGGCCGGTAGCCTGCCAGCCCTGAAAACTGCGGTGGATAACGGCGCCAACGCGGTGTATTTCGGTTTCAGAGACAGCACCAATGCCAGGCAGTTTGCCGGCCTGAACTTCAACGAGAAACGTGCCGCCGAGGGTATTGACTATGCCCACCTGCGAGGCGCGCGGGTGTTCTGTGCCATCAACACCTACCCGCAACCGGATGGCTGGGAGCAGTGGAAGGGCGCGGTAGACCGCGCCGCAGGCCTGGGTGTGGACGCCATTATCCTGGCCGATATGGGCCTGCTGGATTATGCCGCCAACAAGTACCCGGATATTCCCCGGCATCTGTCGGTGCAAGGCTCTGCCACCAGCCACGAGGCGCTCTCGTTCTACAAGGATAACTTCGATATCCGCCGGGCCGTGCTGCCCCGGGTTCTCTCGCTGGATCAGGTGCGTGGTGTGGCCAGACACAGCCCGGTCGAGCTGGAAGTGTTTGCCTTCGGGAGCCTGTGTATCATGGCCGAGGGTCGGTGCTATCTCTCTTCCTACCTGACCGATGAGTCCCCCAATACCCGTGGCGCCTGCTCACCGGCCAAGGCTGTGCGCTGGCAGGAGACCCCGCAAGGGCTGGAATCCCGTCTCAATGATGTGCTGATTGACCGATATGGCCAGGGTGAACCCGCCGGCTATCCTACCTTGTGCAAGGGTCGATTTGAGGTGGAGGGCAATGTCTACCACGCCATTGAGGAGCCGGTCAGCCTGAATACCCTGGATCTGATCCCGGCACTTCAGGAACTGGGTATCAGCGCGGTAAAAATCGAGGGGCGTCAGCGCAGCCCCGCCTATATCGCTGATGTAGCTCGCACCTGGCGTCACGCGCTCGATCATCTCGAGTCCGGCTCCGGCATGTTTACGGTTGACCCGCAGTGGCGCAGCACCCTGGCGGGACTTTCCGAAGGTGGCCTGACAACACTGGGTGCCTACCATCGCAAGTGGAAATAAGGTTTTACCCTTTATGATGAAGCTATCCTTGGGACCGATCCTGTGGTTCTGGTCCAGGCAAACCGTCTTCGATTTTTATGCCAACGCCGCCGAGTGGCCGGTGGATACCATTTATCTGGGTGAAGCCGTGTGCAGCCGTCGACGTGAACTGAAACCGGATGACTGGTTTGATCTGGCCTGTGATCTGAAAGCCTGCGGGAAGGATGTGGTGCTTTCCACCCAGACACTGATCGAATCCGACGCGGATCTGCGCCGCCTGCGCCGGATCTGTGACCAGAACGAGTTTACGGTGGAGGCGAATGACCAGAGCGCCCTGCAGGTCGCTATTCGTAACAATATTCCCTTTGTTACCGGCCCGTCCATGAACGTCTACAACGTGGCCACACTCAAGGTGCTGGCAAAGCAGGGCCTGAAGGCCTGGAACCTGCCGGTGGAGCTGGGCAAGGAAACCCTTGATCAACTGATCAAGGGGTTGAAAGAGGAAGGTCTGGACTTGCCAGCGGAAGTGTTCGCCTGGGGCTTCCTGCCCCTGGCCTGGTCCTCCCGCTGCTTCACGGCACGGCATTACAATCTTCCGAAAGATAACTGCGAGTTCCGCTGCATCGAACATCCCGATGGCATGGCGTTGCGATCCCGGGAGTCCCAGGAGCTGTTCCGGATCAACGGTATTTCCACCTTGTCTGGCTCGCGCTATAACCTGATGAGGGAGTTGCCGGAAATGGAGCGGATGGGGGTGTCAACGATCCGACTGAGCCCGGAACATCAGGGTATGGATGAAGTGGTGCACCGCTTTGATCAGGTGCGTCGGGGTGAAACACCGGCAATCGATCCGCTGCAACTGGTGGAAGCGCCACCCTGCAACGGCTACTGGTACGGCAAACCGGGAATGGACCTGGTCGGCTAAGGCCGATCAGTCATTTAAGGATTGAACGCCAGAGCGAGGCTCAGTGCCAGGGTGGCCAGAAGTGTGCAGGTTGTTTTTGTCACGATATGGCCCTTTATTAATGAATGGCGAGCGCCGTTCAGGCTATCACTATCAGGTAGTATGCCCGGGCATTACATCTCCATTCCCAGTTCCCAGCGATAGATCACATCGTCGGACTCCGGGCTTAAGCCAAACACAACGCCCGCCTGCAGCTCCAGGAGGCTGGAGCCCATCCTGAACTCAGCCAGGATCGCGGGCCCCAGCAAATGGTTGTTTCGGGCCCCATAGTACTCCAGTGCCAGCTGAAAAGTTTCAGGCTTCGTGTAGGCAGCTTGTACCGAGCCGGTCAGCTCAAGCTGTTCGTCGTCTTCACCAAATGAACGGCTGACCAGAACATTTGTCAGAATCCGGTAATGATCGGCTAACTGTCTTTCATAGAGCGGCCCAATTTCTATCTCACTGCCTGTTCCCCGGTGTTCTTTTGAAAGTTCAAGAAGCAGTCCCGCGGCACTCTCATGATCCTGAAAAAAATTCCCAACCAATTCAATTTCATATTCTTTCAGTGAATAGGCACTTCCGGGACTCTTATTCGCGTTGAAGTTGAGTTCGGCACTGAAGCGGTCAGTTATCCCATAACCAATCTCCCACTGCTCAAAGCGCAGATTGTCGTCTTCGCTACCCTGACTGTCCAGAAACGCTCCAACCACACCGATTTCAAGATCACCTGCAGTGATCCGGGGGGAGAAAATTTCATCCACCGCGAGCTCTTCTGCCTCGACGGTGAAGGGCCATAACAAAAATAAGAAGATCTGGCTTGCCGGGACCGTATGGCGATGCACGCCTACGTTGTTTGTTGTTCGAAACATGGGTCACCTGTGCAACGTTATGGAGAGTGAAGCTCAAGATTGACCATGTTATTGAGTCAGCGGTTTTGAAAACATGGTTCTTTAGTACCTGGTTTCGCCGCTGATGGTAGTACCAGATTTCGCCGCTGATGGCGGTTCTCACCCTCGCGACGGTGAGCCGGCTCCTGAGGGTGAGATTCATTATCCAATCCAGCTGCCGGCTACGAGACCGGCAGGACCCATGAGAGCGGCCCAGGCAAACGTGCGCCGGGTCAGGGTTGCGCCCTCGTCCGGCGTCTTTGCCAGCATTCGCCACAGTAGCCAGCCGCTCCACAGCAAACCCGCAGCGAGTAATGCGATGCGTAGTTGCGGCACCCAGGGCAGGGCCAGACGTTCTGCTTTAAGCATGCTCACTGTGAGGGCGGACAGGCCCAGGAACACACTGCTGCCCGCTAACGGCGTAAGAGCGTAGGCCAGGCGCCAGGGCAATTCGCGCTGGCCCAGCAGCCAACCCGCCAGTCGCAGGGCGAGCATGAATGCACCACCTATGATCAATGTGGTTGCGCCGATGTAGAACAGAATCAGGGCCCCGTCCAGCCAGGTAAACACATCGTTGGTCTCCGGGTAGTGGGTCAGAACCCACCAGGGAGCACCGTCACCGAGTGGCCAGTATACATCGTGCTCGATCAGCCAGTCGGCCAGCCCCTGCTTGAGTTGCACGAACCAAGGCGAGGCCGACCACTGGAAGGCCCCTGTCGCCACGCCCAGAAGACCAAATATCAGTAACAGAGCGTCCCAGCGGTTGGCGGTTTCGGCGGATAGCGAAAGAATCTCCCGGTTAGGGCTGCGAACGCTCAGGGCCACGGCTTCCCTGTGCTCGCTGCAGCGACCACACATGTGGCAGGCACTGTTGCCGGTCATATCAGCAATGTTGATCAATGGGGCGCAATCCACGGCGGGGGTGCGGCGCGGCGCCTGCCGCCAGGTCTCCCGGTCGACCCGGAAATGCACCGGTGCCAGCCGCGCCAGAAGCGAAAAAACCCCGCTCGCCGGACACAGGTGGCGGCACCAGACCCGCTTACCACGCCCGTAGAGAAAGCCGACCACCATGGCTGCAACCGTGGAGCCACCCAGAATCAGCAGGGCTGCCTTGGGGTACTCATAGACACTGATTAACTGGCCGTAGAGGGTTGTGAGTACAAAGGCGGTGAATGGCCACCCACTCCAGCGCATCCAGCGTGGAATGGCGCCACCTCTTCCATGGCGGCTGGCCCATTCCGACAGCGCGCCCTCGGGGCAGAATACTCCGCACCACAACCGGCCGAACAGTATCATGCTGAGCATGACAAAGGGCCACCAGATCCCCCAGAACAAGAACTGGGCAAACAACACCAGGTTCTCGTAGAAATGGGCATAGGCCTTTGGCAGGGGCAGGAACGCCGGTGTGATGACCAGGGCGAGATAGAAGATGATCACGGCCCATTGAATGGCCTGGATAAAACCACGGTGGTCCCGCATCCAGTCCCCCACGGCCTGAAGACGCGTTGGGGAGCCGTTCTCAGAGGCTGTCGTGTGAATGAGGTTGTTTATTTGCTTCATGTAAATATCCCCGCATCTCTTTGCGCGGGCCTCAGAACCCGAACTGTGCCCGCAGCCCAGCCGCAGCTACATTGGCAGCCTGGCCGTTGCCACCGGGATTGCGGATGTACTGCAGGTTGGGGGAAAGCGTGAACTGATTGTTCAGCCAGTAGCGGTAGTAGAGTTCCGCGATCTGCTCACTGCCACTGGCGCGATAGCCATAGTCGGCGACTCCGTTCCCGTCGGTGTCGAGCGTGGAGGCCTCGCGGCGGAAGTCATCGGAGACCCATAACCAACCCATGGCAAGGCCCAGCGCGTCGGCGCCCCGGCCCCAGTAGCTGCCGCCCCACTCGCCGCCCAGAGTGAGAGTTCGGTCAAAGGTGACCCGGCCTTGCGTCTGCCAGCCGGCACGCAGGAACAGTCTGGTGTAGTCCGCCACCTGCTGGTTGAAACTGAGGCCCAGACCGGTATGCGATCCGATGGCGCCGTCGAGGTCGGTGCCGCGGCCGTTGCGCCAGGCATAGATCCGGTAGTTACCAGACAGACCGGTGAACATGCGTTGCTCAGTTCCGGCCTGCAGGATTACGAACGGTGAATCCAGGCTTTCGTTGAAGCTGGCGCCCTTGCCTGACCCGAATACGCCTAACGAGACGGTGTACTGCTTCGGCTTGGCGTAGTCATCAATATAGGCCAGGCGCAATCCGGGCGTGAAGCCGAACTCATCCACTCCGACATCGCCGCCGACATCCAGCAGGGGGTTATGAACGAAGGCCTGGTTAACGAAGCTGCGGGTTTCATCGTCGGAGACTGCATTCTGGTCGAAAAACACGAAGGGGTCCATCTTACCGAAGTTAACCTCGATATGCCGGCGCGACAAATCGGGGTTGCCTCCCAGCGGCAGTGGCACATCAAGCTGGTACCAGGCCTGTGCCAGCAGCGCCGTGCTGTCGGAGGCTTCGGTGCCCGGGCGCTGGAAGCTGGTGGAGTTCAGGGAGGCGAAGGCGCTGCCCGGGTTTTCCAGACCCAGTCCCTGGCCCATGCGGAAATGGGCGAAGATGAAGCCCTCGGTGGCATTTCCAAGCGTGCCTGCCGGCAGGCGTACACTGGCGTCACCGCGGTAATTGAGCTCGCTGCTTTTGCTTGCGGCCCCGCTGTTGTTCAATCCCTGAGCCATCATGGTCAGCCCTGCATCGGCGCTGATCCCTTCAAGCGACTCGATGGTTCGGGCGGCCTGGCGGTAACTGTAGACCTGTGATTCGACCGCCTTGAGACGAGCACTGACTTCTGGCTCGCTGGCACTGATGTATGGCTCATCCAGTGAGCGTTGCATGCGAACCTGTTCCTGTTCCAGTTCCCGAATGCGTTGCTCCATACCCTCCAGCTTCTTCACCAGTTCAGCTTTATCCTGCTCATCGGCCAGAGCGGCAAATGGAGCCATACCACCGATCAGAACGGAGAGCGCTGTCAGACAGGCGGGCAGGGACCGGTCGTTGCGGGTTGCCATGATTAATAGCCTCCCCGTTTGCCGATACCGGAGTAGATGAAATCATACTCAAGGGTGAAGGCTTCGAACCAGGGACGCACACCCGTTAACCGGTCGGTATGGCGGCCGAGTAGTCCTTTTTGCGGGTTCTCCGGTGCATTCGGAGCATGGATTGTGTAGACGAGGTGGTACTTGCCAGGTCCGTTGAGTTTGACATTGTCGCCATAATGCGGGCCGTCATTGGCCACCATGGGCATGAAGTCGCCGGCTACTTTCCAGTCGCTGTCTTTTTTGGTGAGTTCGTACTTCACATGCAGATAGGGAACCCATTCACCTTCGGCAAATCCGTTTGGATTTATGTCCAGCGCCCGGATATCCGCCTCGAGGTGGATATCGGATTCCTCAGCGGGCCGCATCATTCCTGTCGGCTCCATCCGGATGGGCTGTAGGTACACGGCGGCGATCTCCATACCGGAAGCCTGTTCGGGAACGTCGATGGGATATTCGATTGCACCAGCGGACTGGGCCAGAAGGAGTGAGCACGCTGCGAAAACTGGTGTGATGTTTTTGAGGAATCCGGACATTGTCATTCTCCTGTCGTTTATGGGCATCAGAGCAACCAATGCATATTTGTTACAACGGCGAATGAGAACTATTGCTAATTGCGGTTTAATTAACCATGATGTTGGTCAAAAAAGAAATAAAATTGAGGAATCTTCAAGGCATGTACACCAGAAAAACGGGTAAACGGATTTGATGGTTGATGGGGCACTCTTACCCCACCACCCCGATACCAACCTCAGATCGTTGATAGATCGACCCCGTCGTTGAGTTCCATTGCGAAGTCCGGCAGCCCGTAACCGATGGTTTTCTTGTAGAATGGAGAGACCTTCGCAGTCGGGGCCTTCTTCTTGTGCTTCGTGGTGTAAAGCATTCGTGCCCGCATCACCTCGAAGGAGTATCCACCTGGAAATGCATTTCGTCGTCGGTGGAAATAGGTCATGGCGAAGCTTTTCACCTTGCTTCTGCGAATATGGCTAGCCGTAGTGTGGCATATACAAACCAGAATCCTTTTCGCGCTCGTTTTCCGTAAATGACATCTGCCCTCCGGCTTTGGAGCAACACGAACCACAGCATACGGAGCTCTTGGCAAGGCTTCGTCATCAACCGCTATCATTGGTCTTGCTGACCATAATTTTCAACTCGGAGTATTTCAACATGCATGGTCACAGACTCGAAGAATGGCAACACAATCATGTTTTTGGTCAGGATCGTAAAAAATCCGGTGAAATGCGCTCACTGATCGTCGTTGCCCTGACAGTCGTTATGATGGTTTGGGAAATTCTGGCCGGCGTCCTTTATGGCTCGATGGCCCTTCTTGCCGACGGCTTGCACATGGGCTCTCATGCGGTCGCTCTCGGTATAGCGGTCTTTGCCTATGCCTATGCTCGTCGAAACGCCGGCAATGCGCAGTTTTCATTTGGCACCGGGAAGGTAAACGCACTAGGCGGGTTCACCGGCGCAGTGCTACTCGCCGGCTTCGCACTGTACATGGTGATTGAAAGCATCGGTCGTTTCATTCACCCAGTCGAAATTTCGTTCAACGGAGCCATTTTTGTCGCCGTCATCGGCTTGGTCGTCAATGGAGTATCGGCCTGGATACTTGGCGGGGAAGGCCATGATCACAGTCATGAGCATGAGCATGAGCATGAGCATGAGCATGAGCATGGGCATCATGACCATAACCGTCGAGCAGCCTACTTCCACGTACTCGCCGACGCCTTGACCTCACTGCTGGCGATTGCCGCACTGTTGGCTGGCAAGTATGCGGGTTGGAACTGGATGGACCCGGTTATGGGTATCGTTGGCGCGGTACTTATCACACGCTGGTCTTGGCACCTGTTGAAGGACACCTCTCGCGTGCTACTCGATCAACAGCGCAGCGACTTGGAACACGACGTCAGACAAGTTATTGAGAATGACGATGACCGTATCTGCGACCTGCACCTCTGGGCCATTGGTCCGAATATTCACGCCGCTATTGTCTCGATCATTTCGCATGCTCCCGAGTCGCCTGCCGTCTATAAGCAGCGTATTCAGGCTAGGTGCCCGTCATTAGTGCACGTTACTGTCGAGCCGCAGCGTTGTATTAATGAAACGAGGAAAACCAACGCAGGATAAAGAGATTCACGTCGTCAACTGCTTTAGGTAATGCTGCTCTGTTGTCGGAAATTGAACTGGCCAATCTGGAAGAGCTGGAAATCAAGCTGACAGTCTACCAGGTTCTGGCTGGGCTTTCGGGCAGGCGGGCCGACAGCCTGCCATCCGAAAGCGAATGCCGCCTGGGGCAGTGGTACTATCAGGGGGCAATGAGCAGTACGCCGGTCGGGAAAACGGCCCGCTGTCGGGCAGGCTATTGACGAGGTTACGAGCAATGTTGCGACAGGTTGGCTCGAACGGCGGGTATAAGCTGTGGGGTCTGCACATCGTCATAGTTGAACCGGAACGCACATCAGCTATGCTTTGTGGCCTGCAAGATCAGTTTGGAAGAGTGGTATGGATAATGAGGAACACCGGGAGTGGGAGCGAATAGCCTTTGTTGCGGGCCGGGATGGTGTATCGGCTGCGCAGACCTTTGCCGGGCAGGGAATTGGTCAGTATGAAGCTGCCATTCGTGAGGCCGATTCCGGAGGCAATCAATACGGTGCCGCCTATCGGGAAAGCCTGTTGGCTTCCATCCGGGTGTACCGGCAATATCTGGAGCAAAAAGAGAGCCCCCGAAAAAGTCCGGGGGCTCAATAAACGGGTACGTCTCTCCCAACGGGTGCAAATACATCTCCAGCCTTCCTATGTCCCCAGACTGCAGGTGGGCTTCGGTCTGCTGGCTGCCATCCTCCCCTCAGAACTGAAACCTGGGGAATAACACGTTCTGTTCCAGATAAATCTGCTCAGACAGTCTGAAATCCAGCGCTTTCAGCTCCCGATAGAACCGCTGCCAGGAGCGGCAGGCAGACTCCGGAGCCCCGTAGTTCCGGGTCATCCGGCGCAGCTTGTTCAACTGCCCTTTGATCACCGAGTGCTCTTCATTCATCTGGGCAATGGGGGTGTCAGGCCGTGGCGGCTGGTCATGCTTCATGCGTTTAAGCACGTAGGCATTCTCACGCTCAATGTGGTCGGTGAGCGTGTGCTCCAGCTTTTTGATGGCCAGTGTGATGCCTTTTGGAACGCCAGGGCTTGCCCTGTGAACTGCCTCGATCTTGCGGGCGAGCCGGTGAATCTCGGGTAGTTTCACAAGATGGCCGGCATCGTAGCCCCGTAATATAAGCTCCAGCAGCACGTCTGTGTCCAACTCCTCAATTGGTGTCTGCTCCATCACTGTATCAAACAACTCCTGACACAACCGCTTAGGCTCGACATCGGCAATAGATGCGACAATGTCAACGGTTGTCTGGCGGTGGGCTTCAATTTCCGGCACATACCTTCGGAATATGTCCAGGGTCTGGGGGCATCGGCTGGCCAGCTGGCCGACCGTGGTTTCACTGCAGTTGCCAAGAATGTCCTGATAGTTCATTGCTGATCCTCCTCTCTTGCTTTAAGATATATATAGAATACATTTTAATTGGTGTCAAGAATTGTTCTCATTTTCTCTGCGCACAAGAGGCGCACAAGAGGGGCACAAGAGGGGCATAAGTTTGGAGGGTAAAATGATTGATGCATTACTGGATATCGCGGTAGATCTGACAAAAGACCGGTCAGCCCAAGACCGTTATCAACGGTTTCTGGGACTACAGTGCAGCTGGATGGCCAGGATCTAGAGGCTTGGTTTGATGACTAACGCAGACCGCTCAGGGATACCACCTGACCCATCGTGATTTTTGCTGCCTGTCCCTGTCGGCCGAAGGTTACGTCAATGACGACTGCCAGGTGATTGATGTCATTCGCGACAGTCTGATGGTGCTGATCAAAGATCCGGCGGGTTGTGGCAAGACACACTTTATTGAACCGACAACGCGAGAACCGCTGTTGCGGTTGGTCGACGCGCACTTCTGACGGTAGGCTGAATGACCACACTAGAGCTTTTCAGAACAACCGGCCCTGATAATGTCAGGACAAAGAATCACGCGCCGGGAAATATCGCCGTATGGATCTTCATCTACGCGGAGCTGACGGAATTCGCTTTTTTCTTCCTCGCGTTTCTGGTTGCCAAGCTCTACTTTCCGGAGGATTTCCGCCAGGGGCCACTTCAACTCAATACCCTTGCAGGCTTCCTTAATACTCTTGCATTGCTCACCAGCAGCTTCTTTATTGCCCGGGCAGTTCAGGCAATAAAGCGCGGCGCGCAGCGCCAGACCGTGATCTGGTTACTTTGCGCGGTCGGTGCCGGCGTGACCTATTGCCTGATAAAGGCCTGGGAATACCAGTGGAATGAAACAAGGGGCATCACATCCCGCACCAACTATTTTTTCGCCACCTATTACTACCTGATGTTCAATCACTTCCTTCACGTTGTCATCGGTACCTTTACGATCCTTGGTACCACTGTACGGGCCGCCCTGGGTCACTTCACCGCCGATTCCCATGAGGGGCTGGAAGGGGCGGCCAGCTACTGGCACATGATCGACCTGGTCTGGATTCTCATTTTCCCCCTAATCTATATATTGAGGTAGGTCCATGCGGCAAACACAACAAAGCCGGGAAGCCGGAAGCAAGAAATGGGACAGAACGCGCCTGATATGGCTGGGGCTGATCGGCCTGACGCTTCTCAGCGGTGCTGTTGGTGAGTCTGGCCGGCCCTCGGTCGTGGCAACCTTGATCGTCTGTCTGGTGGTTCTTCTCAAGGGGCGTTGGATCATTCAGGACTTTATGGGGCTGCGGTACGCCGCGCCGCTTACTCGCCGGATTGTAACGGGCTATTTCTTTGCCATGACATCAATGGTCGGAATTTCCGTGGGTTACCTGCAATTTACAGCCACACAATAATTGCGCCAATGATTGTGGGAACCGCTATGACGTAGCTGAGTGGGAGCCGGCGCCAGTCCATTCTGGAGAGGAAATAACGATGGTTTGCAAAAAACCGGAGCATATTAAAGACGAGGTCTGGGATCAGCACCTGAGGTGGCTGGGTCTTGTAAGTAATGAGTGTAAATCCAACCAACTAAAGCGGGGGCGTGAAAAACGCAGAGAAGAGTCGAGAAGTCGGAACCCAGGTGACAAGAGTTGTTCTCAGTGGGTGAACGAGGCGGGAAGCTCGCCTGGAGTTGGGGCTGATCTGAACCGTTATGGTGGCCAGCGTCCGTCGGCCCGGTAACTGTTGCGCTTCTGATATACAGCAAAGCCCGGGGCATGGTTTTGAACTAAACTGTCAGTTGTTGCCCTACTTTTGCAATCGGGAGCGCGTTAAAGGTGACAATGCCCTGGCAGAGCGAGACGGATGTCTTCGAGATCTTTCCCTGGAACCGTAACTTCGAGACGGGCCTGGAGGACATTGATGAGCAGCACCGGGTGCTGGTGACTATTCTGAATCGTCTGGCGTGGCATTTTGCCTCAGACAGTTCGGATCTGGATGGTTTACACCTGCTTGATGAGCTTCTTGCCTATGCCTCCTACCATTTCAAATATGAGGAGGGTGTCTGGGCGGAAAGTCTTGGCGCGTCGGAGATGGCCCGGAATCACCACGACTCACACCAGATGTTTTTTGTCCGGATCCAGATGCTTCGCCAAAGCAAAGCGCCACAAGCAGATGTCCTGGCCGAGCTGTTTGATTATCTGACTCGCTGGCTTGCCTTTCACATCCTTGAATCAGACCGGCGCATGGCCCTGACTGTAAAAGCCATGAAAGCAGGCAAACCTTTGGAGGAGGCCAGAGAGCGGGTTGATTCTGAGCTCAATGGTTCCGTATCCGTTCTTGTAACCGCATTGCTGGAGATTTACGGGAAACTCTCTGCCAGCACCATTCAACTGATGCGGGAAAAAATGATCAGGCACAAAGCTGAGGATGAGTTGCAGCGACTGCAGAGTGAGCGGTTGAACCGGGCTCTGGAGGACCAGGCAAGTGATCATCAGAGGCAGGTGGAATTCCTGGCCTACGCAGACCCCCTTACCGGTTTGTGGAACCGGAATGGTATTACCCGGTTCATACGGGAGCTGCTTGACCGTGGCGATCTGAAAAATGATTCCGCAGCGCTGGTTTCCATGGATCTGGACAACTTTCAAGAGATTAACGCGCGTTTCGGGGAAGAAACGGCCGACCGCATGCTGGGATTGCTTGCCCGGCGCTGGCTGGATGCACTACCTCCCGATGCCGCTCTCGCCCAGATCGGTGGCGATGAGTTCGCCCTGCTTCTTCCGGATGCCAGTCAGGTGGAAATCCGGCTCAGTGCTCTGCAACTGACTGCCCGCCAGCCCTTCGATCTGGGAGGCGGCTCGGCGTTGGTGTCATTTACAGCAGGGATTGTATTGTTTCCCGATAGTGAGCTTGGGCATGTCGACGAAGATGCCGACCTACTTCTACGCCAGGCAGACCACACGCTTTTCCGCGCCAAGCAGGAGCTCAAAGGAAGCTGGCTGTTCCTGGACGTTGGGGAAAAGAAAGCAGGCCGGTGCCGCCAGCGGCTTTTATCGGACATCAGGAAGGGGCTTGAATGCGGCCAGTTCAGGCTTTTATACCAGCCAAAAGTAAGTCTGAGGACCGGAGAGGTGAAAGGGGTTGAGGCGCTTATTCGCTGGCAGCATCCAGATAGCGGTTTTTTATCCCCTGGCGGTTTTTTGCCCGCGATAGAACACCATCCTTTGATGGTGGAGGTAGGTGAGTGGGTTTTATGTGAAGCATTGACGCAGATGAGTCAGTGGGACGCTCGGGGAATTCACATGAATATCAGTGTGAATGTGGCAGCAATCCAGTTGCAGGCGCCGGGGTTCGCTGACGGGCTCCGGGATATTCTGGGAAGGTTTCCCGACCTGGACCCGGCTCGCCTTGACCTGGAAATACTGGAGTCGGCGACTCTGGGTGAGCTTGATAACGTTGTGAGTATTATTGACGATTGCAGGCAACTGGGTGTCACTTTTTCACTGGATGACTTTGGGACCGGATATTCATCGCTTTCCTATCTCAAGCGGTTGCCCGTCCATGCCCTCAAGATAGACCGCGAATTCGTCAGCGGTGTGAACGATACTGAGGAGAATTATTCGATTTTGAGAGGGATCATCGGATTATCCCGGGTTTTTGGCAGAGAGTTGATTGCGGAGGGCGTGGAAACCATTGAGCAGGGTGAAATACTGCTAAGCCTGGGCTGCGAGTTTGCCCAGGGCTACGCGATATCACCACCACTGGCCCGGGAAAAACTGGCGGGCTGGCTTGCCGGCTGGAAGCCTTTTCCGCAATGGGCCGAAAGCCTGACGCTATCTCAATAGAAAACATCCACAAAAGGACCCCGCTTTGTCAACACGACTTACCGAATTCAGTCACGGAGCCGGTTGCGGCTGTAAAATTGCTCCGGATGTCCTGGACCGCATTCTTCACACCACGGCCCCCGATTATCACGACCCGCGACTTCTGGTCGGCAATGCCAGCCTGGATGATGCTGCCGTCTTGGATGTCGGCAATGGCCTGGGGATTATCAGTACCACGGATTTCTTTATGCCCGTGGTGGACGATGCCTATGATTTTGGCCGGATTGCGGCTGCAAACGCCATCAGTGATGTCTATGCCATGGGCGGAAAGCCATTGATGGCAATCGCGATACTGGGCTGGCCGGTAAACCAGTTGGCGCCGGAGATCGCCGCCCGGGTGATCGAGGGCGGGCGGGCGGTATGTGCGGAGGCTGGGATCGCACTGGCCGGGGGGCACAGTATTGATTCGCCGGAACCGATCTTCGGGCTGGCCGTTACCGGTCAGGTGCCGGTGCATCGTATTGTGCGTAACGATGGCGCCCGGCCTGGCGACCTGCTGTACCTGACCAAGCCGATTGGCGTGGGAATTCTAACCAGTGCGCTGAAAAAGCATAGGATCAACGAGGCTGATCTGGCGGTCGCCGTTGAAACCATGTGCACCCTCAATAAAGTAGGTGAAGTCTTCGCTTCACTGGACGGCGTACATGCCATGACGGATGTTACCGGCTTTGGTCTTGCCGGCCATTTGCTGGAGATCTGCCGGGGTAGCGGTGTTGGCGCCACCATTAACCGAAATTCAGTGCCGCAGATGCCGAACCTTGCACGCTATATTGATTCGGACTGTATTCCTGGAGGTACCCATCGGAATGCCGCATCGTTGGGCGATGCCTTTGAGGGCCTGACAGACCTGGACAAGACGTTACTTTTCGACCCCCAGACCAGTGGTGGCCTGCTGGTCTGCGTCGCCGAACAGGGCCGGGCCGGCTTTGAGAAAAAGGCCAGGGAACACGGGCTGGAACTCTATCCCTTCGGCCAGTTGCATGAGCGCGCTTCAGGTGAGCCTTTGGTTCGGGTTATTGACTGAGTTTCCAGCCAATGTCAGGCCCTTCGAACACAAGCGCGTTGTGCAGTTGTACCAGATCGGCACCGGCACTGAGCCGGTCCAGATAGTTCTGGCGCGAACACACGCCGCCATTGGTCAGCAGAGCTGTATTTCCTTTGAGATGATGCTGGCAGGCCTCAATGGCCCGGCAGGTGCTCGCCTGAAGTTCAGGGTCCCGCCATTGGCGGTAATGGGCATCGGCGACGGGTTTGCCGAAGTCGAAGCTGATCAGGATGCCATCGACTTCCTGGCAGGCGAGGTAGGGAATGAGGTTGTGAACCTCTTCATTCCCCGGCTTTACCCGGAGCTTGTAAACAACGGGGCAGGACTTTCGGGTTTGACTTTCCAGTGTCTGCTGAGCCTCCCGCAATCGGAGCAGATTGCGGTAAAGCTGGCGGAAGGGAACTGCCTGCTGAAGCCAGCCAGGAGCTATGGTCAGGTAGTCCGCCGTAAACCAGGCTCTCTCGATCAGTTGAAGGAGTTGCGCGGTTTCCTGCTCCGGTGATACAGGGGCGGTTGCCGCCAGCCGAATTCCCAGCCGGGTATTGAGTATTGCTTCGGGGTGCTGGGCGGGTAGGCTTCGGGGCCAGTTTTCCTGGGTCCAGTTGCCCAGTTCAATAGCGCCAAATCCCAGGTTGCCGGCACTTCGGCCCAGCTTTCCACATTGATCAAAACCCGCGGCAATCCCCAGGCGATTGGTAAATGACAACCCCATGCAGTTTATGGCAGTGGCGCCCTCGCTCAGGCGCTCCCGTGCAGGCGGGAGATTGCTGGCCTGGTTGCAGGCGCTCATGAAGGCCCGCTCCCGGTCACTGGCTGGTCTGGTGAGCAGATTAGCCATAACGCTGACGGAAATGGCTCATGAAAGAGGCCAGAGCTGCGACAGCGGCGTCCGGCTGGGCATTGTAGAGGCTGGCTCGAAGTCCTCCGCCGTGGCTGTGCCCCGCCAGATTCGCCAGCCCCATTGCCTCAGCCTCGCCAAGAAACCGCTGCTGTTGGCTTTCATCACGTGTGCCAAAACACACGTTCATGATGGAACGGTGCTCTGGTATTACCGGACAGTAAAAGAAGTCGTCTTCGTCAATGATGCGATAAATTGCCTGGCTCTGGGCAATGTTGTGGGAATGAAGAGCCTCGACCCCGCCTTGCTCCTCAATCCAGTCGAGCATCAGGTGAACCAGGTAAATGGCGAACATCAGGGGCGTATTGATGCGATTCTGACGTTCAATCAGTAATTGATAATTGAACACAGTCGGGGTTTCCGGTCGTGCCTGTCCCAGCAGATCCTCGCGGATGATGGCAATAACCAGGCCGGTGGGACCCAGGTTTTTCTGGGTTCCCGCGTAAATCATGCCGTAACGTTCGATATCGACAGGGCGTGACAGGAACTCGGAGGTCATATCCGCGATCAGGGGAATATCACCACAATCCGGGTCTCCGGGGAACTGGACACCATTTGCGGTCTCGTTGGGGGTTATGTGGCAATAGTGGATACTTTCATTCAGCGCCCATTCAGAAACCGCAGGAACACGATCAAAACCAGTGCCTCGGGTGCTGGCAACCAGGTGGCTTCGGCCATACCGGCGTCCCTCCTCAAGTGCCCTTGCCGACCAGTGGCCCGTTTCCACATAGCCGGCGGTGGCCGTGGGCGGTAACAGGTTCAGCGGAACCAGTGAGAACTGCGCCGATGCGCCGCCTTGCAGAAAAGCCACCTGATAGCGGTCTGGCACTGCCAGGGCCGTCCTCACCTGGAGCCGGGTGGTGTCCATCAGGGCCTTGAATTCATCGCTGGTAAATGGCGCTTCCAGTAATGAGTAGCCCAGCCCCTGCCAATCGGCCAGGCTTGCCCGGGCCCGCGCCAGCACTTCTGGCGGCAAGGCGGCCGGCCCTGCAGCGAAGTTATATACGCGGTCCATCAGAACAGCGCCAGCCCGTGACTTCCGGCAGTCATAAAGAAAATCAGCGGGAAAGAGAGGATGGTGTTGGTTCGGGAGGATAAAAAGGTGATTCGTGAACAGCGGATCCGCTCTGTGGCCGGTGCCGGTACAAAACCCAGTACTTTCTTCTGATGGGGCCAGAGTACGAACCAGAGGTTCAGCACCATGATGACACCGATCCAGGCGCCGACTCCAATAACCGCATGGTGACCCTGGAGCATCAGTACGTCCGCAAGAATGTCGCGATTCCAGAGCATTAGGGCGCCTGACGCCAGAACCACCAGGGACGCGTACCGGAAGGTGCCATGTTCCTGGTGCATGCGTCGGGTCAGATCGGAGGATCTGGCACTCCCTTCGTCAGGATCAATACGCAAGGGAATGAACCTTGGGGTCTTGACCACATTGGCGTAGTTATGGCCAACCCAGATCAACGCAAACACGATGTGGAGCCAGCGCAGGGCGATATCCATCAACATCCAGCTCATGACAGGCCCGACCGAATCCAGGCACCCGTTACCAGATAGAGTACAACGGTCAGGGCAATGGCCGTGGCCAGAGTTCCCGCGAGCGAATCGTGAGGTAATTTCATATCACACCTCCGTTGGTACCCAGCTCACATCGCGGGCGATAAGCTTTTTGTGGTCCTGCTCTGTGCCAAGTGCCCGGATTACGGCTTCCTGGACAATGTGATGTTGGGGCGATTTGCTGCAGGCTGGGTCTGCGTTGGCAGCATCGCCGGTCAGCAGCATGGCCTGGCAGCGACAACCACCGAAATCCCGCTCTTTTTCCGGGCAGCTGCGACAGGGCTCTTTCATCCAGCTGTCCCCCCGGTAGAGGTTGAAGCTCTCGGACTCGTGCCAGATCCAACTGAGGTCATGATCGCGAACACCGGGAAAGTTGAGATCGGGCAGGGAGCGGGCTTGTTGACAGGGCAGTACCACACCGTCCGGTGCGATGGTCAGGTGAATACTGCCCCAGCCATTCATGCAGGCCTTGGGGCGGCCTTCGTAGTAGTCCGGTATAACAAAGAAAATGGTCATTTTGTCGCCGAGCTGCTTGCGGGCTTCGGCAACCTGGGCCTCTGCTGTTTCCAGCGCCTCTCGGGTGGGCATCAGTTGGTCCCGGTTCACCAGGGCCCAGTTGTAATACTGCACGTTAGCCAGTTCCAGATATTCAACGCCGATGCCGGCAGCCAGTTCGATGATGTCCGGTACCTGGTGGATGTTAAGGCTGGATATCGGCATATTAAGAACCATCGGAAAACCGAGGGCTTTGATCTCCCGGGCCATGCTGATTTTCTTTTCGTAGCAGTCGACCCCCGCGAGCCAGTGGGCCGTTTTCGGATCGCTCGACTGGAAACCGAGCTGGATATGGCGCAGACCGGCTTTTTTTAAATTTTCCAGTCGCTTACGGGTAAGACCGATGCCGGATGTAATCAGATTGGTGTAATACCCCAGTTCGTTGGCTTCCGCCACCAGCTCTTCCAGATCCTTGCGGAGAGTGGGTTCGCCACCGGAGAAACCGATCTGCATGGCGCCCATCTTGCGGGCATCCCGGATCACGGTTTTCCATTCGTCTGTGGTCAGCTCGCCCTCGTGATCATCCAGGTTGGTCGGGTTGCTGCAGAATGCGCACTTGAGAGGGCACTTGTAGGTCAGTTCCAGAAGCAGCCAAACCGGGTTGCCCTGGCCATCAAGATTGAGATTGGATCCAGCCTTTGCCATGGCACACCTCCAGAAACTGGTGAACGCGGGGTTCGATGAATTCGGGTTGCTCGGAGAACAGTTCGGACAACTGGTGAACAATATCGTCGACCGTGTTTGCTCCGTTGCAGCGGGTCAGGATTTCGCCGGCTGTGTTGTTCAGCTTGACGATGCCTTCGGGATACATCAGTACATGGGCCTGTTGGGATTCTTCCCACCGGAACATGAAGACCGGGGCGATGCGGAATCTGGACCGGCTGTTGTGATTGTTTGAATCAGCCATGGGGTGTCTCACTGATGAGATGGTGCGCATTCGGAAACTGTTCCCGCAGCAGGAACGCTTGCGGGAACAGGGTTGGGTAGCTAACGAACGTAAACGTAGGCTGTTACTTCAAAGCCGAGTCTCAGGTCTTTAAAATCAGGATCGGTCCACTTCATGCGATTCTCCAATATTTATTATGAATGTTTGGAGCAGGGGTTAACCCGGCTCTTCTTCACTCTAGGTTTTAGGAGAGTTGGAAATAAATGGTACTTTTGAACTAAATTTCTGAGGCTTTTGGGTAAAATTTCCGACCGTTCAGCCCTTTCCCGGGGAGGGCCTGAACTTTCCGGTCAGGGGGGTGTTTTAACATTTATCAATATTGATTGTTATCAATGCGAGTTTCCGCTGGAAACCAGCTGGCGAAAAGTAAATTGCCATTCCAGGCTGTCCAGCAGGTTTTTTAGCGCCAGCCCAAGCTCGGTGTCTCCTTCGATTATCAGGCGCCGCTGGAAAAACAGCTGGTCGGGATCCTGCTGACGCTCCGCCAGGGTTTTAAAGGCAGCCAGCGAGCCACGGATAGTCGCCTCTCCGGGGCCATCGATCACTCGCAGACGGCCGGCCCAGAAGCCGATCGTGATACCCGGTTGCCCGCCATTCACTTCCAGCCGGATACGGCGGCCTTCGAAGTCTTCAAATTCCCCGTCTTGGATCGCTTGAGCAAACAGTCGATTCAGGGGGGCTTCGGCGGCCAACTGTTTGAAGGACATTGGGATGCGCCGGTCTATGGTGCCAAGCACCGGTGCAGGCGATGGGATGTATTCCCTCAGTACGGTCAGAGCCTGGTCAAGCAGTGGCAAGTGTGAGGGAAACGATGGCAACCCGGGCAGCGGCATGATCAGCTCCATGTTTGGTGACGGGAGCAGGGTAGATGAAAACCGGACCCGGGGCTTTGATATAACTCAGAAGTGCCCGGGGTCAGATGAAAATGGGGTCAGATGAAAAGTTCATCTGACCCCATTTTCATCTGACCCCGGAGGAA
>PAKW01000078.1 GCA_002707215.1 Halomonas sp.
GCCCTTCCTTCACCATAAAGTTAATGGCTTCGGTAGATACATTTTCGGCGGCCATTAAAAAATCGCCTTCGTTTTCCCGATCTTCATCGTCTACAACGATGATCATTTTACCGGCTTTGATGTCCTCAATAGCCTCGGGAATGGTGTCAATTTCTCCTGCTCTTAGTTCAGCCATCGCAACATCGGTATCCTGGATATCACGCGCGTCCTGTGCCATCTCAAGCAACTCTTGATACTCGGCATAGGGAATGACTGCGTATTCGGGTTTTCTAGATTTTTCAATAATCTGCACGCTCATTTATAAACATCTCCTCTGGCGCCGACTTTCAATACCAGTAAAATCAGCTCACCATTGTCAGACCGAATCCCCAGGCACTTTCACCCAACCTTCCATTAACACCCTCGCACTGCGGCTCATGATGGCTTTGGTGGCGGTCCACTGGTTATTCACCAGACTGGCTTCTGCGCCAACCTGCAGGGTGCCGGACGGGTGACCGAAGGTCACTGAGGTGCGGTCGCCACCACCGGCGGCTTCATTCACCAGGGTTCCCGGAATGGCTGCAGCAGTAGCAATGGCTACGGCGGCTGTGCCCATCATGGCGTGATGGAGTTTGCCCATGGAGAGTGCCCGGACCAGTACATCCACATCCCCTTCCCCGATCTGTTTGCCGCTTGATGACACGTAATCGGAGGGTTTGGCCACGAAGGCGACTTTCGGGGTGTGCTGGCGATTGGCGGCTTCCTTGATGTTCTGGATCAGCCCCATCTTCGCGGCGCCGTGGGCGCGGATGGTTTCGAACATGGCCAGGGCTTTCGGATCGGAATTAATGTCGTCCTGGAGTTCGGTGCCCTTGTACCCTATGTCTTCGGCATTGACGAAGATGGTTGGTATGCCGGCATTGATCATGGTGGCTTCCAGGGTGCCCACGCCAGGCACCTCCAGGTCGTCCACCAGGTTGCCGGTGGGGAACATGGCGCCTTCGCCATCGGCCGGGTCCATGAATTCCACCTGGACTTCCGCCGCGGGGAAGGTGACGCCATCCAGTTCGAAATCGCCGGTTTCCTGTACTTCACCGTTGGTGATGGGCACGCGGGCGACGATGGTTTTCTTGATGTTGGCCTGCCAGATGCGCACGGTGCAGATGCCGTTTTCCGGAATTCGGTCTTTGGCAACGAAGCCACTGTTGATGGCGAAGGCACCTACGGCAGCGGTCAGGTTGCCGCAGTTACCGCTCCAGTCGACAAATGGCCTGTCAATCGAGACCTGGCCGAACAGGTAGTCGACATCGTGGTCCGGCCGGGTGGGCTCGGCCAGGATGACGGTTTTGCTGGTGCTGGAGGTAGCGCCGCCCATGCCGTCGATCTGTTTCTGGTAGGGGTCGGGGCTGCCGATCACGCGCAGCAGGAGCTTGTCCCGGGCTTCGCCTGGAGTCTGGCAGGGTTCTGGGAGGTCCTGAAGGCGGAAGAACACGCCTTTTGATGTACCGCCGCGCATGTAGGTGGCGGGGATTTTAATTTGGGGAGCGTGGGTCATTTTTCTGCTCTCTTGGTGAAGACGGGGTCAGATGAAAATTTCATCTGACCCCTTTGTCGATGCTATGGGTGCGGTGAACATGGGGTCAGAAGAAGGCTTTCTTCTGACCCCTTCTTCAACCCCGACCTCGGAGTTTGAAAATGGGGTCTGACCCCACGGGGTCAGACCCCTTGTTCACGCTGCGCCCTCGGACTGCAGGAAATCCTCGGCAAAACGCTGCAGTACGCCGCCAGCACTGTAGATAGACACTTCTTCGGCGGTGTCCAGGCGACAGGTCACTGGCACGTGTTCGGAGCTGCCGTTCTTACGGTGGATCACCAGCGTCAGTTGGGCACGGGGCGCCGGGGTGCCTTCCACGTCGTAGGTTTCAGTGCCGTCGATGCCGAGTGTCTTACGGGTAGTGCCCTCCTCAAACTCCAGCGGCATCACGCCCATACCGATCAGGTTGGTGCGGTGAATTCGCTCGAAGCCTTCGGCGACAATCGCTTCTACACCCGCCAGTGCCACGCCCTTGGCGGCCCAGTCCCGGGAGGAGCCCTGTCCATAATCGGCGCCGGCGATGATGATCAGCGGCTGTTTGCGCTCCATGTAGGTTTCGATGGCTTCCCACATGCGGGTGACCTTGCCTTCCGGCTCGATCCGCGCCAGGGAACCCTGCTTCACGTTGCCGTTTTCGTCCCGGACCATTTCGTTGAACAGTTTCGGGTTGGCGAAGGTGGCACGCTGGGCCGTCAGGTGATCGCCCCGGTGGGTGGCGTAGGAGTTAAAGTCTTCCTCCGGCACGCCCATCTTGTGCAGGTATTCACCGGACGCACTGTTCATCAGGATGGCGTTGGACGGCGACAGGTGGTCCGTGGTGATGTTGTCCGGCAACACCGCCAGCGGGCGCATTCCCTTGAGAGTTTTCTCACCCACCATGCCACCTTCCCAATAAGGCGGGCGACGGATGTAGGTACTCTGCGGGCGCCACTCATACAGCGGGTTGGTGTTGGCCTGGGCATCCCGGGTGATGTCGAACATCGGAATGTAGGTGCTGCGGAACTGTTCCGGCTTCACGCTGGCTTTAACGATGGCATCGATTTCCGCATCGTCCGGCCAGATATCCTTCAGGGTGACGGGATTGCCGTCCTTGTCATAACCCAGGGCATCTTTCTCAATGTCGAAACGGATGGTGCCGGCGATGGCGTAGGCAACCACCAGCGGCGGCGACGCCAGGAACGCCTGCTTGGCGTAGGGGTGAATCCGGCCGTCGAAGTTCCGGTTACCAGACAGTACCGCGGTTGAGTACAGGTCCCTGTCGATGATTTCCTGCTGGATTTTCGGGTCCAGGGCGCCGCTCATGCCGTTACAGGTGGTACAGGCAAAGGCGACCACACCGAAACCGAGGTTTTCCAGCTCGGGCAGTAGCCCGGATTCTTCGAGGTACATCTTGACCGTCTTGGAACCGGGCGCAAGCGAGGTTTTTACCCAGGGCTTGCGGGTCAGGCCCAGCTTGTTGGCGTTGCGGGCAATCAGTCCTGCCGCCACCATGTTGCGGGGGTTGCTGGTGTTGGTGCAGCTGGTGATGGCGGCAATGATCACCGCGCCATCCGGCATCTTGCCTTCTTCCTGTTCCCATTCACCGGCAATGCCGCGCTCTGCCAACTCGGACGTGGGCAGGTGTGCGTGCGGGTTGGAAGGGCCGGCCAGGGTGCGGGTGACTTTGGACAGGTCAAACTTCAGCACACGCTCGTATTCGGCGTTTTTCATGCTGCCTGACCAAAGGCCGGTTTCTTTTGCGAACGTCTCTACCAGGGCAACCTGATCGTCTTCACGGCCGGTCAGTTTCAGGTAATCGATGGTCTGGCCGTCAATGTAGAACATGGCCGCAGTGGCACCGTATTCCGGGGTCATGTTGGAGATGGTGGCACGGTCGCCTACAGTGAGGCTGTCAGCGCCTTCACCATAGAACTCGAGGTAGGCGCCAACCACGCGCTCCTTGCGCAGGAACTCGGTAATGGCCAGCACCATGTCCGTGCTGGTGATGCCGGGCTGAATTTTGCCGGTCAGCTCAACGCCGACGATATCCGGCAGGCGCATCATGGAGGCACGGCCCAGCATCACGCTCTCGGCTTCCAGGCCGCCCACGCCCACGGAAATGACACCCAGGGCATCCACCATCGGGGTGTGGCTGTCGGTGCCTACGCAGGTGTCCGGGTAAGCAACGCCATCACGAGCCTGCACCACCGGGGACATCTTCTCCAGGTTGATCTGGTGCATGATGCCGTTGCCGGGAGGAATCACATCCACGTTCTTGAACGCGGTCTTGGTCCAGTTGATGAAGTGGAAGCGGTCGTCGTTACGGCGATCTTCGATCTGGCGGTTCTTTTCGAAGGCATCTTTTTCGAAGCCCGCGTGCTCAACGGCCAGGGAGTGATCCACGATCAGCTGGGTGGGAACCACCGGGTTGACCTTGGCGGGGTCGCCGCCTTTCTCTGCAATGGCATCACGCAGGCCCGCCAGATCCACCAGTGCGGTCTGACCGAGGATGTCGTGGCAGACTACCCGTGCCGGGTACCAGGGGAAGTCCAGGTCGCGCTTGCGCTCGATCAACTGCTTGAGGGAATCCGCCAGCATCTCCGGATCGCAGCGGCGAACCAGTTGTTCCGCCAGGATCTTGGAGGTGTATGGGAGCTTGTCGTAGGCGCCGGCCTGGATGTCGTTCACAGCCTGGCGGGTGTCGAAATAGTCCAGGTCGGTGCCTGGGAGATTCTTGCGGTATTCAGTGTTCATGGTCAGCAACTCGGTGATGTGGACATGGGGGTCTGACCCCGCACTGTGAACATGGGGTCTGACCCCGCACTGTGAACATGGGGTCTGACCCCGCACTGTGAACATGGGGTCTGACCCCGTTCGGGGTCAGACCCCTTTTTCACGGCCGCTCGTCGATCGGTACCCACTTGGCATCCGCCGGGCCGGTGTAATCCGCGCTCGGGCGAATGATGCGGTTATTCTCGCGCTGCTCTTTGACGTGGGCGGCCCAGCCGGAGACGCGGGACATCACGAAGATCGGGGTGAAGAGTTCAGTCGGGATGCCCATGAAGTGATAGGCCGAGGCGTGGAAGAAATCGGCGTTACAGAACAGCTTCTTCTCGCGCCACATAACGGCTTCGCAGCGCTCGGATACCGGGTACAGCACAGTATCCCCCACTTCGTCCGCCAGCTTTTTGGACCACTGCTTGATAATGGCGTTGCGCGGGTCGGAATCCTTGTAGACCGCGTGACCGAAGCCCATGATCTTTTCTTTACGCTCCAGCATGCCCAACAGGCCTGCTTCGGCTTCGTCCGGGGTCTGGAACTTCTCGATCAGCGCCATGGCGGCTTCGTTGGCACCGCCGTGCAGCGGGCCTCGCAGGGTGCCGATGGCGCCGGTTACACAGCTGTGGATGTCGGACAGCGTGGAGGCGCACACACGAGCCGTAAAGGTAGAGGCATTGAATTCGTGCTCGGCGTAGAGGATCAGCGACACGTTCATTACACGCTCGTGCAGTTCACTGGGCTTCTTGCCGTGGAGCAGTTCCAGGAAATGCCCGCCGATGGAATCGACATCGCTGTCGGTTTCAATGCGCACGCCCTCGTGGGCGAAGCGGTACCAGTAAGTAATGATCGACGGGAAGATCGCCAGCATGCGGTCGATCTTGTCGTCCTGCTCGCTGAAGTCCTGTTCGGTTTCCAGGTTGCCCAGCATGGAGCAGCCGGTGCGCATCACGTCCATCGGGTGCGCGTTCTTGGGTATCTGCTCCAGCACGGTTTTCAGGGCAGCCGGCAGGCCCCGCAGGCTCTGGAGCTTTGTCTTGTAGGCAGCCAGCTCCTGGCGGTTCGGTAGTTTGCCACGCAGCAGCAGGTAGGCGATTTCCTCGAACTGGGCCTTTTCTGCCAGATCGGCGATGTCATAGCCGCGGTAAGTCAGGCCTGCGCCGCTCTTGCCGACGGTACACAGTGCGGTTTCACCAGCTACCTGGCCCCGAAGGCCGGCGCCGCTCAGTTTTTTTGCTTCAGCCATTGTTGTCTCCCCTCTATTATCAGGGGGCTGACCCAATCGGGTCTGACCCCATTTTCAGTCTTAAAAACGGGGTCAGAAGAAAGCGTTCTTCTGACCCCAATTTCAGCTCTAACATGGGGTCATTGAAGGTGGGGTCAGATGAAAATTTCATCTGACCCCGTTTTCATCTGACCCCGTTTTCAGTCTTAACCCTTGCTCTGCTGGAACAGCTGGTCCAGCTTCTGTTCGAAATCGTGGTAGTTCAGGAAATCATACAGTTCCATCCGGGTCTGCATCAGGTCAACCACGTCTTTCTGGTCGCCCTTTTCCAGGATGTTCTGATACACCGTCAGGGCGGCCTTGTTCATGGCGCGGAAGGCGCTGAGCGGGTAAAGCACCATGTCAGCGCCGGCATTGGCCAGCTCTTTGCGGTTATACAGCGGCGTGGCGCCGAATTCGGTGATGTTTGCCAGGATGGGCGCATCCAGGGCTTCGGAGAACGCTTTGTAGTGTTCAAGCTCGGTGACCGCTTCAGCGAAGATGCCGTCCGCACCGGCTTCGATGCAGGCTTTGGCACGCTCGATGGCGGCTTCCAGGCCTTCTTTCTGGAAGGCATCGGTACGGGCCATGATGAAGAAGTCTTTGTCTTCACGGGCATCGACCGCGGCTTTGATACGGTCTACCATTTCTTCCTGGGAGACGATTTCCTTGTTCGGGCGGTGACCGCAACGTTTCTGGGCGACCTGGTCTTCAATATGGACCGCTGCTGCGCCGGCACGTTCCATTTCACGGATGGTGCGGCCGATATTGAAAGCGCCACCCCAGCCGGTGTCGATGTCGACCAGCAACGGAACGTCGGTGGCCGCGGTGATGCGGCGGACATCCTCAACCACATCATTCATGGAGGTCATGCCCAGATCCGGCAGGCCGTAGGAGGCGTTGGCCACGCCACCACCGGACAGGTAGATTGCCTGGTGACCGACTTTCTCGGCCATCATGGCGGCGTAGGCGTTGATGGTTCCCACGATCTGCAGGGGCTGGTTTTCTTTCAGGGCCTTGCGGAAACGGGCGCCCGGGCTGAGTTTGTTAGACATGGTGTTGGCCTCTCTTGGTTTTTTGTGAACTTGGGGTCAGACCCCTTTTTAGCCTGCTGATTTGGTGCGTGAAGTTGGGGTCTGCCCCCGCGGGGTCAGACCCCTTTTTCAAACTCGGAGTTAGACCCTTCTTCACACTTCGAGTCAGACCCCTTTTTCAGATCGTCAGCTCGCCTTCCTGGATTTTTTTCTCGATATTCAGGCGGGCGGCGTTTATGTGTCTTTTCATCAGGAACTCGGCGAGTTCGCCATCGCGCTGGGCAATGGCTTCGACGATACGCCGGTGTTCCCCCAGCGCCCTATGGGGGCGGCCGGTGAAGGTGCTTAATCGGTAACGGTACATCCGCACCATATAGTAAAGATCACCCAGTAGCATCTGGGCCAGTTTGGTGTTGCGGCTACCGGTGGCGATGCGGTGGTGGAAATCGTAATCGCCTTCAGCCTGGTAATACGCCTGGCCCTGGGCTTCCTCAATCATTTGTTCGTGGGTATCAAGGGTGCGCTGAAGGTCCGCAATTTCCTGGTCGGTCATGCGCTCGGCGGCCTGGCGTGCCGCCAAGCCCTCCATCACTTCCCGGATTCGGTAGAGTTCCATCAGCTCCGAGGCGCTCACCGAAACCACCTTTACCCCGGCGTGTGGGCGGCGTACCAGTAATCCACGGGATTCGAGTCGACCAAGGGCTTCCCTCAAAGGGCCACGGGTAAGATTGAAACGGGAACAGAGTTCCACTTCGCCGATTTTCTCGCCGGGGATGAGATCGCCTTTCACGATAGCCGTTTGAAGACAATCAAAGGCTTCGTCTGCGCGAGTGTAGGTTTGAATGATGGCTTCAGACATACTTTGTCAACAATAGTGACTGGAATTATCCGAAATTTACGCTTTAGAGACGATATTGTCAACAATCCATCGAACAAAGATTGATCATCGTGGATATGGCACCCTCACCTCCCCAGCACCACCCCGCGGCCACGGGGTTAACTTCCTGTTTCTCCATGCCATACACTTTCTTGCTCTGTCGGCACCATGTCCTGCTATCGCCAGGTTTCTGCCATTACCTGGTCGCCCGGCTTTAACTATTTTTGCTTAACAAGGTGATGCGCCAGCCCCTTCTGAGCCGCAACACGCCACCAGGGGTCCAACAGCTCCGCCCTCCGGGCGAGGCGGACATTTCGTGCCAGCGCCTGGTGAAGACGATTGGGCCTCGGGCGTACTACCCTTCTTCCACCGCTGTCGCGCCTGGCAGCACGGGCAATTGAGCGGTACCCATGTGTAGAGAAAGCACGGCAACGTGAGCAGCGTGAGCAATCTTGCCCCTGAGCGCATAGTTCTCCAACCCCATTAACATTCCTTGGAATAGTAATGGGGCACCTGCGGTCGGAGCATACTCAAGTGACAACGTCTTAAGGCTCGGGGGTCAGATCCCCATGGACAGCGAGAACCGCACGTCCGGATAATCGGGCATTGTCAGGGCCATGGTGGAGGCACGGATCATCCGGCCGACGCTGACGTTGGCCGTAAAGGCCCGGCCCTGCATCTTCAGTGAGACCTGGCCGGCGCTGGCGTTGCCGTGGCGGCCTGTCTGGGCCCCGTAATCGGGAATCCAGCCCTGCAGCACGGCAAAATTCACACTGGACAATACGCCGTCTACGTATGGCATGGGCCAAGCAGGGCTGGCAGTATCGAATCTCAGCCAGCCACCTCTGAACACAGAAATGGACTGACCATTGAAACCGGTAAGCATGGACGGGCCGGCGACCGTCAGGTATTCCGACGACGGGAGATCTTCATCCGCAAACTGATACCGTCCGTTCACCCGCCAGTTCCACTGGAACAGTTCATGCTCAATAGAAGCGGACACGGCGACCTTATAGAACTCCCTTTCGTCTACCATGTCATCACGCGACGGATAATCGGTTGCAAGGAATTCGCGGCCACTCAACGCCAATATCCGGGTGTTGGCAACCAGGCCGGCTCCCAGCTCACGACCTCCGTTTGCCTCCAGGCCAATGGACGAAAGTTGGTAACGCGATTCTGAGACCAGGCTGTCTTCCTTAAAAAATACGCTGTCTCGCCCCCGATGCCAGGCAATGCCATCAAAGGCCATGCCAAACCGGGAGAATAGCGGTCTGCTCGCCCCCAGACCGAACACACGGGATTCACTGCTGGCGTTAAAGCGGCGACCAGCATTGCTGGCAGCATACTCGTAACGGGATCTCCCCGCCTCGATCCGCAACTGATTCGCCCCTGCCGGGAAACGATAGCGGAATGACGCGGCACTGGAATCGGTCTCGTTCTTGTAGGACCGGCCATCACGGTAGTCGAACCCAATAGCATCACTCTCACCGAGCAGTCTGTCTGCGGCAACGCCCACAAAGCCATCGATGCCATCACTGTTCAGTTCCGTCTTGCCGGAAAACTTCAGCCGGGACCTCAACCAGTGTTCGCGCTCCTCCCGGAACGCGTCCACACTGCCGGCTAAATTGCTCGAATAGGGCTGCCAGCCATTGCGAAGCCACGAGCCGCCGTCTTCGGCGTAGAGAGGCTGACTGACTATGCACCACAACAGTGCAGTTAAAAATGGCGATTTCAATGTGATAAGGTCCTGCCAGATAGCGCCGGCCGCAGCCCAAAAGGAAAGCTGCTTAAGCTAAATAATTTTTCATACTAGGAATGTATTGCACCCGGGACGATAAATCCAGTGGCCGTTTCCAAAATTTACAAAGTGAATATGTCGATAATACAGCCACCTACTGATGCAATTGAAAGTTTTTTCTATTCAAATCAACAGACAATCCCGAAGGTGACATGGCGTCTTTTTTACCGATCTTTACATTTCAGTACCGGGGCCTCCATTCAGGCCAACAATCTGGTTACACTTGGCATACTTTATGAGTCCCCCTTCACGGACAACCGACTGGCAACAGGCGGTGACCCAAGCAAATATAAGGACAAGCGTTATGATCAAGAAGTGCCTGTTTCCCGTAGCCGGCTACGGTACCCGCTTCCTCCCGGCAACCAAGGCAATGCCCAAGGAAATCCTCCCGGTGGTGAATAAACCCCTGGTTCAGTATGGCGTTGAGGAAGCCGCCGAGGCCGGCATTCACGAGTTCGGCTTCGTAACCGGGCGAGGCAAGCGGGCTATCGAGGATCATTTCGACATCAGCTATGAGCTTGAGCACCAGATTGCAGGATCTGGCAAGGAGGATCTGCTGACATCCATCCGTGATCTGATCGATCACAACAGTTTCGCCTTTACCCGTCAGAATGAAATGAAGGGTCTGGGCCACGCCATACTCACCGGCCGCAATCTGGTGGGCGACAACCCGTTTGCGGTGGTTCTGGCAGACGACTTCTGTATCGGCCCCGAAGGGGGAGACGGTGTTCTGGCGCAGATGGTGAAGCTTTACAACCAGTTTCGCTGCTCTATCGTTGCCATTGAAGAGGTGCCTGCGGACGAAACCCACAAATACGGTGTGATTGCCGGCGAATCCATGAAAGATGGGCTTTACCGGATAACCGACATGGTTGAGAAGCCGGCTCCGGAAGACGCACCCAGCAACCTGGCCATTATTGGCCGCTACATTCTGACGCCGGACATTTTCGAGATTATCGAGCAAACACCGGCTGGCAAGAACGGTGAAGTACAGATTACCGATGCCCTGCTGGAGCAGGCGAAAAAAGGTTGCGTGCTGGCTTACCAGTTCAAGGGTCGCCGTTTTGACTGCGGTAGCATCGATGGCTTTGTGGAAGCCACCAACTACGTTTACGAGAACATTTACAAGAAAGGCAAGTAAAAGCTCCGGGCCGGATGATCAGCGACCCAGAATCTGAAGAATCATTCGCCGGTTTTCCGCGGTTGTCCTGCGGAACCGGCGAAGCAGTTCCACCTCCTCTGCTGTCAGGTGCACCCGCTCAAGTTCTTCCTCCAGCTCATCCAGCGACAACAGCAGATCATCGCTTTTATCGAGGGCAATTCCAGGCAGTTCAAGTTGCCCGTCGTATTCAGGCTTGCCTGGCTCCCAGTGCTGAATGGGTTGCAAGTGCTGCATGGCCATGTACCTCGTCATTCAAACCAGGACCCCAGCCCCGGTAAATGCCCTGCGAAGTGAATCAATCCGGAAATGTAACGCACAAACCGCTTAGCGCACAATCTGCCTGTACCGGATATAGCACTGCCAGCGCCGGGCACTGGCACAGCGGGCATGAAACTCAACGGCCCGGGAATGTGACCCGCCGCTCAATCCGGGCAGATTCTGTTCCATAAACCGGCCAGAATTTTGGTGTGCGCCGCAAAGCCCGTTATGTTTAGGGGCGCTGGAACAAGAAAGAGACCTGATGCATGACCCGAAAGGCGCTACTGCTTCTGACACTGGTATCCACCAGCGTGGTCGGGATGGGGTATATCCTGTCTGACAAGAATCGCCCTGCGTTTCGATGGTTGACCACCCTGGCCACCGGAGCGCCCTCCGCACCTGTGGAGAAAGCCGCCTCCACAGCCCCTGTCGTTTTACCCTCCACTGACCAGGCGCCGAAACCACCCTCAGGCAACGCCCTTGGCTTTATGCTGGCCAGTGTTGCCGAGCAGTACGAACAGTCTACTCGCTACCCTGCCTGGTCCGTCCCGCTCAGCGACGCTCAGGCAACCGCCTACCAGGGCAATCGCTACGAGCCGGTCAGCCTCCCGCTGGAGGGTGATGGGCAATTTACCGTCACACTCGAGAAATACCGGTTCACCCGGGGCGAGACGATTCTTGTCGCCGCCGCCATCCAGGGCGCCCAGGTTGTTGGCCGCTCGCTCACAGCAACTCTTGAAAAGCCGGACAGCCGGCAGACTGTTGCCAGTATCACCCTGGAGCAAGCCGGCTCGGCGGGCTATTTTGAGGGAACGCTGGAGGCCAGCGAGGAGCCCGGAGAATACCGCCTGATCGTCGAGGCACGCCTGGACGCGCGGCCCGTTCGTCACGCATCACCGCTTACCATCGAGCCTTATCTCGGCGATTTCGGGGGGCTCGGCGAGCCTTACGTGAGTGACAACAACCTGATCATTCCGGTTAGGTTCTCGCCCGAGGAGCCTGGTTTCTATGCGCTCTCCGCCCAGTTGTATTCGGGTCAGCGGCCTGTCGCCCAGTTGCAGGTGGAGCAGCGGCTGGACGGCACATCAGACACCGTCAACCTCAAAGCCCACGGCACCGTGTTGGCCAACGAGACTGAGGCTGGTCAGTTCCAGCTGCGCCACATCCAGATACGCCAGCTGCCCGCCAGACCCGGCGACCGGACCAACTATGCGTTTGGGCCCAGGAAAGGCTACGTATTCACACCCCCGGATCTCGACAACCTGACGGATACGCCGGCGGTGAACCCTGAATCGGAACAACGGGCGGTGCTGCTCCGGCAGCTTGCCGACAAGTTCTGATCGCAGGGCCCCTGCCCTGCACCGGCTTGACCCCGGGTTGTACCGCCGAAATTGGCGGAGAAGCGTCTTTTCACAACAACAACTCAGCAAAGACGGAGCTAGCATGACAACAACAAAGATCGGAAGTGCCTGCAAAGCGGCCCTGGCGGTCGCCATCACCGGCAGCCTGTTTGCCGGAACCGCCCAGGCCCGGCTGGCCGGGCACAACGTAATCCTGGTGCACGGCTTCCAGCAGGAAGACCTGGCGAACCCTCCGGCAAACCTCCAGGAAGTCAAAGATGCCGGCGAGGACTACTGGCGAACCTTCTGGCTGTCCCGTGCCGAAGCCCGCATAGACTGGGGCAGCAATGGGCGAATCGAGGGTGGCATTGCCCAGCAGGCCTATGAGCAAGTGCGACAGATCAGCCAACAGGGTCTGTGTAATGACTATTGCGTCATCGTCTCTCACTCCACCGGCGACCTGGTTATCCGCTACCTGCTGGAAAACCAGGCCCGCTGGCTTCAGTCCGAAGGCCTGCAACCCCTGAAGATACTGGCAGTCCTGGACTACTCCGGTGCGGGCGGGGGTACCGAACTGGCGAACCTGGCAATGAGTCTTGCCTACAACGACAGCTGGTACAACTGGCCCTTGCGTGCAGCTGTGAAGGCATTCACCGGTATTGAACCCGAACCGGGCAAACTGGGCGTGGTGAACGACCTGCAAACCAACATGGCCCGCAACCTGGCTGTGAGCCCGAACTCGATTCCGCGGTTGCGTTTTGTTGCGGGTGGCTCCTCCTACGGTGGCATCACCAAGCCCTTTATTGCCGGAACCGACGACGGCGTGGTGCCTACACATTCGGCCTGCGGGGCCACCACGGCGGACGGGATCGATTCCTGCTCTTCGGGCATCAGCCTCGCCGGTAAGATTACCAGCCAGAATGGTCCTGATGGGCTTTACTACAATCACTACCCGGTACTGATGAATGAGGGCGTCACCCACAGCGGTGTGCTCGGGTCCGAAACCGGGAACATTTCGGTGCCGGTGGTGAACAACACCACGCTGAATGGCCTGCGGGTGGATTTCGCCAGCCGCACCTACAATCAACGGGCCTGGTGGCAATGGTGGGGGTCCGGTGACCGGTATATTGAGGTTCCGGGGTCAGACCAGACCGACATGTCCAACCTTGTATACAGCACTCTCAACAACTGAACCACTGAAACAACGGTTCAACAAGGCATACTGCGGCTCAGGGACGAGCCCTTCCGGTCTCGGTAGTTTTACCCATCTTTTCTTTTTGGTTCGCAAACTATACATTGGTGCGCTTCCCACTGACTCTCCGGTTGCCGGCAAAGCGATTACCCGATGTCTGACGCGCACAAATCCGATCTGTTACTGGTTGTGGTCACCCTGTTTGCGGCTATCAGCTGGATGTTTTCCAAAGAAGCGGTTCTGCTGATGCCTCCGCTGATGTTTATGGCAGCCAGGTTCCTGATTGCCGGCGGGATGCTCGCTTTCTTTGCCCGCCGCTCGCTGATGGCCCTCAGCCTGGATCAGGTTCGCCGCAGTATCGGTGTGGGCCTGGTGTTCGGCACCGCCATGACTTTCTGGGTAATGGGCCTGTTTCATGGCACCAGCCTGGGTGAAGGCGCGTTTCTGACCAGCCTGGGCGTTGTCATTGTGCCTGTCATTGCCCGGCTGGTATTTCTGGAAGCGCAGCCGCCAAGCACCTGGCTGGCAATACCCATCGCCGTTGCCGGTCTTGCCCTGCTCTCGCTGAAAAACGGTTTTCGGCCAGAAGCAGGCCAGGTCTTCTTCGTGATGGCGGCAACCATCTTCGCCCTGTATTTCACCCTCAACACCCGGGCTGCCAACCAGAGATCCGTGGTGAACCGGCTTGGCAAAACCGTGGAAAAGCACCGGGTGCCCGCCCTGCCCCTGACCGTATTGGCACTGTTGACGGTCGGCCTGCTGACCCTCACGGAATCCATGATTCTTGAGCAGTGGCAGCCAACCCTGAGCGAGCCGCACCCTCTGCTGGCCTGGTGGGTTGTGGCCAGCGCGGTGATAGGTACCGCCGGACGCTTCCTGATCCAGACCTATGCCCAGAGCCTGTCCGCAAACAGCCATGGCGTAGTGATTCTGGTCCTTGAGCCGGTCTGGGTGGCCCTGTTCGCCGCAGGCTGGTTTGGCGAGACCATGACAACAATCCAACTGGCCGGCTGCGGCCTGATTTTCGCAGCGTTGATCGTGAACCGCTGGGCCGTGCTGAGCCGAGTTATCAAGGCGAAACTTCGAAACCAGAAAACCGCATAAAAGTGGTTGACCAAGATCGGCGAAATCCGTATATTTCGTCCCCGTTGCAGGACACAGGACCATAGCTCAGTTGGTTAGAGCGCTACCTTGACATGGTAGAGGTCCCCAGTTCGAATCTGGGTGGTCC
>PAKW01000079.1 GCA_002707215.1 Halomonas sp.
AATGAGAAACTGGCAAAGCCGTTCCGCTGGCACAAGAGTGCAGAATCGATTATGACTTCAGTGGCGCGAGCAAAGCTGAGTGTTATTGATAATAAATAAAGGGATTACCCAGACGGGACACTAGGGTCCACTTGCTCCAACAGGCGGGCCCGCAGGCCATGTTCCCCATCCATCCACCACTGGCGACAGTTCGGGTACCCTCCTCCACTATCAACCACAGCCAGGCCGGCATCCCGGGTATTGTCGTATGGCCAAGCGGTACGGGGTGTGCTGGAGTGGTAGGTATCGTAGAAGCCGGTCGTACTGGTGAAGTGGTTCGACCCGATCCAGCTCACATCATCCATCTGCTCATCAGTCAGCGCTGGTCGCGCCATGAACATTTTGGCCCGGGCTGGCCCGTAACAGTCACGAGTGAAGTCCGCAACTTCCTGGGCCAATACCGGATCATCAATGCGAGTAGCGTCAATGTCCATACGCATTTGCCGCAGGTCAACACCACAGGGTATCGCCGCCACCGATGCCCCGGTTATCGCCCTCGACAATGCATGCATGAAAGCCCACCACACCGGCACCTTGGCCGACTGGCTGTTGAGGGTGCTGAAGGACTGCGACCAGCCGGTGTCCGTGGGCAGTGGAACACTGACATGACACTGTGCCGAGCGCGACTGATCATATTTAATGGTGTCCAGGTTGACATCAATAAACGGTATCCCGGCAAACATGATAACCACAATAGCGACCCAGATACGGTTTTCGATCCGGGCAGAAGACAGTACGCCCTTATTGCCTTCGTCAGCCCCCTCGGCACGGGCCTTGAGCCACTCCTGAACGATAATCGCGATAAACGGGATGGCAAATACGCCGCTGGAGACCAGCACTGCCCAGATGCCATTGTGAATGATCCAGGATACCAGCGTCAGGTAGTATTCCAGGTAGTCGGTGGTAAACAGCGTCATGGCTATGCCCTCTCAACTGGCCTGCATCAGCAGGCTGGTTTCCAGTAGCACGATGGCAATCCCACCAGCTATCTCACTGCGAACCAAGCGGCGTCTCGCTTGTACGTCAGCCTCACGCTCCAGCAAGCGGCGACGCATCCAGACCCAGCCGTACCCGGTCGCCACATACAGACACAGCCGCCACACCAGGAAATAGCCCGCCGTTGCCGACAGCCAGTGTTCCCAGCCACCGACACTATCGAGCAGATGGATACCGATGACATTGGCCACAAGGGCCAGAACAATCATCACGATAACCCACAGAACCGCTCGTGCCGTGCGACGATTGAAGATGCCGAGGAGGTTCATGGGGTTCTTCCCGACGTCGGCCGCTGCAGCTGGTTGAGCCGGTCAGGCACAGGATCACCCTCAAAAACACCACGCGAACCAGCCGCACGGGTGCTGTGCCGCTGGATGATGGACATAGGCGAATTGCTGGCCAGCTCACGACGCAGCTCAAGCTCCGTCTTCAGGTTGCGGATCTCGCGGTCGAGCGTATCGCTTTCCTGGTTCACAGCCTCCACTGCCATCTGGTTGGCAGCGACGTTGGGTTCCTTCTTCCCAGTCAGCAAGGTGCGTTGCAGCAGCAAAGCTTTTTCCAGCACTGACGCCAGAGCAACTTCGGACGCCAGCCGTCGCGCCAACAGTTCCTGATCAGGCTCATCCCGCAAGGCTTCGATGACGCCGCGTGTGATGGGCAGCGAGGTGCTGCCAGCCTCGCGCAAGTTATCGAAAGTCGTGTTACGCCTACCGGCAACCAGTTCCTGCAGGACTTCCAACCTGGCCTCGTACTCCTCCTGAATCAGCGGTGTCAGACCGACTCCGGGTACCGTTTCGCTCTTGGTGCAAGCATCGCATGTACGTTGCGCCTGTTCGCCCAGTACACGGGTAGCCCAATCGGCTGCTGCCTGCGGAGAAGGCCAGGCCTGGCATGACAGACTGCCGCAACGCCTGGCATCGATGGCAGAGGTATCGCCCACACTACGACCGTTGACCAGATTATAACCGGCTCGGGTCACGTCACTTACCACCTTGATGGGTGCCTGCCCTGCTCCTCCTGCATTGGTACCGCCCACCCAGGGCACACCGTCGTTGCCCCGACGAGTTTCAGCTTGCTCAACGGCAGACACCGCATCGGCACTCCCAACCGCGTCGCGAAGCGCGATACCTTCAGCCAGTTGGCTCCAGCCCAATTGACCGCCAGCAGCCTCCGCCATCCGCTCGGCCATTGCCCGACAGGTTAATTTGGAACGATCAAAGTCCAGTCGTGCCTGCAGTACACCATTAGTAATCAGGTTATACAGTCCCGGATCAGCTCGCTGGATGATCAGGGCCGGCAGCGACGCGACCGCACTGGTGGCGCTCTGGATCACGGATGACATGATGTTATGAAATCCGTTCGTCAGGCCATTGAGCTGATTCTGGATAGTCGTCGACATCGACATATCGCCACATATCAGATTACTGTTCCAGCCGACGCCGACCCCAATGGATCGCATGCCGGCGGCGCCGCTCATCGAGACAGCGTTACCGCCGCCGATCGAGTACATGACTTCGTCGCCAATCACACTACCGCTGTTCTGGAAGCCACCACTTTGTGCCACGGCGGCGTTGCCGGTTAGAACCAGCATGCTGGAAAACACAGCGAACCTGCACAGGCGATGTGCAGATCGTACAAAGGTGATATCGATGAAATGATTCATACGAGACCTCAGAAGTCGACGCTACTCAGAAATGTCTGCCCGCGACGCTGACAGCAGCTGTATGGACGCCACAGCGCCCAGGCATAGTCTCCCTGTTGCGCCTGAGGCAGACCCCCCGCATGGGGAAATACAGTGCAGGTATTGGAAAGCTGCGGTGTCAGTTGCTGCCACTTGCCTGTGTTGGGGGCGCTCTCGATCAGCTCACCGGCCGGCCAGTAGCCGTCACGCGCATTGGCCAACAGTGGTTGATACACATGCAGTTGGCCGCGGCGGGTGACAACATCTCCGGCTCGCTGGGCCGCCACGGCAGCAGCCTTGTAGTCATCAACCTGATGCAGAAAACCACCACGCGGGTACACACTGCCCCAAAGATTCAAAGCGCTACGCGAACCGATTTCACGCTGCCCTGGCATCAGGGCTTCGGGATACACAGCCTCAGGCACGTTATGCCGCCAAGCCAGGGTATCAAGCGTGCTGAGCAGGTACGGGACGAACGCAGTACCGGCTCCGGCGCAGCTATACCCGGACGCCGAAGCGAACTGGCCGAACACATAGCCACCCGGATGGCCTATGACATCAGCATTTTTGAACTTCGCCAGGCTATTTTCATGACTGACGTTCGTAGTCCCATCGCCACCGGCCTTCGCTGTAGCATTGGGCTGACTCATGGGCCGGGTTTCGATCCAGGGGCTTTCTCCAGTATTGCTGTAACTCGATACAACCGCGTCGGGAACGTAGTGGCGAACCTTGGTCGACGTGCGAACCTGGCACCCGTACATAGTGCAAAACAGCCAATAGCAGATACCCACGACTCGGTATTCAAGGCAGCTCGGCGACAAGGTTGAAGAAACCACGGTGGCTGTATTCAGAGCAAAAGTAGATGAGCCAGCACTCAACAAAGCAGTGGCTACCGCAAACCGCAGTCGACGAGAAATCATGGCTGCCCCCTGCGATATAGCTCTACCCCTGCCAGCGCCTGATCAACATCAGACACGCCATACACCACATAACGCTGATCTACGATGACGGCGGGTACCGTAACAATCCCAAGACTCCAAGCATCGACTATGCCCTGATAAGCCATCTGTATCTGTCGTTGCAGAGGCAGCCCACCCTGTTTTATTCGCTGGTGAATTACAACTGCTGCGACCTTCTTATCCAAAGGCAGATCCGCCGATAGCTCACCTTCAATGAGCTGCGGTGCATCCAGCGCTATCAGGCGATCATATTTGCCGGTAACAGGATGCTGCTGATCGGTGATCACCCAAACCTCAGTAGCCATTGCGACTATCGGGAGAAGAAAGCACGGGAGGAACGCCAAGCACTGTACCGGTGAAATGTGCAGTTTTATTTGAAAGCTCATATCGTCAACCGCCACGAGAAACAATAGCGGGTAGTTGAGCCAATCATCATTCTTGGCGCATCAAAGAATGCGATTCCGGTGTAAACCGAATAGGTCTAGCTTGCATTCTCGCTAAGTTTGAATACCGTCCCAACCAGAGCCATGATCTCAGTAAGATGATCCCGTGCTTGCTGGTCGTACCGGCCTAGACATCGTCGATGCCTTATCGGCTCTTGAATCCGCTGAGCCTAATGAGTAATCAGGTAAATGCTAATCACAAGATTAATGGAGGTTAAATGGCAAGTGAAGATACAAGCAAGGAAGGCGTAACCGGCCTGGCTGATAAGGGCCTCGGACTGCTGGAACGAGCATGGAGTGCTCATTGGGCTTTACGGCTTCTCTGTGTCATATTGTTCCTCGATATAGCAATGATGCTGCGTACGGGGCGAGGACTATGGGAGTGGTCCCCGGCTGATATGGCGCTATTTCAAGATGTGGGTTTTGTTGCAATCCTCGTTGCTGCCTTCAGCCTCACTGTCGCCATTGTGATTCCGGTCGTATTGGTGCTGTTGCGTTACGTGGGTGCGATCGCCATGTATGGACTCTCATGTATTTTCCCGTTCCTGGCATCTACTGATCAGCCCTATCATCGCAGCTTCGGGTACGTGCCGGCGCAAACATTGCGAAACCAAGCGTTACGTGAGGGGGATGACTTTCTGTTCCGCCTGTATCGGGAACATGAACAAGCTCGCGCTGCCGGACAGGCATCTCGGGAACAAACTGGTAAGTTGACAGCAGCAGCGACCCTGGTTGTGCTGCTCGATTGGGGTGTTGCTCAGTGGCTGCAAAACAAAGCTAGTCTGGTTCATTCAACATATGAAGTGCTAGGTAGCTGGGCATCCAGCATCACGTTTGCTCTCTTGATTTGCGTCGGATTCATCATTAAATGGGCTTGGTTCACCTCCGCCCCGCCAGATGTTATCTATCACCCCTCCATGGACTACGAACTACGTGAAGATGAACGCCAAAAAAGGCTTACCGGCCAAGTTGACCGGATTAGACCGTGATCTGTACCGAGGTACCGTCACGGTAAGCTGTTGCTGCGAGCTGGCATAAGGAGCTGCCAAAAAATAAAGCCCATTTCGCGTAGCGACCTGGGCTTTATTAGTGAGGATTGTGAAAACACACGCAAGACAAGCTTGTCGTAACAGGGTTACAGCAATCCCGCTTCCGCAAAAGAGAAAGGTTCACCCTCCCCCACCACGAAGTGATCAAGCAACCTCACATCAATCAAAACCAGCGTTTCCTTGATCCTACGCGTCAGTACCTTATCAGCTTCGCTCGGTTCGGAAACCCCGGAAGGATGATTGTGAGCAATGATGAGAGAGGCAGCTCGGTGCTCCAGCGCTTTGTGGACAATAACCCTGGGATAGACGGACGCGGAGTCAATCGTTCCCTGAAACAAGGGCTCAAATGCAATAACCCGGTGCTGGTTATCCAGAAAAACCGCGCTGAAGATCTCATGAGGCTCCGCTGCAAGCCGCATGCGTAAATACTCACGTACAGCGATAGAACTGGTAAGGGACTCCCCACGGTGGAACATTCTCTTTTCCAGAATATGCAAAGCCTGGTTTATGACCATATCCTCTGCAGATAGAGCCGGACCGAAAGCAGTCGTGCACGGTGCCATTTTGGCAACCGGTAAGTGTTGGACAGTCATCTGAGTATCCTCGAAGTCTATATTGAGGGTGACTGCCATCCAGAGGGATGAGAAGCCCCCTGGGATGAAATGAAATGCGCCTGCAGCCGCTATTGGGCTGCTGCCCGTGAAACTGGCGCGAACGGGCGGGGTGAATCAATACGATCAAACAGTATCGCAGCCTTGAAGATTCTGGCTGCCTGGGATGTCGCCGACCAACGGGTCAGCAGGCAAGAGCTCCTATTCTCCGGAGGTACCCCACCAGTCAAACCTGACCACGCCCGTTGTACGATCGCCAAACCGGCATTGCAAACGACCGGATTGTCTACCCCTCCTCCGTTTACCTGAAAATCCCTCGCAGGCGGAGCTGCTGGATGATTCCAGCAATCACTAACAGCAGGAGCTCAACTCCATACAGTCAGAGGACAATTAGAGACAAGTTGCTGACGAAGGTAGAAAAGGTGGCAGAAGCGCGTCCCATCACTGCACCATCTGATTGATCTCCATGATCGGCAGCAGCACCGCCAGCACAATCATCATCACAACCCCACCCATGCCCAGGATCATCAAGGGTTCCAGCATAGAGGTCAGCCGCGTTGCACGGCGCTCCAGGTCTCTGGACAGGTTGGCGGCAGCGCGCTCCAGCATGGGAGCCAAGGCACCGGTCTTTTCGCCACTGGCCACCAGATGAATCAGGTTGGACGGAAAGACTTTCTGCACCTTGAGCGAGGAAGCCAATGCAGCGCCCTCCTTCACTCTGGCCGTGGTATCAGAGACGCATTGCTGCAGGTAGTTATTGCCCATGGTTTGGCGGGCAGCCTCCAGCGAGCGCAGCAATGGCACGCCGGCATCCATGAGAATGGCCAACGTCGAGGCAAACCGGGCAGTGTCCACACCTTGCACATATTTACCGATGGTAGGAATGCGCAGTTGCAGAGAGTGCCAACGCAGGCGCCGGGCGTCATCGCGCAATGACCAACGCCAGAGGCCAAAGGCGATCCCCATCAGCAGTCCCGCCTGCAAGCCCCAATCCCGGACAAAATCGCTTGCGGTTATCATCATCTGAGTCAGGGTCGGCAGATCCTGGCGGGCCTGGGAAAAGGCCCCTACCACCTGCGGAACAACATATCCCAGCATGAAGATGACAATGCAGACGGAAACAAACGCAACGACACCCGGATAGATAAAAGCAGTCATCATCTTGCTGCGCAGGTTATCGCGCCCTTCAAGATAATCGGCTAGGCTCTCCATGACCCGTGCCAGGTCACCCGAGTCCTCACCAGCACTGACCAGAGCGCGGTAGATGGGTGGAAAATCTCTGGGCCGTTCACCGAGCGCATCGGCAAGCCTCATGCCTTCTCGGACATGGTTACAAACGACACTCAGAGCATCAGCAACCACCTTGCGTTCCGCCTGCTCGATAGTGGCAAGCAATGCCGACTCCAGCGGTAACCGAGCGCCGAGCAGGCTCGCCAGCTCGCGAGTCGCCCAGCACAGGTCGGCTGCGGTTATTTTCGGGCCAAAGCGTGACAGGCTACTGGCCGAAGCGGTTTCCTGGATATCGAGGGGCGTCAGCCCGCGTTCACGCAGCTGGGCACGGGCTGTACGGGGTGATTCAGCATCAATGCTGCCCGACTGGATCTGGCCGAGTGTATCGGCGGCTTCAAACTGAAAGCGAGCCATGACTCCCCTACCCCTCATCGCGGGTTACCCGCAGAATCTCTTCTGTTGTCGTGATCCCTGCTTTGACCCAGCGCTGACCATCTTCCCGCATCGAACACATGCCACGCTGACGCGCAGCTTCACGCAGGGCCTGCTCGTCGCCTCCTGTATGGATAATGCGCCGCACATCATCATCAATCACGAACAGCTCATGAATACCGGTACGTCCTTTGTAGCCAGACTGGTTGCAATGACCGCAACCAACCGGTTCGTACACTGTGCTGCCGTCAGGCTGTGTTGCGGCACGCTTGCATTCAGGGCACAGGCACCTGATCAGTCGCTGAGCCAGCACCCCAAGTAATGACGAAGACAACAGAAAAGGCTCCACGCCCATGTCGGTCAACCGGGTAACGGCAGAGATGGCATCGTTGGTATGCAATGAGGCGAGTACACCGTGGCCGGTAAGTGAGGATTGAACAGCAATCTGCGCGGTTTCCAGGTCGCGAATCTCACCGATCATGATGTTGTCCGGATCCTGGCGCAGAGCCGCCCGCAAGGCAGCACCGAAGGTCATACCAATTTTGCTGTGTACCGGAATCTGATTGATACCTGACAGGTCATATTCGACCGGGTCTTCAACCGTGAGAATATTGCTGGTGCTGCGATCCAACTGGCCAATGGCGGCATACAGCGTCGTGGTTTTACCGCTGCCTGTCGGACCAGTAACCAGCACAATGCCGTGGGGCTGGCGAATCAATCGAGTCAGGTTCTCAAGAGTATCCGGGGCCAGGCCAAGCTTCTCCAGTTGCAAACGCCCTGCATCCTTCTCCAACAGCCGCAGTACGGCGCGCTCGCCATGCACCGTGGGCACGGTAGATACCCGTACGTCGATTGGACGCCCCCCAACACGCAAGGTAATGCGGCCATCCTGGGGAATGCGTTTCTCGGCAATGTCCAGTTCCGACATGATCTTGATCCGCGAAATCAGCGCAGCGTGCAGCGCCTTACGTGGCGAAACCACATCGCGCAGCGTGCCATCAACGCGATAGCGCACCACTGATTCGGTCTCGAAGACTTCAAAATGAACATCACTGGCCCCTTCCCTCGCCGCCTGGGTCAGCAGCGCGTTGATCATACGAATGACCGGGGCATCATCCTTGGCATCCAGCAAGTCCGTGACGGCGGGAATATCCTGCATCAAACGTTCAAGATCGACTTCTGATTCGGCAGCTCCCACCAGCGCAGCGGCATCACTGCCTTCTGCGTAGGTGGCGGCAAGCAAAGCATCCAGCTCCTCGTCCGCAACGTCACGAAGCTGATGGATACCCGTACGGCGTTGAGCTTCAGCAATAGCCCAGCCGGGAGTTTGCACACACATTGCCAGGCTGAGTACGGCTTCACCGTCTGAACCTGCATCGCTGCAAGCGACGATCCGCTGGGCGCGAGCCCAGCCATGGGGTAACAGGCTGCTCATTCTGCTCATGGCGTTATCACTATTTCCGGGTGATAACCCATTGTGCGCAATTCACCGGTGGCGGCATCCAGGCGCGCAGCATCACGGGGCAGGTCAACGCGTACCGCAAAGCTGCTGCCGCTCGCGTTGCGCACAATATAAGCTGGCAGCGCACTACTGCGTGCACGACGGGTAATGTCTACCGCCTCCCGTTCACTGCTAACGTCAGCTATCTGCAAAACGGTTGTATTGGTGTCAGGGGTGGCATGCAGAGCAGTCAGGTCAGTCGTAATGTTGCTTATCTGTCCCGGTTGCTGCCGTACTTCACGTTGAGTTTGGGTAGCCGGAGCCTCCTGTTCACGGGTGGCCGGCCATTGCTCAGGACGCAGATCCACTTGCGGTTGGGCACCGGCTACAGGCATACCGGCTGGCGGCAGAATGGGTGCGCTGATATCAGGTAGCAATGGGTGCTTCTCAGGCTGCGAACGGCTCTGCTGCCTGCGCATGAAGTCATAGCGATCCAGCGTCAAGCCCCGACTGGCCTCAGCGTCACGAATGACATAGGGCCGTAGAAAGACCATCAGGTTGGTTTTCACCCGGTCACGGCTTTCATAGCGAAACAGATGACCAAGCCCGGGCAGCGAACCAAGCACGGGCACCGAATTACTGGTCGTGGAAACGGTGTCTTCAAGCAGCCCGCCAAGTACCATGATCTGACCATCATCCAGCAGCACACTGGTATCCAGCGCCCGCTTATTGGTGACGATACCGCCGATGTTCGAGCTGGTCATGTCCAGGCTCGAGACCTCCTGGTAGATGTCCAGCTTGACCGTACCTCCTTCGGAAATCTGCGGGCGAATATTGAGTTGGAGCCCCACATCTTCACGTTCTACCGTCTGGAACGGGTTATCACTACTACTGCCGCTGGTAACGTAGCTGCCACTGACAAAGGGAACCGTTTTGCCCACCATGATGCTGGCTTCCTCGTTATCCAGTGTCAGGATGTTCGGGGTGGACAGGATGTTGGCACCGCCCGAGGTTTGCAGGGCGCGGGCGAGCACCTCTAGGTTGAGTATCTCGCCAACCCCCGGCAGATTAATGGTGCCGTCGACAATTCCGAGATTGAGCCCGGAAGGCAGCAAGTCCAGGGTGTTGCTGGCACTCATGTTGAGCCCCGACCCTCCCAGATTGGTACCACCGATGAATCGGCCATTGTTTTTCATCCATTGAATACCCAGTTCAGCGGCATTGGTCTCGTTCACTTCAACGATCAGGCTCTCGACCAGCACCTGGGCACGGCGCTGATCAAGCAGATCAATCACCCGCCGCAAGCTGCGGTACATGGGTTCAGGGGCGGAAATGATCAGGGTGTTGGTAGTCGCATCTGCCTGCACGGTCACCCCGTTGGCCGAAAAAGCCATCCCGTTATCCATGCTCCCCGGAATACCCTGTTGCGCACCGCTGGCGTTGGCGCCAAAACGCTGGCTGTTGGCTCCACCACCGATGCTACCGGCCTGCGCGGTGGTGCCGCTGGAACTACTCGCACCACCGAGCATGCCACCTCCACCGAGCGTTGAACGTGCACTATCGACGCCACTGCCAAAGGCGCTCTGCCCCCCAGTATCACCGGTAAGCAAACCGCGCAGCACCTCGGACAGATAGGTAGCCTGAGCGTTGCGCAGGTACACCACATGTAGGTTGCCAGGATCCTCCTGCGCGTTGTCGAGCTTGATGATGAGGTCTCGAGCCAGGGCGGTGCGCGCCGGGCTGCTGGAACGGATAATCACGCTGTTGGAGCGTGGGTCAGCCAACACATTGATATTGCTGGCCTTGCTATCGTCACTCTGCAGAAGCTCAGCAGCCAGCCCGGCAATATCAACAGCGACACCGTTGAGGACTTTCACCACATCGGTGTCAATTGACGACGGCGTATCAATACTGTCGATAACCTGAGCGATACGTTCCAGATTCTCGACATAATCGGTAACCACCAATGTATTGTTGGCAGCGTAAGCCTGGATGCTATTCTCCGCCGCGATCATTGGTTTGAGCACATCGACCAATGACTCGGCATTTTCATAGTCGAGTTGAAACGTGCGCGTCGCTATCCCGCCGCCGGGTTGCTCGGCATTGACTGATCCGCCTTGGGTCCTGGCATCCGCTACCGGGACCACTCGGCTGACATCACCGACATCAACAATGGTAAAGCCACGCATCCGCAATGCAGAAACCAGCATATCGTATGCCGTGCCGGCTGGTATCTCGCCCTCGGATACCAGCGTGATATTGCCTTTCACCCGCGGATCGATAAGAAAGTTACGGCCCAAAAACCGGGACAGCCCAGTAATAACCGACTGGATATCCGCATCGACAAAGTTCAACACGGCCTGGTCTTCGATATCCGTGGATGATCCACCGCTCGACGACCTTCCAGAGCGGGGTGTGCTTTGCCCCAGCGGACGGGTCACGTGTTGTGAAATGCGGTCGGGCCGTGACGCTACGGGTGCGGCGGCAGAGTGATGTGTCTGAGATTGGTCAGCGTCTTCAAATCGGCTACTGGGCACATAGACACCATCGCGATACAGCGGCGGCTCCCCATCAATCGTCGCGCACCCTGCTATCGTCAGAGTCAGACAGCAAACCAATGTGTGGCGTCGAACAGCTACTGCTAACCTGCTTCGCATCATAACCCGCTCCCTGCCTGTTCCATTGCCATGATCACCTGAGCCCGAACCTGACCGGATAAGCCATGTGATTCATCTTGATCCGACCGCTGCATACTGAGCTGTTGCACAGTCATCACCGGGGATGCCGAGATAGTGAACAGCCAAGCCATCAGTTGTGTTGCATCAACTGGCTGTTGAAAATCGACCTGCACCTTATCCTCACGCTGGTTGATAAGATAAATACCGGCAAAACCGGCATGATCGAGACTGGCCTGCAACTGCTGGCTTGGCGTTTGCGAAGCCGAATCGGCAATAACCGGAGACCCGACATCAGCCAGCACCAGCTGCAAGGTATTGGCCTGGGTGCGCAGGCGTGGCAGTTCGTCCTCCCAATGCGCCAAGGTATCCAGAGCAGGTTTCACCAGCGTCAGCCAGATGACCGCCGCACCCACCACAACCAGCATGATCAGAATCTGCTTGCGCTCCTTGGCTGACAGCGCCTGCCAACGACCTTTGGCATTGGCGATAGCGGGTTGTAACGCTGTCAGGGGAATTTTCATTGCAAGGCTACCGAGGGTGCTGGCGGGACTGGTGAAATACCCTCCGGCGAAGCGACTGGATTGGTTTGGCTGGTATCCACCTGCAAGCGAATACCCGCCTCACTCGGCTGCACATTGAGACCACGCTCGTAGGCCTGTGTCTGTAATGCCTGCAGCTCCTCCGGCCTCAGTGCAGCCCCTTCGCGCCACTGGATATCCATCTGGCCATTGCGATACTGAACACGTTGTACCTGGCCATCGGCGTCAGTGAGCAGGCTCACCGTGGCCCGCGCCAGGGCAGGAAACGCCGGTTCATTCACCACACCGTCCCCACTTTGCCGGGCATCGCGCATTTGCCGCGCCTGCTGCAGTGGGTTGATGACCATACTGACTTCCGGGAAAGCCGCTTTCACCTGCGCAGCCATATTGCGAGAAATATCCCGCCCTTCAGATGCCACCTGCTCCGCATACACATTCAGCCCCAGCAGCCATACAGCGGTCGCGGCTGTAGCCCAGGCGATCGCGGGTCGAAGCCAGTGGCGCGGCAGACCACCCGTAGCGGTCTTTTTGCCCGTAGTCAGCGCCCACGGCCAGCCAGTACCCGTCCAGGGTATAACCCCCTCACCTGCCAGCCATTGCAGTGCCGGTGGCTCTTCGAAGAGTTGTTGTAAACGAGCTTCAGCATCAACCGGACCATGTTGCCCCGGTGGCAACGGGTGCATGATTCCCCGGTCAGCACAGGTACGCACCACAACCCAGCCATCCAGCAAGGCAGCACTGGCGACGGGAAGAAACGCCGGAGCCGGCAACAGTGCCTGTACCGGCAGCCCATGCTGTTGCAGCGTTTGTACGACTGTCTGCAGCGTGCTGTTGGCAGTCCAGCAGACCGGCACCTTGCCGTCCTCACCACGCCGACCGAAACCGATAGCGAGGCTTTCCGGAGCATCCAACGCCAGCAGCTCCAGTGCCCCCAATACCGCGCTCCGTTGGCGCTTGGCCGGTAACGGCGGCAAAACCAGCTCAGCCATGGAAAGGTCACCTGGGTGCAGGCAGACTTCTACCCGTCTGGGCTTGTAGTCATTTTTTATCGCCGCAAGGTTTGTGTACACCGCACTGTGCCAGCCGCCAGCGGAGGCATACCCGACACAAGCAATCTGATCCCAGGGAGCATCATGCAAGGGCGGCAGCAATAGACGCAGAAGATCAACTTGTTGGGGCATGCTCATACGCCTTCCCGCAGCCAAACGACTTGAGGCAACGACTCTTTGCTGTCATGCACCAGAGCCTGCATGACCAACGTGGTACGCGGTGTTTTCAACGCACTGGAAAGACGAAACCATTGGCTGGTGATACCGATCAGCACCCTGCTTTCATCAAGGTCAGGTATCTGCAACCGGTTGGCGAAGTCACCACGATTGATGAACCATTGGCCGCTGTCGCGGGCTTGCAGCAGTGCCCGGGCACGATCAAGGGATAAACCGGGAACCCAGGCGGCCAGTACCTCGGCTTTGGCAGTATTGGAGTTAATCCAGGTGCGTTGCGGCAAAATAGTGGTATAGGGTCGCAATAGCGTCACGGTATCGGCATTGATACCAGGAACACCCAGCAGATCCTCCACCACCCTCAGTCGCGGCCCCTGATCAGTAACGGGCAGGCTGGCCAAACCAATGTGTTGAGCGGCACGGACAGTCTCTTCACGCTCCTGCAGTTGCCCGCTGTCCGAAGGAGACCGACGATCAGCCTCAACCAGACTCAGCACCACACGGCGGGCGACGAGGCTGGCTTGATCTGAAGGTATTCCCAGCAGTGTGCATAAACGCTGAAAGGCAGCGCTTTCCACCGGATCGACCTGGCCATTATCAACCAGGTTGCGCAGGTTGAACTTGCCCTGCTCATCCGTCAGCTCACTGAATAGATAGGTGCCTTCCATCCCACTGATGACCTGACCATTCACGGGCTGGTTCCACAGTCCATCCAGCCGGGTTGCTGGCTCACGCTGGGCCTCCGCCTGCAACAGCAACTGTGCTCGACTGACCTCTCCGCGCAGCAACCAGCTGGCCTCAGCCCGTGTCTGCTCAGTTTGAGCACTGCGGATAGCAAGGGTCTGTCGACCAAGCAAGGTTGAAGCAAGCACAGCAATCACCGCCACCACCAGCAGCACGCTGATCACCGCCATACCCCGTTCCTGCCGTATGCAGTCGTTATAGGTCGGCATCATGATCAGCTCTACAACTGCCAGGAGCCAATATCAGCATTGGCTTTCTCACCACCCGGCTCGCCATCCGCACCCAGTGAGAACACATCGACCTCGCCGTAGGTGCCCGGATTCAAATACTGATATGGATTGCCCCAGGGATCATTGGGCAGTTTTTCCAGGTAGTTGCGCCAATTTGTCGGCTCCTTGCCTGAAGAAGGCTTCTCTACCAGAGCCTGCAAGCCTTGCTGAGCGGTAGGGTAGGAACCATTATCGAGGCGGTAGAGCTTCAGCGCCTGCATGATGGAACCTACATCGTTACTTGCGGCCGTGGCGCGAGCCTGGTCGGGACGATCCATCAGATTAGGAACCACCAGCGCAGCGAGCACGCCCATGATGACCAATACCACCATAATCTCAATCAGGGTGAAGCCGACCTGGCGCTGCAAACAAGAGGATGTGTTGCTCTGTATACGTACCGTCATTCCGCTCTCCCAGATTTGCCATCTTGGTCATCTGATAATGACCAGTCAGCATGTCAGTTTGATTTCCCGAACACAGCACTTACCTGATCACAGCAAATACCCTTAACTTCGAACAAGAACGTGACTTTTTAAAGATGATAGGCACCCCTGCGGATACTGATCGCAAATAAGTTGAATATCTTATTGCCTGAACTGAAGTCACAACGTGATCAGGTAAACGTATCAACCCCCTCCCCTGCGAATACGTGTCTTGCGAAACCCGCCATGAGTCGAAAAATTACCCGTGTCACCATTGAGCCAATAGCGAGTTGCTCGGTAACACGCGCTGAGTTTGTTCACATGGTAGGAACGAGTTTTTTGATAAGCCCACCACCAACCGCGTTTTACACTGACACGGCTCATAGTTTCGCCTCACTTTCCCTTGAGTACGCGTGTAATACGCTCGGCAATCATCCTGGCATCCGGATCATTTGCAGAGCGCTTGCTGCGCCCTACCCACACCTCCAATGCCAACTTGTTATCCAGCAATATCGGTAGCCGCCTGACTCCGGCGTCCAGGTAGACTGCTTTGTCAGGCAATAAGCCTACGCCGTTGGCCCAACGTATCATTCGCCATTGCGCATCAGGTGTGTCGACATGAATGGTTCCATGCTGGCGCTGTATGACGCAGTCATTCCATTGCGCAAAGCTCGGAAACCGCTCATATCCCTGGTACTGAACGACCATATAATCATCCAGGTCCGCCAGGCTTACCGGCATCATGCGCCCCCGGATGCGGCGCTCAGTGATGTAGGGCGAAAAGCCAAGAGTCGATAAACTCCGTGAAGCAGTCAGTTGACTGCGCAATTCATTGCTTGCGTACGGATCCTGCAACCAGACCACCAGGTCAGCGCTCTGCTGCAGCTCTGGCGCGTCATTCACCAGCGATACCTTCAGCCCTGCGTTTTCGCGGATAAATGAAATCAGTTCTCGAAATAGAAATCCTTCGAGCATCATCGTCGGAATAGACAAGATCAGCTCATTATGGACACCGTAGATACTCGACGCGGAAACACCCTCGTGCTGTTCACTTTGCTGATAAAGCTGATATAGCTGATTACCCACATCGGTAAGAATCACCCGGCTACCGTCAAAGTTAAAAAGTGATATCCCCAGCTGCTTTTCAAGCAAGCGTATTTCCGTACGTAGCCTGTGCAGGCTGATACCAAGGCTCTGCGCAGCTAAGGTGAAGCCCCCCCGATGCACAACAGCTAGAAAGCACCGCTTAGCCCGATGATTAAGTAACTGACCTTCAAGCTGTTCGATCAGCACCGAAGTATTGCGCTCAAGAGGTAGTTCGTAGTGAGATCCCCCGTCGCCAGCCCTATATCCTCTCCCATGATCCTCGAACATCACATCACCTTCGGCAACAGCTGCAAACTCACCAGCAGCGGCATGGGCATGCCTTCAGGTGGCATTACAGGAATAGGTTTTGTCATCAATATCTGTTTAATATCGCTGTCTGCCTGCGGGTTGTTCAACGCAGGTTCAACCCGCAACCTCACGACGTTTCCCTTATCGTCCAACCAGACACTCAACAACAGCGGTTCCGAGTCCTGGCCCAGGAGCAAATCCTTGTCCTGCAGGAATTCATGAAACCGAGCACCGGCTTCCGTATCTTCATCCAGATAATCCTGCAGAATGGTTCCGGCGAAGCGAGCGTAGGCATCCCACTGTCTCGACATCTCCTCTGCGGTATGACCATCAGCCGATTGAGCGGGAGTCCCTGCAGCCGCTGCGCCCATCAGCCCCAGAAGCTGCAGAATGCGCTTCCATTGAGGCTGCCGCTTTTGAGTGTTCATCTCCTCCTTCAAGACATCTACTCCAGTGGTTGCTCAAGCAGCTCAGTAATCTGAGCACCATCGATGCTCAAAGCAGAGGACGTCAGCAACCCTTCCATATAAGCCTGCGCTGTCTGGGTCTGGCGTTGTTGTCGCAGTGCCTGGCGCAGATTCTCATCCACCTCATCCAGACTCGCGTGACGAGCCTCTTGCACCTCTTCCAGCTTGAGAATGTGCAAGCCTGTCGCCGTCTGCACTGGATCAGATACATCACCGACCTTCATGCCGCTGACCACTGGCCGCACTTCTGGCAATAATTGCGGCAGCGGTTGCAAGCCGATATCGCCACCCAAAGCAGCGGAACGCGCATCATTGGAATGCTCTCTCGCCAGTACCGAGAAATCGGCATTTTTGGTTTTGGCCTGCTTGACCAGTTCAGTGGCCCGCGTACGGGCCGCTTCAACCGCAGATTCATCATTAGCGGGTGCGGCCAGGTAGATCTGCCGCAACCGATAGCGAGCCGGAATCACCAGTTGATCCTTGCTTTGCTCATAGGCCGCCGTCATATCCACCTCGGACGGAAAGTCCTCAGGCGGCTGGCTGACTGAATTCATATAGCTGCGCAGCACTATTTCACGGGCCGCCTGCTCAATAGCACGTGCAACCTCCGGCCGTTGCTGCCATTCCTGTGCTGTCGCCTCAGCAAACAGGGCTCTTTCGGCCAACTGGCTGCGCAACCATTGCTCCAAGGGAGCCCGATTGCTCCGCAACGCATCGCGCACCTCTGTTGGCATGCTTGCCAACCAGTTGCCCACCGTATCCGCATCAATACTGACGCTACCCAGCGTCGCAACCAAGCGGGCATTGCCCATCGATTCCGCAGCAGCGCCCTGCACTGTCTCAACATCCTGCGAAACAGCATCAGCCGACGATGAAAACCCGCCACTCAGATAAGCCGCAGTCAGCCCGCCCACACCAATCAGTGCAAAGATAACGTTACGCTTTTTCACAGTTCTCACCTCTGCCACCACAACAAGAAAGGGAATTGCACTGCTGAGGTCAAGCTTGCTGTTCCAGCGGCGCGTCATCTTCAAGCTGATCTGCTGCGGTGGGTTCTGGCTCAGCCGTAGACAGCTCCGGCGCGGATACCTGGCTGTTTTTGAGTGCAAAATTGCGCAAGAACAGTACATAGTCCTGCACCAGACGGTCCCACAGTTCCATGTTGGCCTGCAGATAACGCTCACTGACGCCCCCGGCTACTACAACATCCATCTCCAGCACCAAAAAATCATTTACGGGTGACAGGCGAGCAAAGCGTTTCTGGCTGTTCCACTCATAAACCAGGGCGGCTGGCAGCTCACCTTGCACCCGCAAGGCACAGCTCAAAACAAAGTCCAGCACCTGTCCTTCTTCGCCAGCCGGATTACCCAAGCGTAGAGTAAAGCCGATTCCCTGAGTCCCACTCAGCAGCTGAATGGCACCATTGTGCTCAGCATCGGTAGAGCGATAGCCAGACTTTTGCAGCATTTCGCGCAGCTGATTGATATCCATGCTTTTGATAATTACTGACTCATTGCTCATTGCATCACTCCCTCTATGTAAAACGGTATTACTTGAATGTTCTGTCCCTACTGGGCATCAACCTCAGAGGCGTCACGAGCCTGCACCTGTCCGCCATACAGCTTGTCGCCGTAGACCTGTGCCATTTCCTCGAACTTGACCCGCGCATTGGCTGCAAAGGGCTGTCGCAGCTTCAACAGAGTGCCGGTGCTGACCTGCTCGAACTCACCCAACATGTCCTTGCCTATCTCGTACATCTGCTCGTTCTTGGCAACGCACATGGCCAACGCCCTCTCGCGTTCGGCCAGACTGGCTTCCAGGCTGGCCCGCTCGGCTTCCGTGTTGCGTGCCGCCACCATCAGTTCGTCATAGGCCTGTTTGACCTCACCGGTCTGCTGGCGGCTTTCACGCACCTGGGCCTGCACCGCTTCCTTCTGCGATTGCAAGGTTTCGGCATTGCCCTGGGCACGCTGTAACTGCGCTTCAAGCTGCTTGATATTCTCCAGCGCCGTATCACGCTGGGCTTCTGCACTGGTACGCGCGGCCTGCATCTGCGCCTGTTCCGATTGCAGGGCCTGCAGCTGCTGGGTGGTCATCCGCAGTTGGGTACGTAGCCGCTCTTCCATGCTCTGCTCCTGAGCATGGCCAAGCGACGGCAGTAACAATCCACTTCCCAGTAGCAGCGCCAACAACCAGGATGGGCTCATCGGGCGTCTGATCTCTTTCATGGTGTGTCTCCACTCCGATGCTGACGGGGGTTAGAAGCGCGCATTGAGCTCAACCTGCAGCAGGTTTATGGAAAGCGGTGCACCATAGACTTCATCGGTGCTTATCCAGCGGCCGAGGGCGTAGACGTTATCGTCAAGACCGTAGGAGCCGCCCAGGTAATAGCCCTTGGCGTTGGTACCACCCAGGTGGAATCTGGAATCGTTGTAGGCATCCGGCAGCGCGTCCGGCTCGATGTACTTGTACCCGGCAAACATGTTCCAGTCGCCCTGCTTCAGGCTATCCAGGGTGTTACCCAGGCTCGCATGGAGCATCCAGGCCATATCGCCGCTTTCATAATCATCGTCATCATCAAAGTTATTGATGATCTGACCTTCCGAACGCTTCCACATGTCGCTTTCGTCGTAAGCGAGGTTAAGAATGTAGTTACCCTGCAGACGCATTCTGAGATTGTCGAATACGGTGGTATCCCACATCATGTTCAGGTCAAGCAGGTTGAACTCGGAGGCCAGACCAACATATTGCGGCAAGGGTGTGGCAGCGGGATCACTGGGGTCCAGAGCGATATCGCGCAGCAGGAACAGGGTGTTGCCCTTCTGCATGAACTCCGGACGTGACCAGTCGGTGTCACAGGCAGGCGCACCGCTATAGAGTTCACATGGGGAAGAGCGCTGGCCTTCGATATTGTCAAAGTGGTAGTACGCCAGGGTACCGCGCAACTGATCCTGACTGTTGAGCTTCCATTGAGCACCTAGCTGACCGCCAAACAACCATTTATCTTCGCTTTCGCCTTTGTCGGTACTGCTGGACGGCCAGGAATCCGAGCCATATTCGAGGGCAAAGGCCCCCACCGTTCCAAACAGTGAAAAATTATTTGCCACTTCAATGGGTGCCATGGTCCCGGAGATACCATCAAAGTTCAGGTCATTGTCATACAGCATATCGGTAGAGATAAAGGGGTTGGAGGCACGCCCCAGGGTGATGTTATCGCCCCTCCTTGACTGCCAACGCAACCAGGTCTGATCCAGCCAGATATCCTTCTTGCTCATACCGCCACCGAGGGTCTGGTTAGTGGACACCGGGCTGTCATCACTTCCACTGGCCAGGCGCACACCTGCTGACCAGTGATCAGTCAAGGCCGCCGTAATGCCCAGGCGAGCCCGGATGCGGAAGCGATTCTTGCGGTCTTCACGGGTATTCAATATGGGCGGCAAATACGTCGCGCTATCGGTGTTGACGTTATAAGGTCCGTCCGCATTGAACTCCTGAAAATCGATGATCTCCGGGCTGTTGGAGCTATCGAAGAAGCGCGATTCGTTGCGTATGCGCACGTCCCCATCCACCTTGATACGCGACACCCAGTCCGGGAAGGTATTGGGCGTAGCCCAGTTCTCACTCTTCGCCTGGGCGATGACCTCGGTCTTCACCTCATCACGAATCTGATCGCGCACGGTTTCGGGAATGTAGGGCACACGCACATCCCCCGCCTGCGCCGTCACACCCGTGCTCTGCTGGGTTTGCTGGCTCTGTTGACGCGCCTGCAATGCTTCCTGCTCGGCCTGACGCACCAGCGCATCAGCCTGATCAGCGGGTAGCACCTCTTGCTGAACCAGCAAGCGGATAAGGTTGATGGTTGCGTTTTCCGAGGGTGCCTGAGCCATACTGTGGCCCGCCGACAACGCCAGAGTGACGGCAACAACAGCGGCCAGTCGGTTCGGTTGAAAATTCATGCTCGCACTGCTCCTGATAAAAGCTGATCAATAAAGGGATGGACGGTCGCTGTTAGCCTGGTCGCCTGCCCTGCAAGGACACACGTACAGGTAATTTCAGGGATGCCGGCGGACGCTGCTCCATGGCAGGCGCGTTGCGTAACGCCGCAATAACCTTGTTATCCATATCCGCATCACCGCTGGATCTGAGCAACTCGGCTCGGGTTATCTGTCCGGCCTCGTTCAGCCACAGATTGACCTGCACCCGGAAGCTCTGATGACGCGTATCGTCGTTGTCACGCAGGATGCGTTGGAAGTTATGCGCCAGGTACTGCCCGTAGGTGGCATTACCTGCGCGGCCTGCACCCGATCCCCCCATACCGCGCCCGGAACCGGCAGCGATATTGAATGCGTCGCCCCCCGCTTGGGCTTCACCGTCGATCTGCATCGCTTCGGACTGATCATCCGCAGGGGTGGGCTCCTGATCTTCCGGCAGCGGCTCTTCCACCGGCGTGGGTTCAGGCTCCGGCTCAGGCTCCACCACTTCTTCGGGTTCAGGTTCGGGCTCCGGCACCTTCTCCGGCTCCGGTGGCGGCGGAGGGGGTGGCGGCAGCGGCACGATCATGGTCGGCTTGGGCAATTCGCGGCGCACCGAGCTGGTATCGCTGATCCATTCCCAGACCAGCCAGCCCAGCCCGGCCACAACCAGAACGCCAACCCCCATCTTGAGGTAGCCCAGCATGGGCCGCTTATCGCGGGGGCCCTTTGACTGCGGTGATTGCAACGGCATGGTGTTCCCTGTCACTTACAATTCTGTGTTTAGTTGGGCTTGCCCGTAACCAGACCGACCTGCGTCAGCTCCAGGCGGCGCAACATATCAAGCACCTCGACAATCTTCTGGTACTGCACCAGCGAGTCGCCGCGCAGGATTACCGGGAAGTCAGGATTGAGCGCCTTCTCGGTCCGCAGCCGGTCTTCCAGCTCTGGCAAGGTCACCGGATAGGCATCCAGAAACACCTGCCCGGCGTCATTGACCGAAATCGCCTTGGTCTTGGACTCCATCAGCGACACCGACGAACTGGCCTTGGGCAAATCCACCCGGATACCCGATACCTGCGCCGTGGCGGTGAGAATGAACATCACCAGCACCACCATCAGCACGTCTACCAACGGCGTGATATTGAGGTCGTTTACCGGGCCATCACTATCATCGTCGTCAGCCGATCTATTGATTGATGCCATGGTCATCTCTCCTCAGGCAGGAACCTGTTGTGCACTGTGCTTGGCTTGAGCCACCTCAGTACCGCCATCCCCACCATGGACTTCCGCCAGACGGGTCACGAACTCATCGGTAAACATCCGCATATCGGCACCAACTTCACGGTTACGCCCAGCCAGGCGGTTGTAACCAAACAGCGCAGGAATCGCGACGAACAGACCGGCAGCCGTAGCCAGCAGCGCGGCGGCCATGCCCGGTGCAATCGCGTTGATATTGACGTCGCCGGCCATCGCCGCACCGAGGAATACCACCATGATCCCCAGCACCGTACCCAGCAGGCCGATGTACGGGCCGCCGGCAATGGCGTTGGACAGGATGCCCAGACGTGAACTCAACTGACGGTTCTCCAGGGTCCGCTGCACATCCATCGACGCGCGGATCGAATCCAGGGTGGTGGAAGAAAGGGTACGGGTATCCATGCCCTGCTCACGACGGGTGCGCAGTTCGTTGATGGCCACGCCGTATAGACGCCAGGTCGAGGAGTGCTGCATGCGAGCAGCCAGGTTGTTGTCATCCCTGAGCGATTCCAGACGCGTTCCAACGGTGGAAAACGCCTCACGGAACTCATCATTGGCGCGGGCCATACGCGTCACGCTGCGGTTCTTGTTGATCATGATGATCCAGGACTGAATCGACATGAACGCCAGAATCGCCAGGATGATCCAGGCATCAAAGGGCACCGCGTTGAACAGAAAGCCCAGGCCACCGAAATCAAAGCCCGACTGCTGCTCGTCCACACCGTAGGTCACCAGCAGTGAGTCCGAGCCCTGGGCAAGATAGTCTGCCTGCACCAGCGCCGCCGGACGTGCCACCTTGGACAGACGCAGCTCATCAATGGCACCGACAAAGGCGGTGTATTGAGCAGCGGGCGCACCCGTTGCGCCGCCTGCAGCAACATCCTCTGCGGTCTCGGCAGCCGGCGTCGCATTGGCGTTAAACCCAGGCACATCACCACCGATAGCGGTTACCGTGCTCAAGGGCGGCAGTGCCACCGCCAGACTGCTGCTGGGCCGGCCATTGACATACAGCGTCAGTTGATCAGCGCTGGCGGTCACCGCCAGGTGCTGCCAGGACCCCGCCGTCAACGGTTGCCCCGGCGCACTGCGTTGGCCATTGACTTCAACAAAGGGAACGCCCTGACTCGTACCGATCAGCAAGGTATTACCGGCGTCACGACGGGCATAAACCAACTGCTCACCAGCCGGTTGATCCGCACGCACCCAGGCACTGAAACTGAAGGAGCCACCGGCGGGAATCGCCAGCGACGGGCTGGACGGCAACATCAGCGGTTCAGAACCGACAAATTGCGCGGCACGTCCCACCACCCCGTCCGTCAGCGACACCACCGAGGTCTGAGCGTGGTTGCCATAGGCCGTGGTATCGCGTGCCGGCACACCGGCAGAACCATCAAAGTGGTAGATCAGCGTGTAATCGGGATCAAAGGTCACTTGCCCATTGGACGTAGCCGGCGCATCCGCGTTGCCGTAGTACATCCAGATATCCTGGCGCTGTGCCGCTTCAACCGCCGGCACATCCACCCACACCTGGGCCATCCCCATCAGCGGATCAAAGCTTTCGATCTGATGATTGAGTACCGTCTGGTCATCCGCGAGAACAAAACGGATATCCCCGCCATTCTCCTGGTTGCCATCAAAGACGAAGTTGCCGGTATGCAAACGCACCAGCAGAGGCACGCGCCCTGCTCGCTCATTGATCGCGCCCCCTTCGGGCGTGGTATCAATGGCAATCTGTTTGCGGTAATCCCAGTCTTGTTGCCACCAGGCGTGTGCGACTGACGGCAACAAGGTGCTCAGGCACACAAGGAAAATCATCAATAGGCGTTGCATGTTCTAGCACTCCGAAAACGATCCAGTGTTAGTAGGTTGAGGCGCTCAGCACCTTGATTATTAGAAGCTTGCCGTCACGCTGAAATGCGCATTGGCATCGTGCTTGTCGGTCTCCGGTCCTTCGACCAGCGGATAACCCAGGTCGAAACTGCCATGCAGCCAGTCAGTGACCTGTAGGCGAGCCCCCACCCCGACACTCGCAAGATCAAACTTGTCTTCCTGCTCCTCCATGGCATCGCGCAGCCGCATCTGGGCGCTTTCAACAAAGACATGGAAACGCAGCTCACTCACTGGCAGGTCCAGCCAGCTCTTGATCGAGGGGGTGCGCAACTCTGCGGAAAGCATGTAACCGTCATCCGCTGACTGTTCTGCCGCGAGATAGCCCCGCACGGAATAGGAGCCACCCGCCGAAAACTGCTCATTGGATACCAGCGGGCCACTGGCAAGTTGCCATTCACCCTTGCTGGCCAGCTCCCAGCCATGGGGCAGTGTTTCAGTCAGGCCGAAGGTGCCTTTGAGAACGGAAAAGTCCGGACTCGCCTTGTAGCGCTTGTACCGGAACTCCTCCCAGTCACTCCCCCCACTGATCAGCTTGTCGGTCGCGGTGACCAGGGTCACGCCGAAGTTGCCTGAACGCCGCTCACTGAAGTGATAGCCGTTGTAGGACAGGGTGATGGGCGTGTATTCAATCGGCACATCATCGGCCTCCTCGCCAAACCGCACCGACTCATCAAAGCTTTTCATATCCAGGCCCAGCGACACCGAATGCATCCAGTTATCGCTGAATGGCAGGCTGTAGATAGCCGCCAGACCGTAGGAATGCCCCTTGCCCAACACGTTGGTACTGCCCACCGTGGCCACGTCACTTTCCGAGTAGTAACCGGAAAAACGCAGACTCCAGCGGTCACTCAGTGGCGCCGTATAGCTGCCTGACCAGACTTCCGCGTTGTCGGTATCTTCGGGGGCGGTGAAGAAGGTCAGCGAGGCACTGTGCCCTTTCTGCCACAGGTTGGAATGCCCCAGGGTAGCGACCGAGCGCAGTTCTTCGGTATCCGCGCTGTAATCGTTGTTCAGCGTCAGGCTGCCGCTCCAGGGGTTCTTGTCCTCAACCGTCAGCTCGACATCCATGGTGCCGGGAACCTGCCCTTCCTTGATCATCGGCATGACCTGCCGCTGGCCGGTACGACCCAGCTCGGTAAGCTGATCCTGCACCAGATCAAAGTCCGGCACGCCACCCTCAGCCAGCGCTGGCACTTCCTCGCGAATCGCCAGCGGCGATGAGTGCTTGGCGCCCACCACCCGTACACGGCCTACCCGGGTTTCCATGATCTGCAGAATGACCACCCCGCCGGTCACCTGTTGCTCCGGCAGCTCAACGTAGACCGACTGATAGCCCTTGCTCTGATAGGCTTCCTGCAGCGCCTGCTGGGCGCTCTCCACATCCGCCAGCGTGCGTTGTGGACCCAGGAAGGGATAAACCGCCCGCTCGATTTCCCGAGCGGTCAGTACGGTATTACCGCGTACGATGTATTCATTGATATTGACCTGAGGCCCCTGCGTGGCCGTGGCATCCTGCGTCTCGGCATAGGCCACTGACACACTCAAAGGCAGCACCGCAAGCAGCCCTACCAACAGGTATGGCAACCTGTTTCCTTTCTCGAAGTCATACATTGAATGGACTCGGTTCCTGGTGAAACAATAAAGCTCCCGCCGTCGATGACGGTTTCCCTGGTCACTTGGCGATCGCTACATGGCGCCCTATGGCAGGCGCTCTCAAAACTGACACTCCGGTCACACCTAGGTAGTCGTTTGAGAAGGGACAACAGCGAAGCCTTGTCACCGAAACTTCATAATTTTATTTTCCAGCCCTATCGAAATAGCGTTGGTTTGCCACAGATGAAATTCATGCTGGCACTTGCAGATGACTTCCAGATGATGGACACAACGGCAAGTTGGAGATAAGAGAGATTGAGAGCTTGGATGCAGACCACAGGCTATGTGCCGGCACCGGTCACACTATTGACATGGAAATGTCGCAAACTCTATTCAGCCAAGATCTGCTTTGAAGATTGGGTGACAGGTTGTCTGAGTCAAAGTACTGAAAATACTGGATGCAGTGCCGCTGCGTCCTCAAGGATCAATGTGCCTACCCTCCTGCTTACCCGTTATGGTTGTGCTCTGCTCTACGTCAGCTTCCTGCTGCTGAGCTGGTGCTCCGCAGCAGTCACACTTGCCAGTGAGCAGCAGCCCTTACATCGCGAACAGACATTGCTGGAGTTTGATATCCCCGCACAGCCTCTGGAGACCGCGCTGCAAGAATACACAGAGGTAACAGGCCTGAATGTCCTACTCGATCGCAGTCTGATCGCCGATCAGCATTCACCCGGGGCACAAGGCTCATTCACAGCACAGCAAGCATTACAGCAACTCATTGTCCACTCTGGACTCGATGCTCAATACGCGAGTTCCCGCACATTTACCCTGAGGCCCCGCACGCAGCAACAGCCTAAACCCGCCCAGCCGGTGCCCCCTGTCGCACTGCACGTCAGCCAACGCGTTACAGCATTCCAGCGCACTCTTGAAAGAGCCATCTGCCATTCTGACGTACTGCCAGAAGGCAACTACCGCATGCTGATACAAGCCTGGCTGAACCCCCAGGGCAGCGTTGATGCACTCAGGCTGGTCAAGCAGACCGACGACTCACAGCGGGACAAACAGGTGTTGGACGCACTGCGATCTCTGACGTTTCCCCCTTCATCAGGGAGCATGCCGCAACCTATAACACTGTTATTGCTACCCGCTAATATCAGCAACGGCTGCTCCGCCTGAAACCTGGCTGTAATATCTTTCTGCCACATTGGCCGTCTCGCATCTGGTTCTGAATCCACATGGTGGTAGGAAGTCGGTTACGGTTATGCCTGAAAAGACAATTAAAAACGTATATCTGAATAACTATTCAGAATTGCGCAATCGCCTGAGGGCACACCTAGGCAGCTATCACCAGGCTGATGACATTCTGCATGACACCTGGATACAGCTGCAGCAGGCTAAACCCGTGACTGTCACCAGGCCACTGGCCTATCTCTTTCGTATGGCCAAGAATATATCGATCAGTGAGTTCCGCCGTCAGGCAATTTTTGATGTCGATACCGAAGCACTGCTGCACTTCACCGACGACGCGCTCGGCCCAGAAGAACACAGCTTCGTTGCCGATGAAATAAAGCAACTCAACCGGGCACTCGATAACCTCCCCTCCCGCCGGAGAGAGATACTTGTCGCGCACCGCCTGTATGGTGTCTCGAAACAGGAGCTGGCCGAGCGATTTGGCGTTTCTACCCGAACGATCGAAAAAGAGCTAAAATCTGCTTTGGAATTTGCTGTAAGCTCCAAGGCCACGACTTGATACCTCGTTTGTCCCCCTTCGCAGGCAAGGATGCGTAAGGATCCATCAACCCAGACCCCCTCTATGCCGCCCAGTCCTGACGATCACACTTCCGAGCCAACCCCGTTAGACCCAGAGCTGATTCAGAGCCAGGCGAATGACTGGCTGCTGCGCATCACAGCCGGGGATATGACGCCGGAGGAAGCCGACGAATTCAAACGCTGGTGTGGCCTGAGCAAACTGCACGCCCGCACATTTGCAGAGACCAGCCGTGTCTGGCGTCTTATCGGCCCCGCAGCCGAGCTTTCCGAGCCGCCCAAACAGCAACAACCACCTCAGCTCAGCCGCCGGCGCTTCATTGCCGCCGCTGCAGGCCTAGCTGGCATAGCTGTCGTCACCCACATGGGCATGCGTTCAGGCATTTCGCTGGATCTTGACAGCAGCATCAAAACTGCACGCGGCGAACTGCGGCGCCTGGATATCAGCTCAGACATTGCCGTCACCCTGAATACCCTGACCCGTGTTGAGCTCCTGGATACCGGATCGAGCACCAACCAGCACCACTTGCGATTGCTCAGTGGCGAAGTGGATGTACAGTGCAACACCTCATTCGAAGACGTCCGCATCCACGCGGCAGGCGGTGAAGTACACGGTACAGGCGCGCATCTCAACATCAAACACATTGATGACAGCGTGCATGTCACCTGCCTGCAGGGTATGGCACAGGTATCTTTTCAGGGCCGGCGCAAAAGCATCGGTCCCGGCGAACAAGTACGTTACAGCCCATCATCATTTTCCACACCGGCTAAGGTCGACGCGAACGATGTCGGCAGCTGGATAAATCGTGTGCTGGTCTTCAACGACACCCCACTGGGTGAAGTGGTCGAGGAAATCAATCGCTATCGCCCCGGCAAGATCCTGTTGCTCAACTCTCAAGTTGCAGCACGCCGCGTACAAGCACGATTTGAACTGGACAGGCTCGATGAGGTAATAACCCTGATGACCAGTGTCTACGGCATCAAAAGCCTGTCGCTGCCCGGAAGCGTCGTCGTACTCACCTGACTCAGATGGAGGCCCGACAATGAATATCTTCCTTCGCCGACAGTTATGGCTCTGCCTGGCCGCCTGCTCGTTATTCAGTGCGGTAGCGGCCTATGCGGACGATACCCGTCAGGCAGAAGCCGACTCCTGCATCGAGGTAGTGGTAGACGGCCAACGCGCATTACCGCTGGACTGCTATACGCGGATGATGACGCCAGAGCCACAGAAGACGCACCCGACACACAACCCTGCACTCGACTCGGCGGATGTCGCCAAACGCCAACCGAACGCAATCGGCCAGTTCAGCCAATCAGCCTTGCGCAACCGCATGGGCAACAACCTGGGTCACTCAGCCAAACCGCAACGCCCTGCCCAATGAGCCCTCCTCCTGCCCGCAAGTAGTGACAAAACAAAATGCCGTAGCTACAGTAGGGAACGCTTTGAAACGCAGAACCCTGTTCGAGGATCTGGCAATCTGGCACCGCCTCCAGTACGCTTCAGCAAGTTCAAACGGGACTTGAAGCGAGTCCAGATGCGAGATGAGGCAATGGCCAAGCTGCGGCCCCTGCTGGAGCTACTGCTACCGGAGGCATGTCACAAAGAGAATACGTTATGATGCCCGAGGTACCCAAGCTTTATCACATTGTCCACTTCGACCGCCTGCCATCAATCCTGAATAGCCAAGGTTTATTATGCGATGCGGTTATGGCTGCGCACGACGGATTGGGAACCACCATCGGGATGGGCAGTATCAAACGTCGCCGCCTGGAAGAGCTGACGCTGGAAAGCCATCCAGGCCTATATGTTGGCGAATGCGTGCCGTTTTATTTCTGTCCGCGCTCCATCATGCTCTACTTGCTGTATCAGGCAAACCACCCCGAGTTAACCTACCGGGGTGGCCAGGAATCTATCGTGCATCTTCAAGCTGACCTGCACGCTACAATCGAGTGGGCAACGCAGCAACAACGGCGGTGGGCGTTTACGCTCTCTAATGCCGGAGCCTATTACTTTGAGGATCGGGCTGACATAGCTCAATTGGATGAAATCAATTGGAACGCTGTTCAAGCCCATCGTTGGAGTGGCAATGGCATTGCCCGATCTATCAAGGAAGGCAAGCAGGCCGAATTTCTGGTGGAACAAGACTTTCCATGGCATCTGGTAGAACGAATCGGCGTTCGTTCTCGTCGGATGCACCAAGCAGTGATGGATTGCTTGCCCGCAAATATCCATCGACCACCTGTTGAAATCATGCGGGACTGGTATTACTGAGGACATGTGTAATGATTGAATACACCTGTGGAAATATTCTGTTCTCCGATGCGGAAGCATTGGTCAATACGGTGAATTGTGTCGGTGTGATGGGCCGAGGAATCGCATTGCAGTTCAAGAATGCTTACCCGGAAAACTTCAAGGCTTATGCAGTGGCTTGCCAGCAGCAGCAGGTGCTCCCTGGACGTATGTTCGTCTTTGCCACCGACGGGCTCACCAACCCAAAGTACATCATCAACTTCCCTACCAAGCGTCACTGGCGAGGTAAGAGCCGGATGCAGGATATCGAGGATGGTCTGATAGACCTGGTTGCCGTTATACAGCGCTATGGTATTCGCTCCATCGCCATTCCAGCGTTGGGTAGCGGCTTAGGGGGGCTGGAATGGGTCGACGTAAAACGGCGTATCGAAACAGCACTGCAAGGATTGTCGGATGTCAGAGTATTAGTCTATGAACCAAAAGGTGCACCCACGTCCGACAAGATGGCACATCACCGTGAGGCTCCCAAGATGACCGCCGGCCGAGCAGCGCTTGTCGAGCTGATCTCGCGTTACCTGAACGGCCTGCTCGATCCCTCGGTCTCTCTACTGGAAGTACACAAACTCATGTATTTCATGCAGGAAGCTGGCGAACCCCTGCGTCTGCAATTCAAACCTGCTCATTATGGCCCTTACGCCGAAAACCTACGCCATGTGCTGCATGCCATTGAGGGGCACCTGGTGTCCGGATATGCGGATGGAGGAGATGCACCCGACAAGCAACTGGAATTGATCCCAGGTGCCATTGACGATGCCAGTCGGTTTCTCGACCTGCACCTGGACACTCGCGAACGCTTCAACAGGGTAGCTGACTTGGTAGAAGGCTTCGAGTCACCTTTCGGGCTCGAGCTGCTAGCCACGGTACATTGGATTGCTAAAAAGACGGCAGCGCCATCCGTAGATGAAGTCACAGAACACGTGTATGCCTGGAATGAGAGTAAGCGGCAATTCACCCCTCGGCAGATCGGTCTAGCAATGAACGTCCTGCAGCAAAAAGGCTGGAGCCAGTGCAGCACCCCGGCCTAATAGCAGAGAAGTCATACCTTGGGCACACGCCTGATTCCCTCCACACCTGAATCAGGTACCGCGGGAGCCGCTATCTGCAAGACAACACCGGCACGCTCAACGGTTACCCCATCGCGATCGATCGAGGCCAGCACCACATCAGTCATCAACGACTCACCTGCCATATATGCCTGCGGTGGAGCACCATTGACTGACAACACAGCAACAGCGCGATCCGGCTTGCGCACCAGACCGATGACCTCCACATCCAGGCGCACCGGCCCTGATCCGAACCAGCCGGCCATCGCCTCGCCAGCAGCGTCAGCTACGATAGCGGGCATTTCTACGTCCTGAGGCGCTATTGTTTCAGCGGGCTGAAACAACAAATAACCCCAGACGCCTACCCCTGTTGCCACAGCCAGAAAACCAGCCACATGCACCAGACGCTCCGGGGATACCGCCGACGGTAGTTTCCAGTTAACGGACATTGTCGCAACTCCTTCAACGGGGTAATCAGCCGACTCCAAGCAATAGCAGGTTTATATGTTCATTTAATGTCAACGCCACATTCGGTCCGTAATATCAGCAAACAACACAGACGGACACTCCCAACCACCACGTAGGGGCACCGCTCTTCATGATCAGCCAGCGCAACAGCAGCGGCTTTACGCTCATCGAAATAATGGTCGTGATGGTCATCATCGGCATAGCAGCGGCCGCCATCAGCATCAACATGAGTCCCGACCCAGCTGAAAACCTGAGGCAGGATGCACGCGAACTGGCACTGCGGCTGACCACGGCGCAAAGCGAAGTACGCCTGGACGGGCGCGTCATTGCCTGGCAAGCACTCGGGGATGGCTATCAGTTTGTGCGTGGCACTTGGATCGCCGCTCCGGGCAGTGTCGTGCCGGTGGTGACTACAGCCGGTGAGCTTGATCGCTTTGCCAACGACGAAGCACTACGCCCGCGCAAATGGCGTGCCGGACAAGTCGACGTATCCCCAGAGACACCCCTGTTGCTGACATCCGAATGGATAGGTGCCCCACTCCAGTTCGAATTGCGCAGTGGCGAGCATAACGTCGCCATCGTTCGCGATGGTACCGGCAGCTACAGGGTGCAATAGACATGACGGAAAAACAGACAGGCTTTACTCTGATCGAGGTACTGATCGCGCTGGCCATCATCAGCGTAGCACTCGCCGCCTTCGCCAGGGTTACCAGCCAAGCTGCGACCAATATGACCCATATCGAGCAGCAATCACTGGCCATGTTATCCGCTCAGAACAGCTTGAACGAAATCCGCATCAGCACCCTCCCCCCAGCCGGAGTGCATCAGGCTGAATGCCCTCAGGGGGAGCACGACTTCATCTGCCGATTGCAGGTTGGGTCCGTTGAACAAGGCGCCCGCCACATCACCGTGGGTGTCTATGCCTCCCGCAACAGCGACCGACAACTCGCCTCCCTGCAAACATGGCTACCCGAGGCCCGCCGATGACGCTCATTACGCGAAGCTCCCGGCAACACGGCTTCACCCTCATCGAAGTCATGATTGCCATCATGATCATGGCCGTCATCAGCCTCATCTCCTGGCGCGGCCTGGACAGCATGACCCGCGCCAACACACAGCTGGAAATGCGCAGCGAAGAAAACACTCGCCTGATGCACACACTGCAGCAACTGGAGCACGACCTCGCCTGGCGCACCACCACTGAACTGCCCGCCGGTGCCATGGACATGCCAGAGCAAGGCACCGAAACAACGCCGGACAAGCCAACACTGCAACCTCAAGCGCCGCTGATGTCTCTGCTACCGGTAGGCATGGATGTACGGCGCCTGAACCAGATCCCACTCCAGCTGGAACTGGTACGTGCCGCCCCGGCGGCACCGGGTCAATGGCAACGGGTTCGCTGGTGGCTGCAGGCAGGCACCCTCTACCGCAGCGCAGGCCAGCCAACCAACAGCTACCCCCTGCCCGCCCCCAAAAACGCAGACAGAGTCGCCGTACTGGAAGGCGTTGCCTCCTTTGATATCCGCGCCTGGGAACCACAGCAAGGGTGGCGACAACTGCCTGCCACAGGTCGCTCCCTGACCCCGGCGTCCGGTCTGGAAATCCGCTTGGGCACCCGCCGCAGCGCCGGGCCGGTCACGCATTACCGCAGGGTTTTGGCGCTGAAGTAAAAGCTATGAAGGAACTTAAACGACCGGTGCGTCCTTGGGGACCGCAACCAGTTTGACCCCCGAATAACTGCATCGTTGAAAGCCCGCAGACCCAGCGCCCTAAAGCTCGCCCGTACTCGGCCGTTAAACTACCTACAACCGAGTCGAACAGGAGCCAAACAGTGGACGTTATTGCCAATCAACTCAGCAACCTGCACACCAACACGGCCACCACAAAGCTTGAACGTGCGGAAGCCAGCATCGAGTCCATCGTAGACCAGGTAACGCCGACCATCGCCTCAACCGTGGTTGATGTGAACTACCCTGAATCACATGCGCCAGTCGGATCGAGTGAACACTTAGAGGTCTATGGTATAGAGGCCCGAAATGTCTACAAGGTCCACGAGGAGACGTCAAAGCTTTCAAAAGCAATGGGATCGACGCAGAACGGCATGAAATCGGCTTGGGACCAGATCCATGCCAATTTGGAGAAAAGCAATCCCGCCCTGGCAGCAAAGGACTTTGGTTTTTCTCTTGATGCTGAAGGCAATCTTATAGTGCTGGAGCGTAGTGACAAACTCAGCGAGTATGAAATGGGTGTATTAACCGAAGCGCTCAACAGCTCGCACTCATTGAAGACGCAGGCCAACGACTTTGCCCGCTTGGCCATGGACTTTATCAAAGCTGACCATGTCAGTATGGGACTGGGTAAGTTCAACCTGGACATGAATAACTTTCACTCGACCATCGACTTTGAGCGCATGCTCGACTACGAGCAAGCCGGGTCCGAAAGGTGGAACTCGACGTGGTACAACCAGGTGTGGAACAAAGGTGAAGAGCGAAACATCAGGATTGAGTATGAATGGTCTAAAAAACGGGGAAATTGACATAATCAGAAACGACACTATTGTTACTGATCGATATAATGAAACCCTGTCTCAAGGAAGCACTCGAGCTTGACTCCCTCAGCCCGCGAGCAAGCCAGATTGCTCAAGACAGGGGCTTGAGCAAACTATTCTATGGCTAATTATAGCCCAGCACAGAATATATATTCTCAGCAGTCATTCCCAATGCAACAGCCAAAACGAACGCTAGGCTTACAATAAATATCTTCAACCTCCAAGCAATGTAAAAATAACGAGATGGCGGCGCATTATCTGGAAGATAATACCTAAGAATCCTTCTATAGGGACCTCCAACCGATAAAAGCCAAGCCAAAGATACAAACATAGCAAACACAGCAAATGGTTGCGGCTGATCAAATTGCAGCGAGGTATAACCCAGCGAAACCAGAAGTATCGATGCCGTGCCATTGGCTTGAGAGAAATACTCATCAGCTATTTCGTTCTCACGACCTAGTCTTATCATACACACCCCGTATAATATAATTAATACAAACAGCCACACGCGTACCGGAAAAACAATTACTGGAATTGCTTTAACACATAACACGATAGTCTGACATGCCTATTCCTTGCCCTTGCATTACACTCAGAACAGACATCACTGTCAGACTCTCGCCCACCACCCACATGAAAAAATATTCTATTTTTCTAGAACCACATTCCCTTTAGGGGTGGGTTTATTTTCATTTACATATTTTAACCGTTCCATCACTCACTTCTTCAGGTCACTCACCAGTAGCGATGAAGCCTCGATCGTTTCAGTTTCAGTTTCAGTTCGGATAATGGCCGGATAAACTGGTGTAGTTTTCTGCAATCCACTTGATGACCTGCGAGCGCCCCTGAATATTAGATGGTAATTTCTCGTGAATCATCCACTCGCAAATCTGCCGAGTTCGCACCGAAAGGTCAGAGTTATTTTTTCCCGTAAGTGAGTTCAACAGCGTCAACACCTCATAGCCTTCTTTACGGCTAAAACGGCCAGCGTCTTCCTTTGTTTTAGTCGGGTCATCACCCGGCACAGCCACCCAACTATAATCGTGGTAGTTCAGATCACTTCTCTTGATATCAGGCATACCTATTTCCTTATCGTTTAAAGTCAAGAATTGACGCTGCGGTCCTGCTAAACACCCTACTTCCTACTCAAAATATCCACCACATTCGCAATCCCCTGCTGCCCCGGCACAAACCCCAGACTGGTACTATCAACGCTCAGACAGGACGACGAAGCAAATATGTCGGTTCCGGTGCCCAGGTAAACCACATTCCTGGCGTCGGTAAAGCCCTCGGAATATCGGTAACTCTTCCTGCTCATACGGTGTTGCCATTCTGCACCGTCCGCCTCAGTATCCGCTGTCTCCTGCCCGTGATGCTGCGCATGAAGGGTCTGCAGGTAGCCAAGGTTTGGTAGCAAGTCGGTTGATCCGTCCATGAGCTGCAGATTGTCATTCAGGTAGCGATACACCACACCGATAACGCCCGGATCGTCGCTGACCAGCTGCACATCCTGTACGAACAATTGTTCGTCAGGCAGACTGTCCGAATGGCCTTCAAAACCGACGAACCAGCGCCATAGCATGTCGTGGATCAAGCGGGTGTACACCAAGCCAGCGTGGTTGAGCGAGTAGAGTATCTGTAGAACCCAGGCACGGATGACAAATGACAGATCCAATCCGCTCTCACACCGGTCCGCCACGGTGAAGATCTCCCTGAAACTACTCACCAGTACCGCATCGATCTGCTTACGCAGCTCAACCAGCACATGCCCTTTGGGAATGTAGCTGTTCAGGCTGTTCATGCAGCCCCATAACTCAGCCGAGATAATGCATACACAAGGAGAGGAATAGCGATGAACGTGCAGCGGTCGCTTCAGTGCCGTTGCAATATGCGTGGACAACCCCCGGCTCAGCTCATACATCGAAATCGGACTACCGGCTTTTGCCTTCTTCGGAACCTGCTTCATCTTGACTCCCTCCAGTAAGGGCCGCGACTGCCCATAACAAGTGACAGATCGCGGCCACAGCCCTTTACTGCTCCACCTACAACTCCAGGCGCTCACCCTCCGTCATCTGCTGCATGGCTTCATCACTCACAGGCCCAACCCCCAGTACCTGGACCGGACTACGCTGGTTGTAAGACAGCGGATCAGGCCGAGCACTGCTCGGCTCCAGCCGCTCATTGCCATAGCCCAGAATCTCCACATTGATGATCGATGGCATATTGCGACGTGCCGCCTGGTTCACCTGCTCAGCAGCGGTTATCGCACTGCTGGCCGCCTGACTGGCCGAGGTCAAGGCACCCACGTTCACCGCTGCCACCACCGGAATACCTGTGGACTCACCCTGCACCTGAATGTTGTCCGCATTCAATACCTGCAAGGCCGCAACGTTCACGCTGCCCGACACCCGAATACCCGCCTCACCGGCATCCACGGTACCCAGCGGCGCGATCAGATCGATATCCCCCGGCGCCACTTCAGCAATCGGATTCAGCGTAGCGATACCAGCCCCGGTCGAAGGCACCTGCGGGGACAAAGTCACGTTGCCCCACTGGTCATACACCCTTACCGGCGGCGTATACAGCACCGTGGTGCTGGAGCCCCGACCAGCGTTGATATCACCCTCAGCCGACCAGCCCATAATGTCGCCACCAAAGGTAGTCATCACCCGGCTCTGACCAAGCAGAATGCTATCCCGGGAGAACAACTGGATATCACCCTGACCACGGGTAATCACACCAGCAGTGGCCGGCGGCGCTGCCCCCTCAACACCAAAGGTCTGCGCACCACCCGGGGTCAGCATCTGAATACCACCCCCCACGTTGGTATGCACCCCGGAGCCGCCATACATCAGGATATCGCCACCATAGGTAATCTCATTACCCGCAACATCATGGGTCGGGAACAACGCTGCAATGGCATTGCGACCGCGCAGATAACTGCCAAAGCGCGACGCATCCACATCGTTATATTCACGGCCGCTGGCCTTCAACTCAGCAAAGTACAGTTCACGGGCAAACACCCGCTGCTGCTCCGCACCCAGACCGTCAAAGAACGCCAGCGCCTCATCCACTGCAGTCTCGTTGTCGCTGGCCGCAAAGCCATAACGGCCCAGCAGCCACTCGACCAGTTCGTCCTCATAGGTATGCGCCACCAGTCCATCCTGATCCGCCAGCGGCAGCTCGGGATCAGCCAGGTTCTCTGGATTCAGATACAAGTCCAGCAAACCGCTCCAGTCCGCACCTTGCTCGCCCAGACCTGCCTGCATCACAATCCCGGCACCGGGGCGATTGTCGCCAGCCAAGATAGGGCCAAGGCTGGTGATGGCGGTTTCGGCGTAGTCACCTCCCGCTTGCCCGGTCATCAGGATATTGCGCCCAGCATTGATCTCCAACGTGCCGGGGCCGGCCACATTGAAGCCGCTATAAAGGATGTCGCCCCCAGCATCAACGATAGAAACATCGTTGATGTCGTTATGCACAATAACGCTACCCGTATTGGAGCCACCACCAAAGTAAGGATCAGCCATCGTGTAAGCCATATCCATTGGCATAATGCTGGAGTCCCCCTGCAACATGCCAAATCGAACAATGTCACCCCCTGCCTGTGTCCAAACCGGTCCTGCCCCTTCATACCAGACCTGGCCAGCACGGCCACCGTAGTCGAACTCCAGGATACTTCCCGTTCTTAGCCCGACGATATCGCCGTTCAAGGCATACAGACGCACCGGTTGTGCTGCAGCAAACTCACCTGAGAAGGTATTGGGACCAAAAGCAAACAGAGAGAACCTGTTGTAATCCGGCACCTGCGCGTCTGCACTCAGGTTATGTACCCTGGTCGACAACAGGCCATCAGGGAACTGCGCATAAGCAGGCGCAAAAGGCGTCGTCAGAACATCCAGACTGGCGCCGGACTGGCTGATCGTATAGCCCCCGGCATAGATGGAATCACCCGCCAGCAGCTCCAAACTACCATTGACCGAGGGTGCCAGCAGCAGATGGTAGGTATCGTTGAACTGCGTCGTCACACTACCCAATGCAGACCTGCCCATGTAGATGCTGCCATCCGCAGCCACCACGCTCAATTGGGAGGGGAGGACAAAGCGGCCATCGGTGTTTGAATAGTTATGCCCTTGAACCGGAATGTTGACGTTCACCTGCACATCACCCAGTTGCACGCTGGGCGTCAGATCGCCACCCGCCGCGAACAGGTTGATCGCAGTATTCTCGGTCCAGAGTGAGAACCAGCTATAGCCGTCATCTACAGGCGTATAGGGCAACGCCACACGGCCCGGATCACCGCTGCCCGCCAGCACCAGGTCACCCCGGCTGGTCAGCGTCGCAGCCGAATCACCCAGCATCAGCACCAGCCCCCCCGTCGCGGTAGCCAGCGAAGCCGTATAGGGGTCAAACGCCCGGATTTCTTCGCGGTCAGCCTGCACCTGTGATGTGGCGTAATAAGTCAAGCCAATGCCACCTATCTCACCAGCCTGCACATGCACACCACCGCGTAGGTTGCTCAGCACCCCGTTCAAGTCCAGGTTCTGCCGGGTACGATCACTGACCCGCGCCTGCAAACCAGGGTTCAGATCGCCACCCACCCGCAGGTTCAGATCACCGCCACCGGTCAGCAATAACTCGCCTGTTTCGGTTACCCGCCCAGTGCTGCCAATCGCCAGGGCCAAACCTTCACTGCGCGGCCGGTCGTTATGCGACACCCCTCGACGCGCCAGCATACCGGCATCACCACCAACATCCAGCGTCAGGTTACCGCCGCCAAGGGTACCAATCCCGGTAAAGCCAACCAGCTCGGGAATGGCCTCTGCTGCAGCCACAGCAGCACCATCCAGGTCATAGTTCTTGTTGGACACCGTGCTGCCCGGCACATAGGTACCAAAGTTGATCCACCAACTGGTAGCGGTCGGGTCAACCCCAGCGGTATCGCCACTGCCCTGACGCCACAGCCAATTACCCTGATCCACACTGCTGCGTTGCTTCCGTAACTCTTGACCAGGCCAGGCCGGGCCATAGGTAGCAATCAAGTCACCAGTCAGGTTACCGCCGCTGCGCAGCAACAGATCACCACCGCCATCCGGGTACCAAGCCGCGTAGGTACTGTCGGCACCGCCATCCACCAGCGCTTCATAGCCCGAACCACCATCCGGGTCGGAGCTGGCATCAGTACCCAGATATGTCTCGCCCTGCTTGGCCCGCCCCAGATTGAACGCTGCCGCCTCGGCACCCGCTCGTGATGCAGTTGAGGTACCAGCTGTGTAAACGCCATACAGCGATTGCATGGTCACATCGCCTGCGGCAATCAGATCCAGATCACCGATACCGGTACGCAATACACTGAAGTTCTGCACCACCGGGTAAACAGCAATAACTTCTTCGCTCCAGCCACCGGTTTCCGGGGCTTGCGCTACACAGTTCCATTCATCACAGGCCCATGACCAATCATCCGTTACCGGTGTGCCAGGTTCCTGTCCATACCAGTTGCCTTCCAGCCAAACCAAGATGGGATCTGGAGCAGGCGGTGCCTCCGTCACACAGTTCCAGTCATCGCAGGCCCACAGCCAGTCGTCCGTCACCGGCGTGCCAGGCTCCTGCCCATACCAGTTACCTTCAATCCAGACCAGCACAGGTTCAGGGGCGAGTGTTACTTCCGTACAGTTCCACTCATCACAGGCCCATGACCAATCGTCCGTCACCGGCGTGCCAGGCTCCTGCCCATACCAGTTGCCTTCCAGCCAGACCAGTACGGTTTCGCCCCCTGCAGCCAGCATGCTTCTCTGGTTGTAAAGGCTGTAATGGGTGTCAGCCAATACCATACGGCCAGTGCTGTCAGGCCGTGTCAGCCTGGGATCAGCCGCCTGAGTATCCGCCCCCGCCACCAAACGCATGCCCCAGGATTGTGAGCCTTCCGGCAACATCGCGGCCACCGCCCAGTTGCGGCCCATACGCTCACCATTGACGCTGCGCAGCGGTACCGAGATGGTATCACCTACCAGTTTGACATCGGTCATGGAAGGGATCAGCCCGCCGACCGGCAAGGTCGTGTTGCCTGCCAAGGTTGCGGCCACCGGTAACGGTACACCGGCTGGCCAGGTCATGGCGGTCAGCGGTGCGTTAGCTGACAGGCGGCTGCCGGCATCCAGCCAGGAGCCCCGTGGCAGTAGGGTGGCCTGCTCCAGCAGGGTACCGGCGGCATACAGCACATTGTTATCGGCATCACGTACTGCCGCACTGAGTACCGTATTGGCCGGCAGCGTGATATTTGCCGCCAACTCCCCCTGCACCGGCAGTTCGGTATTGGCCGGCAGGGTCAGCGCCCGGATCGGTACTGCATAGTTCAGGGTCTTGTTGGCTGGGAACAGCGTGCCAGCAGCCAGCTGCACGCCTGCACCGGGTACGATGACATCGCCACCGTAAGCCTGCACACCGGGGGTCAGTACCCAACCGTTGTCATCCGGGGTATCCGGTGGCGGTGCAAAGCCATCGTTGATACTGCCGTAGATATTCAGATCACCACCGGCACGGATAGCCATCGCACCGGCCTCGCCCGAGCCATACACGCTGGTCTGCTGGCTATGCGGATTAAGGCTGGCATAGCGATGACCCGACAAGTCCAGATCGCCGCTGACCACCAAGTCACCATCCGCTGTCTTGCTGATAATTTCTACGCCAGGGCGCAGGTGGAAGGCGTTTGCGTACGTGCTGTTATTCAGCCCCGCCAGCTTGTTATCCAGCAGGTTGCTGTTATTGAGGGCAGCATTGATAAAGGCGCGGCTGTCCGCATGTTTGGCATCCAGATAGGCCTGGTCAATCACCTGATAAGGGCGACCACTGGCTGCCTCTTCAGTACCGTAGGCGGCATCGTCATAACGCTGCAGCGCATTCAGCGCAATCCAGCGAGCACCGTCAATATCCAGCACCCCGCTGGCATCAATAGCCACATCCCCGGCGGTAGCACCACCCAGCCGCGGTGCAAACAGCTCTAGAGTGCCCCGGTCACGGCCATCGTGCAGGCTCGGGTCGGCCGCCACTCGGGCATCGTCAGTACCGTGGCGCAGGTCAATACGCGCGCCATTGGCCAGGGTCAGTTGCCCATCGCCGGAGTTCAGCTCCACCATAGCGCGGTTGGGTGCATCGATAATCTGCCCATAACTGTCCAGGCGCAGCAGGCTGCCATGGGCATCCAGCACGGCATTGCCGGTCAGGGTCAGCCCCTGCTTACCGGCCAGGCGAATGCTGCCAACCCGCTCACCGCTGGCGTCCAGCGTGCCATCCACAATCAGCTGCCCACCATCCAGCGATACTTCAATCTGGTTGGCGCGAACATCACTGCCAATGGCCAGATCACCCTGCTTGAGCTGGAAGCTGCGCAGGCCAGTTACCTCACCTTCATTCAACCGCTGGTTAAGCGCGGTAAAGGCCTCGTTCAGGTTGCTGCCCAAAGTCTGAGCACGCAGCTCGATACCGCCCGCCAGATAGGGCACATAGGTCCCCCCCGCTTCGTAATAGCCACTGGCAGCGGCCAGAATCTGCCCCTGCAGATCAACCAATCCGGCACTCTCGGCCAGCGCCACAGCGGTCAAACGCCCGCCTTGGTTATGCTCGGCAGACAGATCGATAGTGGAGCCCGCCGCCTGGCGAATATTGCCAGCGCTGCTCTCCAACGTTACATCACCACCCCAGCTGTATTGGGTGGCGTCTTCATCATCAAAGAACTCAACACTGCGGCCAGACAGATCCAGGTGGGCATTGTCGCCCAGGGTCAGGTCACCGTCAGCCGCCAACGTCAGCTTGCCGCTGGGCAGGGCCACCGCAGTGTCCAGACTCAACCCCTGCCCTGCGGTAAGCGAGAACTCCGCGCCCAGCGCCGACAGTTCAGCTGGGTCAGCTGCACCGGCTTGCGGGGCCGCAACACGAATGGTACCGCCCGCAGTAATGTTATTAACCGACCCAGCCTCACCGGTAATCAGCGGTGTGGTGATGTTCAGGTTGCCGCCGCTGTACGACACGCCCTCACCCGGCACATAGGCGCTCTGGCTCTGGTACACCGCCAGCGTGCCCTTATTGTTGGCCGTAATACGGTCACTGGCATTCAGGTTCACATTGGTAAAACCCAGCGCCAGCCGATCCAGCGAAC
>PAKW01000080.1 GCA_002707215.1 Halomonas sp.
CCGGTGACGACATCCTGCCCTCACCTGAGCCTGGACAGTTTAATACAAGCTGCGGGGTATGCGGTACCCCGCCAGCAGTTGCTGTGTGAACGGATTGGCGCTACGGTCACGTATGAGTGGGCTTTGGACAAACCCCGCACATCGCACATCATGAAAAACGAGGATCTGGGCAAGCACTCAAACATCGCCATTAAGGTGCAGCCAACGGGCCAGGCGGGAATTCGGGCGCCGGCCAAGATAAAGCGGCAGGGTACTCATAGCCACCAGGATACTGGCTGCGGCTATCACCGTAAACACTGGATTGAGCTCAAAGCTTTGGCCAAGTCCCGCAAACACAAACGTCATCGGCAGCATGCCTAGAGCAGTCGCCAGCGCATAGCGCCATAGGTGGATGGCGGTAACCCCAGCGGCATAGCTGATCAGGGCAAAGGAAAACAGTGGGATCAGCCTCGTCAAGAGGACAGCAATAAAGAGAAAACGCTGGGACCCACGAACCGAAAATACCGGGTTGTGATCCAGCTTGCGCTGGATGGCTTCCCGGCCGAGCACCCGCGCCAGATAAAACGCGATGATCGAGCCAGCCAGGGCGCCCGCAACGGCAATCGCAGTACCGGCGAACATACCATAAACCAGTCCGGCGGCGGCAGTGATTGGCAATGTGGGAATCGGCCCGACAACCACGGCAAGTATCATCATCAGCATCAGGAGCACGGGGCCAAGGAGCCCCTGCTGAGCCAGCCAGTCTGAGAGTGCCGAGGGAGCGAGGCTGGCCGGCATGCTCAGTTGTCGAAGTAACAGCCAGATGGCGGCCATCAGCAAGACCACGACAGCCAGAAACGAGAGACGGAAAAGCCAGGGTGAATGGTTCATCGGGCTATTCTAGCCGGCTTGAAGGATCAGAGGAGGGGAAAATGGCCTTGCCGTGCGGATTAGTCCGCACGGCCTGACGAACGTTTACTGGTTCTTGCTCCAGGCAAATGTCTTGAACGGCTCATCAACCGGCGTCCTGGCAATGTGGTTGATATAGTTACTCATAATCTTCTGGGACAAGGTCATAATCACATCCAGTACCTGGCGGTTGCCATAGCCCGCCTCAAAGAAAGCAGCCAGATCTTCCTTGCTGACGTTGCCCCGCTTGCGCATGATCGCGAGGGTAAAGTTGCGCAGTGCTTCGAGCTTGTCACTGGGAAGCGGAGTCTCATCACGCAACGCGTTAACAATATCATCTGAGACTTTCATCACCTTTGCGATACCCGTGTGCGCCGGCACGCAATAATGGCAGGCATTTTCGACGTTGATGGTCTGCCAGACCACAGTCTTCTCGTCGTTGTTGAAGCTGTTGTCCAGAACCAGCTGGTGCAGCTTCTGGTAGGCCTCCAGTACCTCTGGCGATTCCGCCATCACGGCGTGCAGTCCAGGGATCATGCCGAAATTCTTCCGGGAATTCTCCAGAAAGGGTTTGGCGCCTTCCGGAGCGGATTCGATATTGTGCAATTTGAAATCAGCCATGCTTAATCTCCTTTTTGAACGAATGCTCAAAAACAATGCTAGCGATTTTTGAGCAAACACTCAAGAAAAGAAACAAAACCACCCTGACGGGAAAATGACAGACAAGCGACAGTTTAGTAACCGGATTCAGGCTTCCTGGGTTTCCGCCAACCGTTTGACCGCCAGCCGGGACACCGGGGACAGCTCAAGCCCGTCAGATTCCGCATAGTTGATGATCTGCTGCTTCATGCTCCGGGCCCAGAACTTCTTGATGTGGGTTGCCACCACCTCGGCGGCCTGGTGTTCCTCGCCATGGTGAAGGTTGTTCATACTGATCTGATTAATCATCTTGATCAGGTTCTGGAGCTGTTGGTCACTCATCCTCACATCTCCTCAGAAGGTTGGTCGTCACCACGTGCGTAGATAACGTGCCGGCCGGGGCGGGCAAAGCCTATCAGGGTCATGCCGGCCTTGCGGGCCTCCCGGATGGCCAGTGCGGTGGCCGCCGAAACGGCAATCAGACTACTGACACCAACGATGGCACTTTTCTGAACCATCTCGTAACTGGCCCGGCTGGAGATCAGCACAAAGCCGTCGTCAAAGGCCCTGGCACCATGGTCGCGAATGCGCGCACCAATCAGCTTGTCCAGCGCATTGTGCCGGCCGACATCTTCCCGGGCCTGCTGTATCCGGCCCTGGTTATCACACCAGGCAGCACCGTGCGTGGCTCCGGTCTGTTCCTGCAAGGGCTGGTGATCCGAGAGATTACGCAGGGCTCGTTGCACCGCTTCGTCAGCCGGTGCCGGGCGCGTCGGTACCCTGGGGGTGGCCCGGATGGCGTGGGCCAGGGATTCGGTGCCGCACAGCCCGCAGCCGGTTCGTCCGGCCATATTCCGGCGTTGCTTCTTCAGCCGGGCGAAGCACTCGCCGGCAATATGCATCTCCAGGGAGATTCCCTGTTCGCCGGCAACCACATCCCACTGAAAGAGTTGCTCCGGATGATCGAGAATGCCCTCCGTCAGACTGAAGCCGAGACCAAAGTCCTCCAGGGCGCAGGGGGAGGCCATCATTACGGCATGGGAGACACCGTTGTAGATCATTGCCACCGGCACTTCCTCCGCAACATAGTCCGAACCCGGCGCCCCATTAATCCCGCCCCGAACCTCAACCAGCGTCTTACAGACCGCCGGAAGAACGTTCGGCTGATCCGGGCCGCAAGTCGCCATGGCGGCGACACCCGGATTACTTGAGGGCCGAAACATCAGTTGCCTCCGCCTGTCTGGCCGCAGGGTCCAGCAACTTGTGTTGGCGTTTGCTGAACTGCTCGAAGTGACGCTGCCAGACAGAAGGCTGGCTTACCTTCTCCACCTGTACCGCGGTGACCTTATATTCCGGACAGTTGGTGGCCCAGTCGGAGCTGTCGGTGGTGATCACGTTGGCACCGCTGCCCGGATGGTGGAAGGTGGTGTAGACCACGCCCGGCAGCATCCGGTCGCTGATCCGCGCCCTCAGAACCGTTTGGCCCACGCGGCTGGAAACGCCCAGCCAGTCGCCTTCACGAATACCGCGCAGTTCGGCATCGCTGGGGTGGATCTCCAGCACATCCTCGTGGTGCCACCGGCTGTTCTCGGTGCGGCGGGTCTGGGCGCCGACATTGTACTGGCTCAGGATGCGACCAGTCGTCAGCAGCAGCGGGAACCTGCGATTGGTTTTCTCCTCGCTGGCGACGTACCCGGTGACTGCAAACCTGCCCTTGCTGATCGGGAAATCCAGGGTGTGCATGGTCGGCGTGCCGTCCGGGTGCTCTTCGTTGCAGGGCCACTGAATGCTACCCAGCTCGTCCAGCTTCTCGTAACTGACGCCGGTGAAGGTGGGCGTCAGCCGGGCGATCTCATCCATGATCTCGGACGGATGCTTGTAGTCCATGGGGTAACCGAGTGCATTGGACAAAGCCATGGTCACTTCCCAGTCTTCCAGGCCTGCCACCGGCGCCATCACCTTGCGCACCCGGTTGATGCGGCGCTCGGCGTTGGTGAAAGTGCCGTTCTTCTCCAGAAAGGTGGAGCCCGGCAGCAATACATGGGCATACTTGGTGGTTTCATTCAGGAAGATGTCCTGCACGATCAGGCAATCCAGGGCGCTGAGTGCCGCTTCCACATGCTGGGTGTTGGGATCGGACTGGGCAATGTCCTCACCCTGCAGGTACATGGCCTTGAAGCTGCCAGCTATGGCGGCATCGAACATATTGGGAATCCGCAGGCCCGGTTCTTCGTCAATGACCACGCCCCAAACCTCCTGGAACCTGGCCCGCACCGCCGGGTCACCCACGTGCTGGTAGCCTGGAAGCTCGTGGGGGAAGGAGCCCATGTCGCAGGAGCCCTGAACATTATTCTGGCCCCGCAGCGGGTTCACGCCAACACCTTCACGGCCGATGTTGCCAGTGGCCATGGCCAGGTTGGCAATGCCCATCACCATGGTAGAGCCCTGGCTGTGCTCGGTGACGCCAAGGCCGTAATAGATGGCACCGTTACCTGCCTCGCCATAGGCGCGGGCGGCCTGGCGTACCAGCCCGGCCGGTACGCCGGTGACCACTTCCATAGCTTCCGGCGAATTGCGTTGCCCGGCGATAAATTCCCGCCATTCGCTGTACTGCTTCGGCTCGCAGCGGCTCTCGATAAAGGCCTTGTCTTCCAGGCCCTCGGTAACAATGACGTGGGCCAGGGAATTAACCATGGCCACGTTGGTGCCCGGGCGCAGGGGCAGGTGAATGCCTTCGCTGCCGTGGGGCGTTTTCAGCAGGTCGATGCGGCGCGGATCAATCACAATCAGCTTGGCACCCTGGCGCAAACGCCGGCGCATCTGGGAGGCGAACACCGGGTGGGCGTCGGTGGGGTTGGCACCGATCACCAAGATGGTGTCGGCTTTCATGACCGAATCAAACGTCTGGGTCCCGGCGGATTCACCCAGGGTGGTTTTCAGGCCGAACCCGGTCGGTGAGTGACAGACCCGGGCACAGGTGTCGGTGTTATTGTTCCCGAACGCGGCCCGAATCAGCTTCTGCACCAGGTAGGTTTCCTCGTTGGTGCAGCGGGAGGAGGTAATGCCGCCAATGCTTTCCCGGCCATATCTGGCCTGGGTGTCCTTGAGCTTTTTCGCGGCGAAGGCAATGGCCTCCTCCCAGGACACCGCTTCCCAGGGGGCGTTGATGGACGCCCGGATCATCGGCTCCCTGATGCGATCCTTGTGGGTGGCATAGCCGAAGGCAAAGCGCCCTTTCACGCAGGAATGGCCGTGGTTAGCCTCGCCACCCTTGTAGGGAACCATGCGTACCAGTTGGTCGCCTTTCATTTCGGCCTTGAACGAGCAACCGACACCGCAGTAGGCGCAGGTGGTGACCACGCTGTGCTCCGGCTGACCGGCTTCAATCACGCTCTTTTCCATCAGCGTAGAGGTGGGGCAGGCCTGCACGCAGGCGCCGCAGGACACACACTCGGAATCCATGAACGGATCGTTCTGGCCGGCGGACACCCTGGAGCCGAAACCGCGGCCATCTATGGTCAGGGCGAAGGTGCCCTGCACTTCCCCGCAGGCACGCACGCAGCGGGAGCAGACAATGCACTTGCCGGGGTCGAAGCTGAAATACGGGTTGGAGTCGTCCACTTCCGCATCCAGGTGGTTCTCGCCCTCGAAGCCATAGCGCACTTCCCGCAGGCCCACCGCACCGGCAACATCCTGCAGTTCGCAGTTGCCATTGGCCGGGCAGGTGAGGCAGTCCAGCGGGTGATCGGAGATATACAGCTCCATGATGTTGCGACGAAGCTTCGCCAGTTTGCCGTTCTGGGTAGTGACCGCCATGCCTTCGGTAACCGGCGTGGTACAGGAGGCCGGATAACCCCGGCGGCCCTCGATTTCCACCGCGCACAGGCGGCAGGAGCCGAAGGCTTCCAGGTTGTCGGAGGCACACAGCTTTGGAATGTTTATCCCGGCCAGGGCGGCGGCCCGCAATACAGACGTGCCCTCCGGCACGCTGATGCCGGTGCCGTCGATGAACAGGCTGACCAGGGTTTCGGATGCGCTCGGCGGCGTGCCGTAATCCATGTCCGGATTCAGGCTCGGTTCGGCTTTTCTTGGATCGTAAAAGTGCAACATGTTCGTGCCTCCACTCGAGTCGGTCAGGCCGTCAGGTCGTCCGGGAAATGTTTCATCACACTCTGCACCGGGAAGGGTGTCATACCGCCCATGGCGCAGAGGGAACCATCAACCATGGTCTCGCAGAGATCTTCCAGCAAGACCCGATTGGCATCGCGGTTCTCGCCGGCGCGGATACGGTCGATCACTTCCACACCGCGAACTGACCCTATCCGGCAGGGCGTGCATTTGCCGCAGGACTCCACGGTGCAAAACTCCATGGCAAACCGTGCCTGTTCGGCCATATCCGCGGTGTCGTCAAACACCACCACACCACCGTGGCCGATACCCGCGCCGAGCTTGGCGAAGGCTTCGTAATCCATCGGCGTGTCCCACTGACTTGCCGGCATGTAGGCCATCAATGGCCCACCCACCTGAACGGCTTTCATGGGCCGACCGGTGAAAGTGCCGCCGCCAAAGTCTTCCAGGATTTCCTTCAGGCTAACGCCAAAGGCCAGTTCGATCAGACCACCCTGGCGTATATTGCCCGCCAGTTGGATCGGCAGCGTGCCCCGGGAGTTACCCATGCCGTAATCGGCGTAGGCCTGGCCGCCCTGATCGAGAATGAACGGAATCGCCGCAAACGACAGCACGTTATTCACCACCGTGGGTTGGCCAAACAGCCCCTTGATGGCGGGCAGGGGCGGCTTGGCGCGCACCAGACCCCGCTTGCCTTCCAGGCTTTCCAGCAGCGACGTCTCCTCCCCACAAATGTAGGCGCCCGCCGCCAGTCGCACTTCCAGGTGGAAAGCACGGCCACTGCCCCGGACATCCTCGCCCAGATAGCCGGCCGCCTCAGCGCGGCGGATAGCTTCGTCCAGCATACGATGGGCCACCGGGTATTCCGAGCGCAGGTAGATATAGCCCCGGGTCGCACCGACGGCCAGCCCGGCAATGGTCATACCTTCGATCAGCATGAAGGGGTCGCACTCCATCACCAGCCGGTCAGCAAAGGTTCCGGAATCGCCCTCATCGGCATTGCAGACGATGTATTTTTGCGACTGCCAGGGCTCATCATGCACTGTCTGCCATTTGATGCCGGTGGGGAACGCCGCACCACCCCGGCCACGCAGGCCCGAAGTTTTTACGTCATCCACAATCGCCTGGGGCATCATGGCCACGGCCTTGCCCAGCCCCCCAAAACCACCATGGGCCCGATAGTCATCAATAGACAGTGGATCGGTAATACCAATCCGTGAAAAGGTCAGGCGCTGCTGGCGTTTGAGGTAGGGCATATCCGCCACCGGGCCGAGAAACAGCGGGTGATCGGATTTGCCATCGAACAGGCCGGCGTCCACCAGAGCCTGAACGTCGTCCGGTTCAATAGGGCCGTAACCGATCCTGCCCGTAGTGGTCTCGATCTCCACCAACGGCTCGAGCCAGCACAATCCGCGAGACCCGTTTCGCACCAGCTCAATGTCCACGCCCCGGGCGCCGGCGTGATATTGGATCAGCCTTGCCACCTCGTCCGCGCCCATGGACAGGGCGGTGGTATCGCAGGGCACATAGATTCTTGTCGCCATGATCAAGGCTCCTGTGATTACCGGATTTCCAGGGTGGACGTGGTGAGCTTGTCCGCCAGGCGGTCGAACTTCTGCGGGGTAACCCGGCCGTGGATATCGTCGTTCACACGGACGGACGGCGCACAGGCGCAGTTGCCCAGGCAATACACCGGCTCCAGGGTAAATTCGTTATCGGCGGTGGTGCCGTGGTAATCCACGCCCAGCCGTGACTTGATATGGTCTTCCAGAGCGCGGCCACCCATGGCCTGGCAGGCTTCTGCCCGGCAAACATGGATGACTTTGCTGCCCACCGGGTAAGCGCGGAAATGATGGTAGAAGCTGATTACCCCGTGCACTTCGGCCCGGGTCTGTTGCAGCATCTCGGCGATAATGGCAACCGCGCCTTCGGGAATGTAGCCGATCCGGTTCTGGACAGCGTGAAGAATGGGAAGCAGGGCGCCGGGTTTGTGCTTCAGTGCGTCCACTTCGTCCCGGATTATGTCAGGTGTCCAGTCGCCGGCGCTGGGCCTGGTGGAGTCACCCGGTTGTTGGTTGATCTGCTCTGACCTATGCATGACTGTTCCTGTCTGTTTTTGTTCTGGTACAGTTCTATTACTACGCTAGCACCCAATTCGTCACCACGGAATATGAACTGTAATGCATACCAAGAAGCTTAACATATCTCCCGCCTGGGTCTTCCGGACCGACAACGGTGAACTCTTCGAGCCGGTTCTGTTCCGCCTGCTCGAAAGTATCCGCGACACCGGCAAACTCACCGCCGCTGCCGAAGCGGCCGGAATTTCCTACCGGCACGCCTGGAACCTGCTTAACCGTGCCACCCATGTCTTCAGCCTGCCCCTGGTCATCATGCGCAAGGGCCAGGGCACCACCCTCTCGGACCTCGGCGAAAAGCTGCTCTGGGCCGACCATCGGGTCAAGGCCCGATTGGGACCCCAGATCGACAGCATGGCCTCGGAACTCAATGACCAGGTCCAGCAGCTTCTGGCCGGCAGCCACCCGGTCCTGCGCCTGCATGCCAGCCACGGGTACGCCGTAGCCCTGTTACCGGAGTTCCCGGACCAGTTGGAGATCAACCTCCAGTACCGCAATCCGGAAGAGGCCCTGTCGGCACTCAACAACGGTGAATGCGACCTGGCCAGTTTCCACTTCCCCACTTGTCCGGAACGGGCCCGGGAAATTCTCGCTCACTATCGCCATCATTTATCCGGCAACAATCTGAAGCTCATCCGCTTCGTCACCCGCCGGGAGGGGCTGATGTTCCGGAAGGACCAGCAACACCGGATCACCAGCCTGAAGGATCTTGCCAACTCACAGCTGCGCTTCATCGGTCGGGACCGCCATTCCGGTACTCGGGTGCTTTTTAACCTGCTCCTCAAACAGCAGGGGCTGGCTGAAGACGCCATTAACCGCTCACCCCAGCCGGAATTCACCCACACCGCCGTCGCCGCTTTTGTCGCCGCCGGCATGGCGGATATCGGTTTTGGCGTTGAGGCCGCCGCCCGGCAATTCGACCTGGGCTTTGTCGAGCTGGCCCGGGAACACTATCTCCTGCTGTGTCGGGAGGACCGGCTGAACCAGACAAACCTCTCTCGCCTGATTGACCTGATGCGGTCCGAGCCGTTCATTGCACGCGTGCAGGAGCTGCCCGGTTACGCTCCGGACAACCCCGGCGAAATCACCACCTTCGAGGCGCTGATCGCCGGGGATTCAGATAACCAGGAATCGGAGGGTGCCGGAACCAAAGCAGAAGGGTTCCGGCAATAAGCTCGATAGGGAACAGCTAAATCGGGGAGTTAACGGAGGTCGGGATTCAATGTGTAGGTACCGGTTACCCGGGTACTGGCCAGTACGTGGCCGGCCATCGCCTCGCGCACGTCGTTACCATCAAACTCGCCCTCAAGGCCCAGACTGTCCACATCCAGTGCGTGCACTTCAAAATGGTAGTGGTGAATGATTTCATCGTTCCAGGGCGGACAGGGACCGTCATAACCGGCATAGGTGCCTGCCATGTCCGGGTTGCCGGCCAGGAACTGAGTGTAATTGTTCACGCCACGGATACCCATTGCACCCGGGCCAGTTTCCTTGCCCTTGGGAATAACGCCATCACTGTCCTCGCCCTCCGGAATCCGGGTAATACTGGCCGGGATGTCCACCAGCAGCCAGTGGAAAAAGTCGACCCTTGGAAGGTCTTTGGAGACGGTTTTACCTTCCTGGTTCACAGCGTCCGCCACACTGGGCACGTCCGGATCAAACATCATCACCACAAAGCTCTTTGTGCCCGCGGGTGCGTTCTCCCAGACCATCTCGGGGTTGCGGTTGGGCCCGAAACTCATGTGATCTTCTTTGCTGTAGACCCCGAACGCGAATTTCTCCGGAATCGGCTGGCCTTCTTCAATGCCTTGAACCTTCAGTTTCACGGCTTTGCCTCCTGTTAATCGTTGGCCTTTGGCTCTCTGACGGTGTCTGGAATGAGCCCGTTCTGTGATAATAGGTTGTAACACAAAATCAACTGACCTGACCATGGAGCCCTGATGAGCCACCACAAACCCGGCTACCCATCGACTGGCTTCGCCTTGTGACCAAGGTCAGTCGCCTCGAGTGAGCAGGAAACGACCCGGGATTTGATTTGGCTCCTTGAGGATTCGTGAGGATGCACCATAGTTTACTAGTAAGGAACTCACCGAAATTGTTAGGGAGTAGTGCCATGAGCGAGGAAGACTACAAGAGACTCCACCCGGTACTGAGTGAGGTCACCAAAACCTACGTTGACCTGTATACCAACCGGCCAAATGAAAAGAACCGGGCGCAGCTGATCAAGCTGGAAGCCCTGCTGCACGAGAAACTCGAGGCCATTCAGAAGGCCAAGGAAAGCGAAGAGTAGCACCCCGGGGCACTGTAACCCGGGGCTGGCATCTCCGGGTCGGAGTCAAGGTTAAGCGCCTGCAACGGTATTTACCCGTTATCACCGAGTTTGTCTTGAGTCCGGGTTTCGAAATCACCGGCATCGTGCCGTTCATGCAGTTGGGCATGCGGCTCGCCCCAGGTGCGGTTCACCATGCGCCCGCGCTTGACCGCCGGCCTCTGGGCGATCTCGTCCGTCCACCGGAGAACATGGGTATAAGTGTGAGCTTCCAGGAACTCGGCAGCCTCATAAACCTTGTTCTTCACCAGTGCGCCGTACCACGGCCAGATCGCCATATCGGCAATGGTATACTCATCACCGGCGATATAACGGCTGTTCGCCAGCTGACGATCCAGGACATCCAACTGGCGCTTGACCTCCATGGCGTAACGGTTGATTGGGTATTCGTACTTCTCCGGCGCGTAGACGTAGAAATGGCCAAAGCCGCCGCCCAGCATCGGCGCACTGCCCATCTGCCAGAACAGCCAGTTGAGCGTTTCGGTACGTTTACCGAGCTCTTTGGGCAAAAACGCACCAAACTTTTCCGCCAGGTACAGCAGGATCGACCCGGATTCGAACACCCGGATCGCAGGACCGGCACTGTGGTCCATGAGTGCCGGGATCTTGGAGTTGGGATTCACCTCAACAAAGCCGCTGCCAAACTGCTCACCCTCGGGAATGCGGATTGGCCAGGCGTCATATTCCGCGCCCTCAAACCCCTGCGCCAGAAGCTCCTCCAGCATCACGGTGACCTTCACGCCGTTGGGTGTCGCCAGCGAATAGAGCTGCAGCGGGTGCTTGCCAACCGGCAGCTCCGTGTCATGGGTGGGCCCCGCGATGGGGCGATTGATGTTGGCAAATTTACCCCCGCTCTCGGAGTCCCATTTCCAGACTTTTGGCGGTGTATAGGTGGCGTCGGTCATGGCATTTCTCCTCACAAAGTAGCAGTCAGCTGGCTCCGAGGTCGCATTGAGCCCGGGGCCGAAAACTCTAGCATGGAAGTTCAAACAAAAAGAACCACAGGGGTACTCCATGGCAGGGCGCATTATGCTCCTTCTTGCCTGTCTGTTTATCTTGCCCACAGCCCACGCGGAACTGTCGGACAGCAAGCGGGCAATGATTCAGGAGCTGTTCCCTTCAGCAACCGTGATCCAAGACAAGTTGCCGGACTTTCCCGTATACCCGGTGTATCAACTCCAGGAGCTGCTCGGTTATGCCTACGAGTCCGTGGACCACAGCCGCCTCCAGGGCTTTGCCGGCAAACCCATCAGTCTGCTGATTGGCCTGGACACCAAGGGACGGTTTACCGGCGTAAAGGTCCTGAACCACCACGAGCCGGTCTTCCTGCACGGGCTGGGTGAAAAACCCCTGTTCGCCTTTGTAGACCAGTACGAAGGCCGTTCACTTCGGCAACAGATTATTGTCAGCACCTCAAATTCCAGCCGGTCCGGACGTACCAGCGACGGCAGCGTGGTGCACTTTGACGGCGTCAGCAAGGCCACCGTGTCAGTGCTGATCATCAACGACACCGTACTTTCCTCGGCGCTGAAAGTCGCCCGCACCAAACTGGAAGGTTTTGCCCAGAGCGCCCCGACACGGGCGAAACCGGAGTTCTTCGAGCCCCTGCCCTGGCAGCAGCTGGTGGACCGTGGCTATATCGGCCACTGGCAAATCTCGGCAGAGGCCATTGAGGCGGCGCTCGGGCGACCGCTCAGCGACTATCCGATGGCCATTGAGCCCGCCGGGGATGAGCCCTTCAGCGAGCTGTTCTTCGGTTATATCAACTCGCCCATGGTCGGGCGCAACCTCCTCGGCGAAGACGGCTACCAGCGTTTGATGCAGAAACTCGACAACAATGCCCAGGTGCTCGCTGTTATGTCCCGCGGTGTGTTTCCCCACGTATCCGAAGACTTTGTTCCCGGCAGCTCGCCGGACCGGATTGGCCTTACCCAGAACAACCTGGCCGTTGAAATGCGGGATCTGAACCTGCTTGATCAGGATCTGGACTTCCAGGCTGCCGGCATCCCCTCGTTTGACGCCCGCCACCTGTTCCGCATCGGCGGTAACGCCGGCTTCAACCCCGGCGCCGGGGCCAGTCTCAAACTCAACGTGGCGCTGGCCCGTAACCATCTGATGGTCGATAGCACCTCACTGACAATACCGGTCAAATTCAATGATGCGCTGTTTGAAACCGTTGAAGTTGCTCCCAGCCCCCGGGATAGGCGGGAGCCGGTGTGGGTCAGTCTCTGGAAAGAACGCTGGTGGCAGATCTCGCTGTTGATTCTGAGTCTGGCATTGCTGACGGTGTTCTTCGCCAAACAGAGAACACTGAGCCGGCACCCGAGGCTGGTGCACCGCTTCCGTTGGGGATTCCTGTTTTTTACTCTGTTCTTTATCGGCTTTTATGCACAGGGCCAGCTGTCGGTCGTCAATATCTATACCCTGTTTCTGGCAATCTGGGACGGTTTTTCCCTGAATGTTTTCCTGCTCGACCCGGTGATTTTCATTCTCTGGGTCTATACCTTTATCACCCTGTTCCTCTGGGGCCGGGGCCTTTTCTGCGGCTGGCTGTGCCCGTTCGGGGCCCTTCAGGAAATGGCCGCCTGGCTCGGGGAAAAACTGAAATTCCGTCAGGCCAGAATACCCGAGCACTGGCACAGGCGCCTGATCCTGATCAAATACCCGATTCTACTGGTCCTGGTAGGGACTGCGTTCTATTCTCTCACCCTGGCCGGGCAACTGGCGGAAGTGGAGCCCTTCAAAACCAGTATTACGCTGCTCTTTGTTCGCTATTGGCCATTCGTGGTTTACGCCGTGGGCCTGCTGGTGATCGGCATGTTTATTCACAAGTTTTACTGCCGCTACCTGTGCCCGCTTGGTGCAGCTCTTGCGGTGCTGGGCCGTCTCCGGCTGTTTAACTGGCTGGACCGGGTCGAGCTCTGCGGCAATCCCTGTCAGCACTGCAAAAACGCCTGCGGCATCAACGCCATTCGCAAGGACGGCCGGGTAGACTACGATGAGTGCATTCAGTGCCTGGAGTGCGTCGTTATCCTGCGGGATGAGGAAGCCTGTGTCGACAAGCGGCTTGAAAACAGGAAACGGGTAAGACAGGAAAACATTCTGGCAACCGACGCCAACTGACTGTTATTGATTGATTACTCAAGCTATAATTGAGCAGTCATTCAAAACACAGTATTGGTGATTCGTTGTTATGGCCAGACACGCACGCTACGACAGAAAAACCGCCCTGGAAAAAGCGATGGGACTGTTCTGGGAGAAAGGCTACCACGGCAGCTCCATGAAACAGATTGAGCAGGCCCTCGATATGCGCCCGGGCAGTATTTACGCTACGTTCGGCAGTAAGGATGGCCTGTTTTCAGAAGCCCTGGCGGCCTACGCCGAACAGGGGGGACTTGAACTGGCGGCCCACCTTAAAGGCTGCGAGTCCATCGTTGACGGGCTAAAGGACTACCTGCGCAGCATCGCCGGCCGTTGTGGCGGTGAATATACCCCACCCTCCCGGGCGTGCATGATCGTGAAAACACTGCTGGAATCCAGCAACACTCACCTGGCCCTGGCCGCCCAGGCCAACAGCATTCTTGCTGCCATCGAGCAGTCCATTACCGAACTATTGGAACAGGCCAGGGCAAGAGGTGAGCTGGCGCAATCGGTGGATTGCCGGCGTCTTGCCCGGCTGCTCCAGGCCCAGATTATGGGGCTCCGATCCATGGGGGAGCGCAAGCTTGAGGCCCAGGCCATAAGGGAGCTCGGCGACGATATGGCAGCCATCCTGGACGGTTACCGCGCCCACCACTAGATTTACCCGCCACCGGCCCCGGGGACAGAGCTCCAGGGCTGAAGGTAGCGACACTGCGGTAGCATTAGCACCCTATCTTTCATCGGTTCCCCAGTGAGGACAGCCAAGCGTTTTGCCGGCAGAGCGCTTGGTTTTCTTCACTTACAGGTCTGATTGCTATGGACAAACTTCATCATATTGTCGTGGTTGGTGGCGGCGCCGGTGGTCTTGAACTGGTCACTGGCCTGGGCAACAAACTGGGAAAGAAGCGCAAGGCCAGAATTACCCTGGTGGATGCCGGACTCACCCATGTCTGGAAGCCCCTCCTTCACGAAGTCGCCTCCGGTTCCCTGGACGCCAACGCCAACGAGATCAACTACCGCGCCCACGCCAGGAAGCATCACTACGAATTCCAGCTCGGGCGCATGAGCGGGTTGGACCGCACCGCCAATGATTTCGGTACGCCCGGCGCCCAGGACAACTGTCTGTTCCTCGACAGCCTGCCGGCGCTGCCAGCCCGGCTCTCGGCCGCGGCCACGCGAGAGTTTGAGCATCAGAAGGTACAGGTACTCACCGGCCAGCCGGTCAGCGAGGTCCTGGAGGCCAGCATTATCATGAAGGACCGCACCGAGCTGCCCTCCGAGATGACCATCTGGGCGGCCGGAATCAAGGCCCAGGCGGCCCACCAGCAAGCCGACACCCTGTTCAAGACCCTGTGCAACCGGCTGGAGAACGGCGAAGCTGTGCCGTTCGTTTACAACGATCATGGTTCACTGATCAACTTCAGCCGCTATACCACCGTTGGCAACCTCATGGGCAATCTGTCAGGCCGAAGCATGTATATTGAAGGCAAGGTTGCGCGCCTGTTTTATCTGTCGCTTTACCGGATGCATCAGGTGGCGCTGCACGGCATGCTCCGCACCGGCATCATCTGGCTGATGGACAAAATCAGCCGTGCCATGCACCCGCGTCTCAAACTACACTAGAAAGGAAGC
>PAKW01000081.1 GCA_002707215.1 Halomonas sp.
CAAGATTCCGGCCTCCAAAGTGCCTGGGTTCAAAGCAGGCAAGGCCCTGAAAGACGCCGTTAAGTAACGGTTCTTTCTCCGGTGGCTCCTGTCACAGGGAGCCACCCAAGAAGAATTCAAGGCGCATTCCGAACCGGGTGCGCCTTTTTACGTTAAGCCGGCCCTTAACAGCACGCTGAAACCAATCACACTGCACGACCTTGAACAGGGATTCGGGAGAGACATGCTTCAAGATATTCGGGAAAATGCCCAGGGCACGATTGCCAAGATTATCATTGGCCTACTGATCGTGTCGCTATCCATCTGGGGAATGGACGCCATTATCGGCGGGTTTTCTGGTGAGCCTGAAGTGGCAACCGTCAATGGCGAGGATATTACTGAGCGGGAGTTCCTCCGCGCGGTTCAGATGGAAAGTCAGCGCCGGCTGTCAGCCATGGAAACCCCCGATCCGTCCTTACTCAACGAAGATCAGGTTCGTAAAGACGTTCTCGAATCCCTGATCAGGGAGCAGGTTCTGATTCAGGATGCCAATGCTCAGGGTCTTGCGCTTAACGCCGCTGACATTGACGCGCTGATTACCCGGATGCCCCAGTTCCAGGTAGACGGCCAGTTCAATCGTGATCGCTTCGTTGCCACGGTTCGCAACATGGGGATGGGTGTCACGGAATTCCGTGAGGCAATGCGCAAGCAGTATGTTCTCAATCAGATCAGGGCCGGCATTATCCAGAGCGCTGTTGTTGCTGATGAGAATGCGGCCCAGCTGTTACGCATCCAGAATCAGACCCGGAGTTTTCGGGTTCTAGACATCCCTGCCAGCGCGATTGCAGGCAATGTTGCAGTGACCGATGCTGATGTTGAGGCGTTCTACCAGCAGAACGCCGATGCGTTCCAGCAGCCTGAACGGGTAGATGCGGCGTACATTACGCTTTCGCTGGGAGCGCTGGCTGAGAATGTTCAGGTCAGCGACGAGGAACTCCAGGCTTATTATGACCAGCGTGCCGCCGGCCTGGCCAGTGAGGAGCGCCGTGCGTCCCATATTCTGATCGAGGAGGGCAGCGAAGCCGACCAGGCCATGACAGCCATCCAGAAGCGTCTGGAGGCCGGAGAATCGTTTGCTGATCTGGCCAGGGAATACTCCATTGATACCATTTCGGCCCAAGACGGCGGCGATCTTGGCTATGCTGGCCGGGGTATCTACGATAAAGCCTTTGAAGAAGCCCTGTTTGCCCTTGAAGAAGGTGAAATTTCCAGACCGGTACGGACGTCATTCGGCGTCCATCTGATTCGTTTGGAGGACATCCGGCGGTCCGAAGTACCGCCGCTGTCGGAGATTGATGATCAGTTGCGTCGGGAACTGGCTCGTGACAAGGCGCGAGAGCGTTTTGCCGAGGTTCGGGCCCAGCTTGCGGATTCGGCCTATGCGGCAGACGATCTGGCCGGACCTGCGAAAGAGCTTGGTCTGGAAGTGCGTGAAGCCAAGGGAATTTCCCGGGAAGGCGGTCAGGCTCCATTTGATCACGACGGCCTGGTTCGGCAGCTGTTCTCCAAAGACGTGCTGGAGGCCGGTTACAATACCGAGCTGATAGATGTGGGCGACAATGTGTCTGTGGTGGCACGGGTACGTAAATACCACGAGGCGGAGCAGTTGCCTCTGGCAGAGGTTCGCGAGAACATCCGGGCGACCCTGGAACAACGCAAGACCCGTGAAGCCCTTGTTGAAAGGGCGGAAACAATCATAGCGAGCCTTGAGGCGGGAGAGTCCCTTGAGAGCGTGGGCGAATGGGCCAGCTACCAGAGCCTGGCCAGGAATTCCTCCGAGGCAGCCCCCGCTGTGATACAGCAAGCGTTTTCGCTGCCACGTCCGGATCAAGGCGAAGCCCGCTACGGCAAAACAGTGACAGCGGATGCCGCCTCCGTGGTTGCCCTGGAGGCAGTCAAAGACGGCGAGGTTGCCGAGGGCAGCACGGAACTGAACCAGCTTCGCGATTTCCTGGCATCGCTAGAGGGGCAGCGGGAGTATGCCGCCTATCAGCAGTTCCTGAGAAATCAGGCCGAAGTAGATCGCCCCTGATTTTCGCCAGGAAAAAGGACGCCGCCCGACACCCTGCGGATGTAATAGCGCGGCTGTAAAAGAAGGCCCGGCGTAATAATTTGCCTGGGCTTTTTTTGACCCCCTATCCGGCGGGGAGCGCACTGTAACCCGGTGGTCGTCCTCGGATGGGTGAAGTGGTCTAATTGTTTTGTACACCCCAGTTAAGCATAATTTGACTTAACTGAGGTGTCACAAAATGCTTGACCACGTCACCTGTTGGTGGAACCTGCTGGACGGCCACAGAAAGCACTAAACTCGCCTAACAATAACTCAGTTATTTAGCGGCTCATTTACATACAGCCGGCTGTCAAGGAGGCAGCCGGTGTGCATCTGGCTAACGAATAATTACGAGCCGATGAGTTGTTTGTCGGTCTGTTTGTCGGACACCTGAGTTTTACCAGCTGCGAATCTGAGGGCGACTGCCAATGTGAAAAATGCCGCTAAGCCGCCAAAAAGAGTAATTACGGGAACAATATTCATAGGATATGATCTCCAGTCGTTCTATTTTTGACCCTACGTCCGTTCTTCAGAAGCTTTGTCCCAACGAACAAGTAACAACCGAACCCACCCCTCGGACGACGGGTTGTGTGTAAGCTCACTATTAGTCTACGAGGAAGAAGCTCTGCGGGGTGTAGGCAGAAACCATTATCGCTCGTATGGAAATACCCGTATTTCGATAAAGAATCAGCCATAGTCTTAGAACCGCCCAAACCTAAATCATCTGCTTGCCGTTTGGTTCCGCCGAGGACGAGACTTTGCTGTCTCTCTCGGGTTGACGCCTGAAGCTGCCGCCTGAAGTACGTGAACATGGGGTCAGATGAAAATGGGGTCAGATGAACTTTTCATCTGACCCCATTTTCATCTGACCCCGATAAACAACCCCGATAAACATGCAGACCCGAGGCGCTTGGCCGGTGGCGCCAGGGTAAAGGTCTTATGCTGCGGATTTGGAGGGGCGGGTGAGGCGCAGGAAGATAAGCTGCTCTATTAATCGTTTTGCTATTCTTTCTGTGGCGGTGGTCAGGTTTCGTTTGGCGGGAACCGGGTGGGCTTGAGGCTTTCCTTGATTTTCTTGAGATGGCCGAGGAAATCCGCGCCGCGCTTGAGGGTTACACCGGTTGCCAGAATGTCGATGACGGTCAGGTGAATAATGCGTGACGACATCGGCATGTAGACCTCGGTGTCTTCTGGCGCGGTAACGCCCAATACCACCGTGCAGGTTTCCGCCAGGGGCGAGTCCGGGTTTGTGATGCCGATCACGGTGGCGCCGTTGGCGCGCGCCAACTGGGCAATGTCCACGGTTTCCCGGGTCCGGCCGGTGTAGGAAATCAGCACGATCACATCACCGACGCTGGAGCCTGCGGCAACCATTCGCTGCATCAGGGCATCGTCGTAGGACATGACCGGGATATTGAAACGGAAAAACTTGTGCTGGGCGTCAAGTGCAACCGAGGCGGAGCCGCCCATGCCGAAGAAATTGATCTGTTTGGCCTGGATCAGGTAGTCAATGGCGGTGGCCAGTGCTTTCGGGTCCAGCGCCTGGCGGGCCTTGTCCAGGCTGGCAATGGTGCTGAGCATGATTTTGTCGGCGAACTCGGGAACGGTGTCGTCGGGCTCGATATTCTGGCCGATGTAAGGGGTGCCGGTGGCAATGCTCTGGGCTAGCCGGATCTTGAAATCCGGGAAGCCCGTGGCTGAAAAGCCCCGGCAGAATCGGTTGACTGTGGGTTCGCTGACATCCGCCGCCCTGGCCAGGGCGGCTATGCTGTATCGGGTAGCCGCGCTTGGATCGCGGAGAATGGCTTCGGCCACTTTCCGTTCGGATTTGTTAAGGACATCCAGCCTGGACTGGATGTCCTCAAGCAGGTTGTCGTCTCGGTGCGCCTGGTTCGCGGCCATCAATGGTACTCCCTGAATCATGGGCGGTCGGGTCGTATTGTAAAAACGCGCTGATTATACCGTTTTTTTATCATTTTTTGGGTAGTAAAAATATCATTATTTACAGTTTTTTCTTGGAAAAATCCGTTTTTAATGTCATTATTTGTTTAACATTACTACATTATGGTTTGTCGTTGGGTCCTGGCCGCCGACTGCCCACCAGAGAGAAGGAACCAATGGTCAACAAGATCAACACCCGTTGTGACCTGATGCTATTCGGAGCCCTGGGTGACCTCGCCCAGCGTAAACTGTTCCCGGCCCTTTACCAGCTGGAGCGCACAAGCCTGCTGGCGGAAGGCAGTCGGGTGCTGGCGATTGCGCGCACTGACGCCGATACCGAAACCGTGCGCCAGCAGCTGTTCGAGAAGCTCAAGCAGCATGTAAAGCCGCAAGAATTTGATCCGGCCCTGGCGGAAGCCTTTCTGCAGCGTGTCGATTATCAGGTTCTGGATTTTAATGAGCCCGAAGGGTTCCACTTGCTTAACCAGTGGCGTGATGATGCCCGCAACGAGCTCATCGTTTATATGGCAACTCCGCCCTCCATGTATGGCGTAATCGCCAGGAACCTTCGGTCGGCCAACTGCGGCACCGAGAAGACCCGGGTGGTGGTCGAGAAGCCGATCGGACACGACCTTGAGTCATCAAAGGTTATCAACAATGAGCTGGGTGAGGTCTTCAAAGAGAATCAGCTGTTCCGGATTGACCATTATCTGGGTAAGGAAACCGTCCAGAATCTTATCGCGCTGCGCTTTGCCAACAACCTGTTTGCCTCTCAGTGGGATCAAAATCACATATCCCACGTAGAGATCACGGTGGCGGAGAGCGTTGGCATTGAGGGTCGCTGGGGTTATTTCGACAAGGCCGGCCAGATTCGCGACATGATCCAGAATCACCTGCTGCAGTTGCTGTGCCTGATTGCCATGGACCCGCCGTCGGATCTTTCGGCGCACAGCATCCGGGATGAAAAAGTAAAGGTGCTTAAGGCGTTGAAGCAGATTACGCCGGACATGATGGACAGCTACGTGGTTCGTGGTCAGTACACCGCCGGCACCAGTAACGGCAAGCCCGTTCCGGGGTACCTGGAAGAAGAGGGCGCCAACAAGGGCAGCGCGACGGAAACCTTTGTGGCTTTGAAAGTCGAGATTGATAACTGGCGCTGGTCCGGCGTTCCCTTCTACATCCGGACCGGCAAGCGCCTGCCTGAGAAACTGTCGCAAATCATCATCCACTTCAAGCCGGCGCCGCACTACATCTTTGACCCGGACCAGAAGCATTTGGCCAACAACAAGCTAATCATCCGACTGCAGCCGGATGAGGGCATGTCCCTGAAGATTCTCACCAAGGACCACGGATTGGACAAGGGGATGCGTCTGCGCCAGGGTCCGCTTGAGCTGACCTTCTCTGAAACTTTCGATACGGACCGTATTCCTGACGCCTACGAGCGTCTGCTTTGGGAGGTCATGAAGGGCAATCAGTACCTGTTTGTACGCCGGGACGAAGTGGAATTCGCCTGGCGTTGGGTGGATCAGATCATTCAGAACTGGAGAGACTGTGGCGAGCCGCCCAAGCGTTACGCCGCCGGAACCTGGGGGCCTGTTGCGTCCATCGCCATGATCACCCGGGATGGAAGGAGCTGGTATGAAGACGTCTGATCTGCAGTTTCCTGAAGGCATCCAGGCCCGGTTTGGGAAAACCCCGGATGACGTGGCCCTGAATCTTGCCGACGCTGTTGCAGAGTTTCTGGTTGCCCGCCTGAAAGAGGTCCCCAGGGCAAGCCTGGTGGTTTCCGGTGGCTCCACGCCACTGCCGTTTTTCAAGGCGCTTTCCGGCAAGCCGCTGGACTGGGGCAAGGTGGATGTTCTACTGGCGGACGAGCGCTGGGTAGACGAAGACAACCCTGCGAGCAACACCCGCCTGGTGAGGGACAACCTGCTGCAGAACCATGCCGCATCGGCCCGATACCTGTCCCTCAAACAGCCTGGCGCCACGCCCGCAGAGGGGCTGGACGCAGTGAAAGCGGAGCTGGCGGGCCTGGTCCTGCCACTGGACGTGCTGATTCTGGGCATGGGTAACGACGGCCACACCGCCTCCCTGTTCCCGGACGCACCGGAGCTGGCGTACGCCATGGATCCTGAATGCCAGGACATCGTTGCCGCCACAACGCCGGCGTCGCAACCCCAGAAGCGCATCACCCTGACCTGGCCACCCCTGAGAGATGCCCGCTTCACTGCATTGCATCTCAGAGGCGAGGACAAACTGGCGATTCTGGAACAGGCAATGTCCGATCCGGGCAAGGTTCTGGAAATGCCCATCCGCGCCTTCCTCAAGCCTGGTTTGCAGGTGTTCTGGAGCCCATGAAAAAGCCCCGATCTTTGTTATGGAGAAAACCATGAATCAACTATCCGACTACCATCGCGAGCGCGTCAGGGCAGTGCTGAGCTCCTCACCCCTGGTGCCGGTAATCACCATTAACGATCCTGACGACGCCGTGCCCCTGTGCCAGGCGTTGGTTAATGGCGGCATAAACGTTTTGGAAATCACCCTGCGCACCGAACATGGCGTAAAGGCCATCGAAAAAGTCCGAAAGGCCATCCCGGAAGCCTGGGTAGGCGCGGGCACGGTCACCAGCATCGCCCACTACCGTCAGGTGGAGGCCGCAGGCGCTCAGTTCGTGATTACCCCGGGCGTGACCGAGGCCATCCTCGAATTCGGCGTAACCTCCGAAGCGCCGCTGTTGCCCGGCATTGCCACCATCTCCGAACTGATGGTCGGCTATAATCTGGGCTACCGCGAATTCAAATTTTTCCCGGCCGAAGTCGCCGGTGGCATCCCGGCCCTCAAAGCCTTCAGTGGCCCCTTCCCGGACGTCTCCTTCTGCCCCACCGGAGGCATCCGCCGTAACACCGCAGCTGACTATCTGGCCCTCGACAACGTCCAGACCGTCGGCGGCTCCTGGCTGACGCCTGAGGATGTGGTGGCGGCCAAGGATTGGTTTCAGATCACCGAGATTGCGCGGGGTAGCCTGGCTGATCTCTGATGTAATCTGCCGGATTATCCTTATGGGTAAGCCGGCCGAGATGCGTCAGGAATAGGAAAGTCAGCGAATATCAGAACCAACCCGAACAATCTTCATGGTATTGGTCCCGCCCTGGGCATTCACATAATCACCCTTGGTAATGACCACCAGATCACCATCCTTGACCGCCCCACGGTTAATCAGTTCAGACACCGCCAGAGCATTGGTCCGCTCATTCGGGAACCTTGCGGAATCAAACGGAATCGTCTGAACGCCCCGGAACATGACAACCCGATGCTGGGTTGAGTGATGACGCGAGAAGGCAAAGATCGGCAGGCTGGACTTGATGCGCGACATCAACCTTGGCGTGGCGCCGGTTTCGGTCATACAGATGATGGCCGAGACACCCTCCAGGTGGTTTGCGGCGTACATGGCGGACAGGGCGATGGCCTCGTCAACTTCCGCCATGCTCTCATGAATACGGTGTTTGGACTGGTGCATGGAGGGATGCTTCTCCGCGCCCAGGCAGATGCGCACCATGGCTTCCACCGCTTCTTTCGGGTAATCGCCAACCGCCGTCTCTGCGGAGAGCATGACCGCGTCGGTGTAGTCCATCACTGCGTTGGCGACATCGGATACTTCCGCCCGAGTAGGCATTGGGCTGGTGATCATGGATTCCATCATCTGGGTGGCCGTGATCACCGCACGATTAAGGACCCGGGCCCGGGAGATGATGTGTTTCTGGACACCTACCAACTGGGCATCGCCGATCTCAACGGCCAGGTCGCCGCGGGCAACCATCACCGCGTCGGAAGCGACGATAACCGCATCCAGTGCCTCCACATCGTCGGCAAGCTCGGCACGCTCGATCTTGGCAACGAGGCATGCATCGGAGCCTGCGTCCCGGAGCAGGCGGCGGGCAATGTGCATGTCCTCCGCCGTCCGGACAAAGGATACGGCAACGTAATCGGCGCCCAGCCTGGCTGCGGTAACGATGTCCTGTTTGTCTTTCTCGGTGAGCGCCTCGGCAGAAAGCCCGCCGCCACGCTTGTTCAGGCCCTTGTTGTTGGAAAGGGGGCCGCCGATCAGTACCGTTGAGGTGATGCTGTGCTCAGCCACTGACTGAACTTCCATTTCGATACGGCCATCATCAAGGACCAGAATATCGCCGGGCTCAACGTCCCGGATCAGCTGCTCGTAATCGATCCCGACTCTTTCCTCGGTGCCGGCTTCCTTGTCCATGGTGGCGTCCAGGATGAAGGTCTGGCCGGCTTTCAGCGTAACCTTGTTTTCTGTAAAACGGGCAATACGGAGTTTCGGGCCCTGCAAATCGGCCAGGAGAGCGACAAACCGCCCTTGCGCTGCAGCAGTTTCACGAACGCGGCGGGCGCGGCCGATGTGCTCCTCGGCGCTGCCGTGGGAGAAGTTCAGTCGGGTAACGTCCACACCGGCGCTGATGATGGCAGCAAGGGATTCCGGGGAGTCGGTGGCGGGGCCGAGAGTGGCGACAATCTTGGTACGCCTGAGCATGGTGGGTGTCCTTTGGTTCTTCAAAATGGTCTCGAGCAGAGTGGCGGAATGAACCCGGGCGGCCAGCGTTATTGGCTGGCCTTGATTAGGGCAATGGCATTATCCAGCATACGATTCGAGAAACCCCATTCATTGTCGTACCAGGCCATGACTTTTACGTGACGACCCAGAACCCGGGTGTGGTTGGCATCGTAGATGCTGGAAAGGGCGCTATGATTGAAGTCCACGCTGACCAGTTTCTCGACACTATAGCCCAGAACGGGATTGTTCTCGGCGGCCGCTTTTACCGCTTCATTCACTTCTTCCGCCGTTGTTTCCCGGCTGGCGATGAAGCCAAAATCCACCAGCGATACATTGATGGTGGGAACCCGAACGGCCAGGCCATCCAGTTTGCCGTTGAGTGCCGGAATGACCTTGCCAATTGCGGCAGCGGCGCCGGTCTTGGTCGGGATCATGGACTGGGTGGCGGAGCGTGCCCGGTATAGATCGGAATGGTAGACGTCGCTCAGTTTCTGGTCGTTGGTATAGGAGTGGATGGTTGTCATCAGGCCACTCTCAATGCCAACGGTCTTGTGAAGGGCTTCAACAACGGGTGCCAGGCAGTTCGTGGTGCAGGATGCGTTGGAAATGATGTCGTGTTCGGCGGTCAGCGTTTCGTGATTGACGCCGTACACCACCATGGCATCCGCATCCGGGCTTGGCGCCGATATGATGACTTTGCGGGCGCCGGCGTTCAGATGTGCCGCGGCTTTGTCCCGTTTGGTGAAAAGGCCGGTACACTCGAAGACAACATCAACACGGTGATCTTGCCAGGGCAGTTCTTCCGGGTTGCGCAGTGCGGTGATGGCAATCCGGTCGCCGTTCACGGTCAGGGATTCGGCATCGTGGCTGATGTCGGCATTAAACCGGCCGTGAACACTGTCATACTTGAGCAAATGGGCGTTGGTCTCGGCGTCGCCCAGGTCGTTGATGGCAACAACCTGCAGTTGGTTCCGGTAGTTATTTTCATGCAATGCTCTGAGAACATTGCGACCGATGCGGCCAAAACCGTTGATTGCGATACGGATCGTCATCGTCTGACTCCTTAGGTGGTCGTTTTTTGTTCGTTCAATCTCTTTAATGTAGTAAATATAACAACAAAAAAAGAAAAAATGAACGTTTTAAAGGTGGAAATGCCAAAAAAAGAAAGTAACATTACGTCTATAAACGAACACTCTAAAAGTACGCAATGGAGCCCACCATGCACCCGACCGTCGACAAGGTTACCCAGAGAATTATCGAGCGCAGTCGCGCCAGCCGGCAGGACTACCTCAGCCGGATGACTGCTCTCAAAACCCAATCCCCGCACCGGAGTTCCCTCTCCTGCGGCAATCTGGCCCACGGTTTTGCGGCTTGTAACCAGGGCGATAAAGACACACTGAAGCTCATGAACAAGGCCAACGTGGCCATGGTAACGGCCTACAACGATATGCTTTCGGCCCACCAACCCTATGAAAGGTTCCCGGATCTGATCAGGGAGGCAGCCCGGGGAATGGGGTCCGTGGCCCAGGTTGCCGGTGGCACTCCCGCCATGTGTGATGGCGTGACCCAGGGTCAGCCCGGCATGGAGCTGAGCCTGTTTTCCCGGGACACCATCGCCATGAGTACCGCCGTGGCCCTGAGTCACAACATGTTCGATGCCACTCTGCTTCTGGGGATCTGCGACAAGATTGTTCCGGGCCTTCTGATTGGCTCCCTCAGCTTCGGTTACCTCCCCACCATCCTGGTTCCGGCAGGCCCCATGCCCTCGGGACTGCCGAACAAGGAGAAGCAGCGTATCCGTCAGCTCTACGCAGAAGGCAAGGTTGGCAAGGAAGAATTGCTTGAGGCGGAAAGCAAGTCCTATCACCGTCCGGGCACCTGTACGTTTTACGGCACCGCCAACAGCAATCAGCTGTTGGTGGAAGTGATGGGCCTGCACTTGCCCGGGGCGGCGTTTGTGAATCCTGATACGCCGCTGCGCGAGCAGCTCACACGGGCCGCGACCGAGCAGGTTATCAAGCTGTCGAAGCCTCACGGTGGCGAACTCGGTCTGGGCGACATGGTGGATGAGAGGAGCATCGTTAATGCCCTGGTGGCGCTGCTGGTCACCGGTGGCTCCACCAATCACACCATCCACTGGATTGCGATTGCCCGGGCGGCGGGTATCATCATCGACTGGAACGATTACGCCGAGCTTTCTTCGGTAGTGCCCTCCATGACCCGGATTTATCCCAATGGGCAGGAAGATGTGAATGCGTTCCACGAAGCCGGCGGAACCCCCTTCCTGATCAGTGAGTTGCTGAGCGGTGGCTACCTTCATAATGATGTGAACACAGTGGTCGGTTATGGACTGGAGCGCTACACCGAAATGCCGGAGCTGGCGGATGACAAACTGCTCTGGAAGCCGGCACCGGAAAAAAGTCTGCGCCCGGATGTGCTCAGTACGGTGGCAGAGCCTTTTGCACCGGATGGCGGCTTGCGGGTGCTCGATGGCAACCTCGGCCGTGGCGTCATCAAGGTGTCTGCCGTTGCCCCCGAACACCGGAAGGTGGAAGCGCCAGCGGTGGTCTTCAACGATCAGAACGAACTCAAGGCGGCGTTTGAGTCCGGCGATCTGGACCGGGATTGCATAGTAATTGTTCGTTTCCAGGGGCCGAGGAGTAATGGTATGCCGGAGCTGCACAAACTCACGCCTTATCTTGGAGTGTTGCAGGACCGTGGGTTCAAGGTGGGCCTGGTGACCGACGGCCGGATGTCTGGCGCTTCTGGCAAGGTGCCTGCGGCGATCCATGTCTACCCCGAGGCCCTGGATGGCGGGCCCCTGGCCAAGGTTAAAAATGGTGATCTGGTCTGCATGGATGCCGAAAAAGGTGTTCTTGCCATCCGCGTGGATGAGCAGGAGTTCGCCGGCCGGGAATCTGAAAAAGCGGACCTGACCGGGTATCATCATGGCTATGGTCGGGAGTTGTTTGGCTGGATGCGTCGCGCCGCCGGCAATCCCGAGGAAGGGGCCAGCTTTTTTTGGAATCCCGAGGCATGACAGCAACACAGTATTCACTGGTTGGTGATATTGGTGGCACCAATGCGCGCTTGGCCCTGGTGGAGCGGGGCAGTGTCCGGCCGCACGCGATCAAAGTCCTGTCCTGCGGTGATTACAACAACCTTGATGGCGCGGTACGGGATTACCTGGCCCGGGTCGGGGTTGCCGGAGTCGGTGAGGCCTGTCTGGCCGTTGCCTCGCCGATGCGCGGAACCCAGGTGCGGATGACCAACAATCACTGGCGTTTTGATACTGAAGAAGTCCGGCAACAGTTTGGCTGGTCAGCCTTCAAGGTGATCAACGATTTTACCGCCATGGCGCTTGGCGTTCCCCATGTTGCGGATGGCCAACTGGTTCATGTTTGTGGCGGCCCGGGTGACAGCCGTCGCCCCAGGCTTGTTATGGGGCCGGGAACCGGGCTCGGGGTTTCCGGGCTGGTGCCGATCAGGCAGGGTTGGGTGCCGTTGATGACAGAAGGTGGGCACGTGGACTTTGCGCCGACGGACGATACCGAGATGGCGGTTCTGCGTATCCTGAAGGCCCGCTTCGGGCGGGTTTCGGTAGAGCGGATTCTGTGCGGTCAGGGCCTGCTGAATCTGTATCAGGCCCATGCTGAAATACAGGGTGTGCCTGCGCCGCTGGATGCACCGGAGAAAATCACCGCAGCTGCTGTTGATAATGCCGATAACCTGGCTCGCCACACTCTGCGTCATTTCTGCGAGATTCTGGGCCGGGTTGCCGGAAACGGTGTCCTCACCCTCGGAAGTACCGGCGGCGTTTACCTGTGTGGTGGCATCTTGCCGAGATTCCTCGATTTCTTTCTGGAAAGTCCGTTCCGCAACGGCTTTGAGGACAAGGGCAGGATGCGGCCGCTGCTGGAATTCACGCCGGTTTACGTAGTCACCGAGCCATACACGGGGCTGTTGGGAGCCGCCGAGGCACTGGGTAATCCGGAGGTATGACGGCGGATTACGATTACCGGGGCTGACTCAGGGGTAACCTGTCATTTGGCTCTGATCGTAACGGTACTGGCGGTCTGCAGCATTCATGGTGGTTTTTCGGTACTTGTTGCATGGGGCCTGTGGCCTTATTGTCCCCCGGAAACATCGGTTTATGTGACTGTCCTGATGACGGGGTCTCCATGAGCGATAATCTCTCGCAACTTTCCTTTGAGAATCTCGTCCGCCGTGTGCGGGCCTGCACCCTCTGCGCGGACGCTTTGCCCCATGAACCGAGGCCGGTGATTCAGATTGCCGAATCTGCCCGTATTCTGGTGGTCGGTCAGGCGCCAGGGCGGCGCGTTCACGAAACCGGGCTGCCGTTCAACGACCCCAGCGGGGATCGGCTGCGGCAATGGATGGGTATTACCCGGGACACCTTCTACGACGAGCA
>PAKW01000082.1 GCA_002707215.1 Halomonas sp.
ACCTCACGCAGATCAAGACCGTTCAGGCCTTCAACCATCAGCCCCACGACCGCAAATATTTTTCCGAAGTGTCTGAACGGGCGTTCGAGATTGCCCGCCAGCGTATCCGTCAGCGCGCCTGGCTGACCACACTGGCCATCTCCCTGGTGATGGGCGCTGTGGGCATCGTTATCTGGATCGGGGGCCTGGACGTTATGCACGGCCGGATCAGCCCGGGTGAGCTGGCAGCCTTTGTCTTCTACAGTCTGCTGGTGGGCGTGGCCGCCGGTGCCATCAGTGAGGTGATTGGTGAACTTCAGAGGGCCGCAGGCTCGGCGGCGCGGCTGTTTGAGCTACTGCAAACGGAGCCGGAATTTGTTCGGGAAAATGCGGGCGAAGCCCTTCCGGATCCCATCAAAGGCGAGATCCGCATTGAGCACCTGGGCTTCCGTTACCCCGGGCGTTCGGAACAGCCTGCACTCTCTGACTTTACCCTGGAAGTGAAAGCCGGGGAAACCCTGGCGCTGGTGGGCCCGTCTGGCGCTGGCAAATCGACCCTGTTCGATCTGCTGCTGCATTTTTACCAGCCTGATCAGGGCCGGATCCTGATTGACGGAATGAATACGGCTGACCTGTCCCTGGAATCCTTGCGCCGGTGTTTTGCTCTGGTGCCCCAGAACCCGGCGCTGTTTCATGGCACGGTGGCGGACAACATCCGCTACGCCCGGCCGGATGCAAGCCAGGCCGAAGTGCAACGGGCAGCGCAGATTGCCCACGCCCATGATTTTATCCAGAGCCTGCCCCAGGGCTACGGGACAGCCCTGGGGGATGCCGGCCTGGGATTGTCCGGCGGGCAGAAGCAGCGCCTTGCCATTGCCCGGGCCTTGTTGGCCGATGCCCCGATTCTCCTGCTGGACGAAGCCACCAGTGCCCTGGATGCCGAGAGTGAAAATCTCATTCAGCAAGCCATGCCAGCACTCACAACCGGGCGCACCACGCTGGTGATTGCCCATCGACTGGCGACGGTCAGGGATGCTGATCGCATTGCGGTACTGGATCAGGGCCGCCTGCTGGCCGTGGGTACCCACGGCGAATTAATGCGCCATAATGGTCTCTATCAGCGCCTGGCAAAACTGCAATTCCGGGAAAACGCCGCCTGAGGGCGACAATAGTCGGTTTGTTTCCTGTCACCGTACTACTTACACTGGTAGGTGAAACTTCTGAACCTGAACCCAGGGAGAATGGCAAAGTGAGCAATAAAGAATTGCAGGCACTCAAAGAACGCTACGTTGCTGCGGGCGCGGCAAGTCCCAATGAACAGTTTGCCGACCATGCAACGAATGCGGAACTGTGGGATGCAGACGGCAAACGCATGATCGATTTTGCCGGCGGCATCGGTGTACTTAACATCGGCCACCGCCACCCGAAAGTGGTGGAGGCGGTAAAGGCGCAGCTGGACAAGCTGATGCACACCTGCCAGACGGTGATGCCCTACGAGGGCTACGTAAAGCTGGCGCAGAAGCTCAGCGAAGTGGCTCCGGTCAAGGGCCACGCCAAGGTCATGCTGGCCAACTCCGGTGCGGAAGCCCTGGAAAACGCAATGAAGATCGCCCGGGCAGCCACTGGCAAAACCAACGTGATCTGCTTCGATGGCGGTTACCACGGCCGTACCTTCTACACCATGGCCATGAACGGTAAGGCGGCGCCCTACCAGACCGATTTCGGGCCCATGCCAGGAACGGTTTACCGCGCGCCATACCCGGTGCCGTACCACGGTGTCAGCGAAGACGAAGCACTTCGTGGTTTGAAGATGACCATGAAAGCAGACTCCCCGGCCAACAATACGGCGGCCATCGTGATTGAGCCTGTGCTGGGTGAGGGCGGTTTTTACGCAGCACCGACCAGTTTCCTGAAAGAAATCCGCAAGATCTGCGATGACAACAACATCCTGATGGTTGTGGACGAAGTTCAGAGCGGCTTTGGCCGTACCGGCAAGATGTTTGCCATTGAGCACAGCGGGATTGAGCCCGACCTGATGACCATGGCCAAGAGTATGGCCGACGGCATGCCGATTTCTGCCATCGTGGGCACGGGCAAGCACATGGATGCCTCTGGCCCGAATTCTCTGGGCGGCACCTACACCGGCAGCCCGACCGCCTGTGCCGCGGCTTTGGCGGTGTTCGATGTGTTCAAGGAAGAGGACATCCTTGGCAAGGCCCAGGCACTGGGCGAGAAGCTGAACAAGCGCTTCAGCCAGTGGCAGGAGCAGTTCGAGCATGTGGATAACGTCCGCAACCTCGGCCCCATGGCGGCATTCGAGCTGGTAGAAAGCAAATCCAGCCATACGCCGAAGCCGGAATTGGCGGCTGCGGTGACCAAGAAGGCCAAGGAGAAGGGGCTGATTCTGCTGAGCTGCGGTATGTATGGCAATACCTTGCGGTTCCTGATGCCGGTGACCATCGAGGACGATGTTCTGGAAGAAGGGCTGGCAATTGTTGAGGAAAGCCTTAAGGATGTTGGGGCTTAAACCCCTGTAAACTTTCTGTGAAGATCAAAGCCGGGCCCCGTGGGTCCGGCTTTTTTGCGCTTACCCATGCCTCCGAATTCATCGTATACTGCCCGGAGTTTCTCCGGCAGTGCCGCTCGGCCTGCTGTTGTTTCACCAACCAGGCTAAACCATGACCGCTCCGAGTTCCTCCAACATTCCGGACCACAAACCAAGGCCCTGGGTCGATCTGCTGGTCAGTATCATTATTCCTTCCGTGATCTTGATGAAACTCAGTGGCGATGAGCAGTTGGGCAGTGTGAATGCCTTGCTGATCGGGCTCGCCTTTCCCCTGGGCTGGGGACTGTTCGAGCTGGTCAAGTACCACAAGAAGAATTTTATTGCGGTTCTGGGTCTGATCAGTGTGGGGCTCACAGGGGGTATCGGATTACTGGAGCTGGATGCCGGCTGGCTCGCCATCAAGGAAGCAGCGATTCCTGCCATCATTGGCCTGGCCGTACTGGTATCCACAAGAACCAAGTACCCGCTGGTCCGGACCCTGCTGTATAACCCGAATGTACTGGATGTTGAGAAGATCCAACACTCCCTTGAAGAACACAATCAGGTCGACGAATTCGAGCAACGGCTACAGAAGGCCAGCTACTTTTTTGCAGGCACGTTTCTGTTTTCGTCGATCATGAATTATGTGCTCGCCAAGTGGATCGTGGTCAGCCCCTCCGGAACCGAGGCCTTCAACCAAGAGCTTGGTCAAATGACGCTGGTCAGCTATCCGATAATTGCCATTCCCTCGATGGTGATGATGATACTCATTTTTTACTATCTGTGGCGCACCATTCGCCGACTGACCGGATTTACCCTGGAAGAGGTTATGGCGCCGCATCTTGCTGAAAAGGAAAAGTCCGCCGAATCGACGTCAAGGAAATAGAACAATGCTGATAACGGGAAATCCTGGACGAAAAAAAGCGGCGAAGGTCATCAAACCCTCGCCGCTTTTTTGTAATCACCAGAACCTGGACGAATCAGATATCCAGGTTGGTAACTTCCAGAGCGTTGGTCTGGATAAAGTTACGCCGTGGCTCCACATCGTCACCCATCAGGGTGGTGAATATCTGGTCGGCCGCGAAGGCATCTTCAATGGTCACTTTCATCATGCGGCGGGTGTCCGGATCCATGGTGGTTTCCCACAGCTGATCCGGGTTCATTTCGCCTAGGCCCTTGTAACGCTGAATGCTCAAGCCACGCTGGGCTTCCTTCATCAACCAGTCCAGGGCGCCTTCAAAAGACAGAACCGGCTGCTTGCGCTCACCACGCTGGATATAGGCGCCTTCTTCAATCAGGCCATCCAGGGTTTCGCCCATTCGGGCAATAGCGCCGTAGGAAGACGACTCAAAGAATTCGTGGCTGAAGACGTGCTCATGGGGAATCCCGTGAACATAGATGGTGACCTTCGGCAGGTGCAGGTCACGCTCGGGATCTTTAGTGACCGAGAATGTGTACTTGGTACCGGTACGGGTATCCAGATCCAGCCCATCGCCCAGGCGTGCGACCCAACGGGTCACCGTTTCTTCATCCTTCAGGTGCTCTGACTTGAGCGTGATGTTCTGAAGCATCTGTTCCAGTACCTTGGCGGGATACGCCCGGGACAGCCTTCCGATCATGGCCATCACGGCCTGATAGTCCTTCACCATGGTTTCCAGCGCGGAGCCCTTGATCGCCGGTGCTTCAGGGTTTACATACAGCTGTGCGCCTTCCAGGGCCGTCTGGGTGAGGTAGGCCTCCTTGGCTTTCTCATCCTTCAGGTACTGTTCCTGTTTACCTCGCTTGACCTTGTACAGGGGCGGCATGGCAATAAAGACATGGCCACGTTCGATGATTTCGCGCATCTGGCGAAACAGGAAGGTCAGCAGCAGGGTACGGATGTGGGAACCGTCCACGTCTGCGTCGGTCATGATGATGATGGAATGGTACCGAAGTTTGTCCGGATTGAACTCCTCCCGGCCGATTCCGCAGCCAAGGGCGGTGATCAGGGTGCCGACCTCTGCAGAGGACAGCATCTTGTCGAACCGGGCTTTCTCCACGTTCAGGATCTTGCCCTTCAACGGCAGGATCGCCTGGGTTTTGCGGTCCCGGCCCTGTTTGGCGCTGCCGCCGGCCGAGTCACCCTCCACAATGTACAATTCTGAAAGTGCCGGATCCTTCTCCTGACAATCCGCCAGTTTTCCGGGCAGGCCGGCAATATCCAGAGCACCCTTGCGACGGGTCATGTCACGAGCCTTGCGCGCCGCTTCACGGGCCCTGGCGGCTTCAATCATCTTGTTGACGATCAGCTTGGCTTCGTTGGGCTGTTCCTGCAGGTAATCGGCGAAGCTCTGATACAGCTCCTGCTCAACCGCCGTTTTCACTTCCGACGACACCAGCTTGTCCTTGGTCTGGGAAGAAAACTTCGGATCAGGGACCTTGACACTGACAATCGCGGTCAGGCCTTCCCGGGCATCATCACCAGACGTAGCGACCTTGGCTTTCTTACCAAGGCCTTCGTGTTCGATATAATTGTTTAGAGAACGGGTCAGGGCGGCGCGGAAACCGGCCAGGTGAGTACCACCATCCCGCTGGGGAATGTTGTTGGTAAAACAGTAAAGGTTTTCCTGGAAGGCATCGTTCCACTGCATCGCCACTTCCACGGCGATGCCGTCTTCACGCTCACGGTTGAAGTGAAACACCCGGTTAATCGGCGTTTTGTTGGTGTTCAGATGCTCAACAAAAGCCCGCAAACCGCCTTCGTATTCAAACACTTCTTCTCTGCCACTACGCTCGTCTGTGAGACGAATGCGCACGCCACTGTTCAGGAATGCAAGCTCCCGCAGGCGCTTGGCCAGAATGTCATAGTGGAATTCAATGTGAGTGAAGGTCTCCGGTGACGGAATGAAGTGAACCTTGGTACCGGATGCGTCGGTTTCACCAACGGGGCTCAGAGGGGCGTCGGGCACACCATGGGTGTAGGTTTGCTCGTATACCTTGCCATCGCGACGGATTGTCAGGGTCAGGGTAGAGGACAAGGCATTAACGACCGATACACCTACACCGTGCAGCCCACCGGAAACCTTGTAGGAATTGTCATCGAATTTACCACCGGCGTGCAAAACCGTCATGATAACTTCGGCTGCGGAGACGCCTTCTTCTTCGTGCAGGTCCACCGGAATACCACGACCATTATCTTTTACCGTTACCGATTCATCGGGGTGAATGACAACGCCGATCTCGGAGCAGTGGCCCGCAAGCGCTTCATCGATGGAGTTATCCACCAATTCAAAAACCATGTGGTGCAGACCAGTGCCATCATCGGTATCACCGATGTACATGCCGGGCCGTTTTCGCACCGCATCCAGTCCCTTCAAGACTTTGATACTGGAGGAATTATAGTTCGATTCACTCATTCGGAAACTCCTGAAGCGTGATAGGCCGGGGCATCTTAGCGTTCCGCACCGGCCTTATTCTTCCGTCAATTTGCCATGTTCCACGTGGAACATTCTGTATTCTGGTGTCTTCCCGTCCAGCCATAGCTGACCGACCCGAGGCCGCTCGATCGACGTAATGAACACCTGGCAGCGCAATGCCTGTAACCTGCTGGCCAACATCGCCCTGTGCCCTTCATCCAACTCGGCATTAATATCGTCAAGCAAAAAGGTGACCTGTTTGCCCATGCCACTCAACACCATGCCTTGGGCAATCTTCATTAAAATAACCAGGGTTTTCTGCTGGCCCCGGGAGAAGGTTTCTGCAACGGGCCGCCCCTGAAACTTCAACCGGATATCTGCGCGGTTGGGCCCATAAAGGGTGTGCCCCATTTTACGCTCCTGCTCACGGTGGCTTACCAGCACGTCCATCAGGGATTGAGTGGTATCCCACCCGGCGTAAAATTCAAGCTTTAGTCCTTCGGTCCACTGGACCTCAACTTCCCTGACCAACGCTTCGAATGCAACCTTGAAGCGCGTAAACGTATTGATTCTGGCGTCATTGATCTGGTCACTCAGGGCAGCGTACTGGCGGTCCCAGACCCGCAATAAGGACTCGTCCAGTCTACCATTTCTGAGCGTTTGATTCCGCTGTGATGTCACTCTCTGACATTGCTGCCACACAGACCCAAATGAAGGTTCCACGTGGAACACTGCCCAATCCAGAAACTGCCTCCGTTTCCCCGGCCCCCCGGCAACGACATCGAACACACCCGGATCAATCACCGATACCGGTAAATGCATTGCAAGCGAGGACAAACTACGAACACCTTCGCCGTCGACCCGCAAGGCCGTTTCTTTTTGCACCACATCGCGTGAGATACCCAACCGGTGTCCCAGACCCTTGCCGCATTTACCGCCATCGTCCGTCAGCCCGTGATCGAGCCCGCCAAACACCGTGAATCGCTGTTCACCATGACGCACTACCGCCTGATGCCGATTTACCCGGAACGATCTCCCCAACCCCAGATAACCAATAGCTTCCAGAACACTGGTTTTACCACTGCCGTTCTCGCCGTACAGGAGATTAAAGGAAGGAGAAAAAGTCACAGGTGCCGACGACAGGTTGCGGAAGTATTCAGTCTGGAATTTAACCAACGCCATGGGAAGAGAACTCAAAGCGGAATGGAAGGGGCCGGAAAACTGGACCCGTACAATGAAAAAGGCAGCGTTACCCATTCCGAAAACGCTGCCTTAGTGTACAAAAGTCAATGCCTGAAGGCGACCACCGCCTCAATGAAGCATATTCAGCCGCTCATCCATGAACACATCCATTTCCGGCGCGAGGATATGCACATAACGATCAAAGTACAAAAACTGTTTCAGTAACAGGGCAAATTCCCTGGGAAAGTGAAGTCCATGGCTTTCCCCGATTTTAACCATATCCATCAGAATGTGATTCACATCGTCTTCGGCCTTATCGGCCTCATACGGAACCTCGTCGGGTACCATCTTGTCCATCTGCTGGTAGAGCCGGCGAAGATCGCCGGCAAGCTCGTCCACCCGGACAGTCCGATGAGTGATTCCGATACGGATCATGGCATCCGCCATACCCTCGAAATTTCCAACCATCACCGCAGAAATGAAATCATTGACCGCCTGCCAGGTATCCGGCTTTATCCGGCCGACGATTCCGAAATCGATAAACCCGACCCGACCGTCTTTCAGCACCATCAGGTTTCCGGCATGAACGTCCGCGTGGAAAAATTCACACTGGGTCAGGCTCGCAAACCAGGTGTTCATTGCCGTGATCAACGTACGCTCCGGATCCCGGGCGTAACCCCTGATGCTTTCCAGATCGGTCAATGGCACCCCGTGAAAACGTTCCATGGTCAGAATTCGACGGGTGCTGCAGTGTTCGAAAACCCGGGGGACGGCCGCATCCTCGTTATGAGTATCGTGCAGAAATTCCCGGAACACCCTCAGGTTGTTGGCTTCCTTGATGAAGTCACATTCCTCCATCATGGTCCGCTGGATTTCTTCGACAATGCCGGACATGGATGTCCAGGACAATTTCGGCGCCAGTGTTTCCAGAATCCGCGCAGATAGGTACAGGAAGTTCAGATCCGTCAGCAGGATGTTCTCAACGCCCGGCTTCTGCACCTTGATGACCACGTCCTCACCGGTTACCAGTCTTGCCGCATGTACCTGCGCAATCGAGGCGGACGCCAGGGCTACAGGATCGATGTCCGAATAGACTTCGTCCAGCGGACGCCCCAGTTCCTCGGCAATGATCTTCCGAATCACGCCAAAGGGGAGGTTTGGGGTCTTATCCAGGCAGTTCTGGAATTCCTCAACATACTCCTCGGGGAAGAACGTCGGTGAGCTGGCGATAAATTGCCCGAGCTTTATGTAGGTGGCACCCAGTGATTCAAATGTCTGCCTCAGCAGCCTGGGTGTCGGGGGACGATCCCCACGAATCCAGTTGATCCCTGTGCGCCCAAGTACCGACACAGTCTGCCCAATCCGAAAAGCTCCCTTGATTCCATTCGTTACGGCACTCATCAATCTCATCCTCCTACAGCCTCATGGGCATAACCACGTAAAGGCAACGGCTATCGTTCTGCGCTTCGATCAAGACGCTGCTGCTGGGGTTGGACAGAGTCATCTTTATCTGGTCCTCGTCCAGCGCGTTCATTACGTCCACCAGATAGCCTACATTAAAACCGATCTGCAGGGATTCGCCTTGATAATCCACGGGCAACGCGTCTTCGGCCTGTTCCTGGTCCGGATTATTGGCAAATACCTGGAGTTCGTTCGGGGCAAGATTCAGGCGCACACCCCGAATGTTCTCGTGAGACAGAATCCCCGCCCGTTGCAGCGTATTCCTGAGCGTGGCGCGGTCTGCCAGTATCACTTTGTCGCCGCCACGGGGAATCACCCGGTTATAGTCCGGAAACCTCCCCTCTATCAGTTTTGAGGTAAAGGTGTAAGCGCCCACCGTCGCACGGAGGTGATTATCGCCAATCACCAGGATGACCGGTGTTTCCACATCCTCAAGCAATCGTGCCAGTTCCAGCACGCCTTTACGGGGCACGATAACCTGGCGAAGTTCCGGACAGTTCGTCGGCAGTTCCAGGTGAGCCATAGCCAGACGGTGACCATCGGTGGCAATCGTGCGCACATGATCCTTGTCCACTTCCAGCAGCAACCCGTTCAGGTAGTAACGAACATCTTGCTGAGCCATGGCAAAGGCCGTTGCGTCCAGCATTCGGCCCAGCTCTTTTTGGGGCAATTCAAGCCGGAAACTCTCCGCTTCGTCTTCCACATTGGGAAAGTGCTCGGCCGGTAACGTCGACAGGGTGAAGTGACTCGCGCCACAGCGCAGATGCAAACGATCACCTTCCAGCGACAGTTCTATCGGTGCCTCATCACCCAGGGCCCTGCAGATGTCGGACAGTTTACGGGCTGGAACAGTAATCCGGCCAGGTTGATCCACATGCACCGGTGTGACCCGGGCAACCAGTTCCACTTCCATGTTGGTCCCGGTCAGGGTCAGGGCATTGTCTTCTGCCGTCAGGAGTACGTTGGACAGCACCGGCATGGTCTGCTTCTTTTCCACGACACCCGCAATGCTTTGCAGCGGGATAAGCAGGGATTCACGGCTGATCATCAGTTTCATGGCACTCAGCTTTCTTTAGGTTGGAAGGGTGAATGTTGTTCGCCAACGCCCGGCATCAGGTAGTCAGCAGTCTCATAAAATTCTGATAATCCTCGCGGATGCCCGGATCGGTCTCCTGCAACTCCACGATTTTCTTGCATGCATGCAGCACAGTAGTGTGATCGCGACCGCCGAAAGCGTCGCCAATCTCCGGGAGGCTGTGATTGGTCAGCTCCTTGGACAGAGACATGGCAACCTGTCGTGGCCGGGTCACTACACGGGTCCGCCGTTTCGACAGCAGATCTGCCACCTTGATCTTGTAATACTCCGCGACGGTGCGCTGAATATTATCAATACTCACCTGCTTTTCATGAAGTGCCAGCAGGTCTTTCAGACTTTCACGGATAAATGGGGGAGTGATTTCCGAACCCGTGAAGTGAGCATTCGCTATCACCAGACGCAGTGCTCCTTCGAGCTCACGAACATTTGATCGGATTTTCTGGGCAATAAAAAAGGCCGCTTCGCTGCTCAGCTTGACGTTGGCCTGCTCCGCCTTCTTCATCAATATGGCCACCCGGGTTTCAAGCTCCGGAGGCTCCACCATGACCGTTAACCCCCAGCCAAACCGGGACTTAAGCCGTTCTTCCATGTCGACGATTTCTTTCGGAAAACGATCACAGGTCACAATGACCTGTTGGCCACCCTCAAGCAACGCGTTGAAAGTATGGAAGAATTCCTCCTGGGAACGCTCCTTGCGGGCAAAAAACTGGATATCATCAATGAGCAGGGCATCCACCGACCGGTAATAACGCTTGAATTCATTTATGGCATTGAGCTGTAACGCCTTGACCATATCGGCCACAAAACGCTCTGACCTGAGGTATGCCACTTTTGCCTTGGGATTGCGACGGACAATCTCGTTCCCGATGGCATGCATCAGGTGGGTTTTACCCAGACCAACGCCACCGTAGAGAAACAGGGGATTGTAGGCGCCACCCGGATTTTCAGCCACCTGCATGGACGCCGCCCGCGCCAACTGGTTGGACTTACCCTCCACAAAGGTTTCAAAGGTGAAGCCTTCATTGAGAAAACTCTGGTGCTTGATATCCCCTTCAATCTGAACCGGCCGGCGCTCACTATAACCTTTGGGTCGCACAGACGTTGATCCGGGCACCGTCGCGGCGACGCCTCTTTCCTCTTCCGTGACCCGACTCCCGGCTTCCTCCAGCACCTGGCCGTTCAGCCGGGCAGGCCTTTCCGAGCGCTTGACCGGGTCACTTTCCCGGGGCGCCGATCCCACCTTCATGTTAACCCGGGGCGCCTGACCACCGTTCAGATCCTTGAGAACCTCTTCAATGCGCCGAAGGTACTTTTCGTTTACCCAATCCATAACAAAGCGATTGGGCGCGAACAACATCAGTTGGCCCTCCCGGTGATCGGATTGCAGGGGCCTGAGCCAGGTATTGAACTGTTGTGCGGGAAACTCGTCCCGAAGTACTTCAAGACATTGATGCCACATACTATTTGGCACGACAGCCTGCTCCCGATAACCCTGAAATATCGCTGAACGGATAAGGGACATCCTGTCCAGAGAGATGACCCCGGATTCTAACCCGCCGGGGCCCGAAGTAAAAGTGCTAAAGCCAGTTCGTTAACAGCCTGTGGAAATTTATTCCCTTATATTTCAATTTTATACAGACTTACCTACAACCTTGTGTACAGAACATTTCCGCTTCCCAGGTTGTGCACAGCCCTGTGTGTACAACCGTGGATGAACCCTGTTAGGAACCATGGGGCACAACCGGGGATAACTCGATCAGATTCGACCACACCGTGTTACCCACAATCCGCCTCGGCGTCGTCCACAGCCCTCAGGGCGCCTTGTCAATACCCTTATAAACTATACAAATAATTGTTTTTTATTACTTATTTTTACTTATCCACAGAAAACGTCGCCTCTAATAACAGTAATAAATTAATCCTTAAAGAAATTCTAAAAACACTTACTGACTTTAATTACCTGGTCGAACCTTTTCCGGTTTTCGCCATCGGCATAACCCCGCAGCAATAAACATTGAATTCCCGCCGCCATTTGCATAAAATGCCGCTCCTGTTTCGGCTGTACAATTTCCGGCCAGTTACTGAATTTCCACCATACGAATTGTGAGATCATCACCATGAAAAGAACGTTTCAACCAAGCGTCCTGAAGCGTAAGCGCGTTCACGGTTTCCGTGCCCGTATGGCAACTGCCAACGGCCGCAAGGTTATTTCCCGTCGTCGTGCCAAAGGCCGCGCACGTCTGTCCGCGTAAGCTCTGTCCGCCGAATGAAGGCTTTCGGTTTCCCGAAATCAAATCGTCTCCTGCGACCTGCTGATTACGGTAAAGTCTTCAACGACGTGCAGCTGAAAGTTCCACACAGGAATTTTCTGATCCTGGCGACACCGAATACTCTCGGTCACGCCAGGGTTGGTTTGATTTTTTCCAAGAAAAATCTGAAGCTCTCGGTTCAGAGAAACCGGATAAAACGCCAGGTCAGGGAAAGCTTCCGACATCAGACGGAGCTCCCGGGGCTTGATGTTGTGGTACTGGGAAGACAGGGCCTTGTTTCCCTGGACAACCCAACTGTTCGCGCATCCATGGACGATCTCTGGCGACGGCTCAGGAAAAAATACACTCAATCTCAGCCATCCCGGGCAGCACCATCGGAGACTCCCGGTCGAGGAACGGGTTAATGCGCAAACTTTTGCTCCTGCCCATCCGCTTCTACCAGTATGCCATCAGTCCCATGATGGCCAGCCATTGCCGCCATTACCCCACCTGCTCACAATATGCCGTTGAAGCCATTGTTCATCATGGCGCCCTGAAAGGGTTATTTCTCGCAATCCGGCGTCTGTTAAGGTGTCACCCCTGGGCGGAAGGCGGGTATGATCCGGTGCCGGGCACGGAAAAGTCCGTGGGCCTGGAATCCGGAACGGCTTGCGTACACCCTGATCATTCCCACACAACAACCCAGACCAGACAGTAACTCTATGGATATTCAACGCATCGTATTATTTGCCGGCCTGGCTATTGTCAGTTATCTGATG
>PAKW01000083.1 GCA_002707215.1 Halomonas sp.
CAACCAGACAACCAGGGCAGCACCATCGCCTACGATGCTGATACCGGCGAAATATCCACAGTCATAAACTGATAAACCCAAAAGCCAACCGACAACCAAAACGGAGTACTACCATGAGAGCAATGACAGTGATTGCAGCAAGAAAAGAAAAAGGTTTCACCCTGATCGAACTGGTTATGGTGATTGTGATTCTGGGCATTCTGGCGGCGTTTGCTTTGCCGCGGTTCGCAGATTTGGGTGGAGATGCTCGCGCCGCAAGCATTCAGGGTGTTTATGGGGCTGTGCGCTCAGCCAATTCCATAGTACGTTCCGCCTGCCTTGCGGACTCGGACTGTGACCAGACAGCCAGTACCGGCGAATCCGTGACACTAGAAGGACAACCTGTTGCCCTAGCCTACGGCTATCCAACACAAGCCAGTATTCTGATCGCTGCGCAGATTGATGCGAACGATTTCGATACAACTACTGCAGGAACTATTGCGGCAAACAATGCGCCTGGTACTTGTGAAGTAACGTTCGCAGACGCGACGGGTGTTACCGATGCGCCTGACATTGCCCTTAACGATTCTGGATGCTGATTAAGAAGCTCTGGTGTTCAAGGTCACATTTGTAAAAGAGTTGTAGGCTGGATTAACGAAGCGTCTTCCGACAAAGGTACGAGTACTGGGCGTGCGTCGGGTGAGGCTTTGCCAACACGGCCTGCTTTTTCGGGGTGTCGGGAGGGGATATGAAAGTGATAGCCACTCCGGGGTCACGGGGGTTCACTCTCGTAGAGCTGGTCATGGTCATCATCCTGATCGGAGTGCTCTCCGCGGTGGGTGTTGGCCTGTTCGCCAGCCGCTCGGCGTTCTCTCCCCTGCTGGCCACCCAGCAACTCGCCTCCGCCACGCTGCTTGCCCAGCAGGCAGCGTTGGCGGGCAATCCGGCCAACACGCTCACCATTGAGCAGAATGCCGATAAGTTCCGGTTTATCGTTGGAGGCGGCAGTGGCAATCCACGCACCTTTGAATTATCGCGCGAAGGCGCCAGTCTCTCGGTAGCCGGCGGCCTCCCCCTTACCCTGGTATTTGACGCAAAAGGCGCACCCACAACCGGTGTCAGCCTGCAATTCACCTTCTCCGGTGACAGCAGGTTTCGAACCTGTCTCAGTTCCCTGGGCGCGGTGTACGCCGGGAGCTGCCAGTCGTGAGAGTCAATCAATCCGGTGCAACCCTGGTGGAACTGGTAATCACGATTGTGATTATCAGCGTTGCCATTGCGGGGGTTGTTGGCGCATTTTCACTGATTGCGGGGCGAAGTGCCGATCCTCTCAATCAAACCCGAGCAGTGGCCCTGGCGCAGCTCTACATGGATGAAATCCTGAGTCGAAAATACGACGAAAACACGCCGGTTGGCGGGGTTCCCAAGCAACCCGGTTGCACCATTGGTACCGAGGAAGCAAGCCGGGCTGGCTACGACGATGTGGATGATTACAACGCAATCAGCGATGCCGTACCCGAAAATGCAGAAGGCACACCGTTAACAGCGGACTACTCCGGGTTTCTTGTTTCGGTCGTTGTTCAATGTGCTGGCGGTGACCTGGGGCTTCCTTCCGGGGACGCAAAGCGGGTCGACCTGACGATTACCGACCCCGGCGGCCAGGGATACAGCTTCTCGGTCTACAGGGCGAATTACTGATGCTTCGCCGAGCAGGGTTTACGCTGATTGAGCTGCTGATGGTGATCGTGCTCCTGAGCATTGTCGCAACTGTGTCCGTCCGATTCGTCAGCCTGTCAACCCAGGGTGCGCTTGACGTCAGCGCGCGCCAGTTGCGGGCGTTTCAGGGAGTGGTGGTCAGCGAGCAGATTACCCGTGAGTTACGGGAGGCATTCCCTTTGTCAGTCCGCACTTTCGGCAGTTGTATCGAGTGGTTGCCCTTACAGGCAGGTACAAATTACCTGCAACTGACCCAAGGTCCCGGCTTTGACGAGATTGATATCGCTGCCTTTGACCAAGTGCCTGCCGTGGGTAGCACCAGGGCGGTAGTTTACGGTTATGGAACAAGTACGGCAGATCTGTATGCGGGTACCAGTCCCGGGCCCGTATCCCCACTTATTTCGTCGATCAATAACACTGGATCGCCAGCCCGTATTGAGTTAGCCGGGGCTCACCGGTTCACAGCAACGTCACCAGCCCGCCGACTGTTCGTGGTAGGAGAGCCGGTCAGTCTTTGCCAGAACGGGAGGTTTCTGTATCGGTACAGTGGCTACGCTCCGACTTCTGCCCAGCAGGCACCTCCTAGTGGCAACAGAGAAATACTTGCTGCGAATTTGACGGGTGCCGCCAACTTCCGGTTCTTGCCCGCCACTCTACAAAGGGCAGCGGTCGTGCAGTTCACTTTCACGTTATTGAGCGAGGACGGTGCCGAGAATACAACGGTTAGCCAGGAGGTTCAGATCCGAAATGTGCCCTGAGCGAAGCCTGAGTAAACAGAGAGGTGCAGGCCTTCCGGTAGCCCTGTTTGTCATCACGGTGCTGGCTCTCATCGTGACCAGTATGGCCCAGCAGCAAGAGAGTGCGGGGTCAGCGGTAAGCCAGCAGATCCTTTCACAGCGCGCCTTTTTAGCTGCCGAAAGCGGTGCCCAGGTTGCTATTGCCGAAGCTCTTTCCGGCGCCAGTTGCGGGTCTGTTTCGGCCTCCGTTACCTTTAGCAACGCTGGTCTGGCGGGCTGCGATGCCAGTGTAAGCTGTACGTCGGTGCAGGCTGATATTGATGGAGATGCAGCGCCGGAAACTGTCTTTACCCTGGAAAGCCAGGGGCAATGCGGCAATGGGGCTGAAGCCGCATCCCGCACGGTGGAGGTTCGAGTTCGATGAGTCGCTTTCCGGTGCTGATCAGGTCTGCTCTGTTGATGATTCTTCTGTTCCCGGGGCTTGCGTATGCCTGGAAGATGGAGGCCGGCACCCTGGACCTGCCGGCAACGTCCGGTGTCAATCAGCTGTTTTCCTTTAGCTTCAGGCAGACATACGCCACGCCCCCCATCGTGGTCGCGCTGCCGACCAAAGACGGTCCCAATGCTTCCGCTCTCCGTATCAACAATGTTTCAACAGCAGGGTTCCAATTGGCCCAGGTCGAGCCGTTTTCCGAAGACGGTCCGCACACGAGCATGACGGTGAGATATGTGGCTGTAGAAAGAGGTAGCCACCAGTTACCGGATGGTACAAGAATCGAAGCGGGACTTTTGTCCAGCAAACGGGCCTCTGGCAACGAAGACTTCGTTCAGTTTAATGGTAAAGGGAGTACTTTGTGGGGCAACCATGCGTTTTCCACCAACTTTGCTGATCAGCCGGTCGTTCTGGGGGCGATTCAAACTCTCAATAACGAGACTAATCAGGTTCCGGATGTTACCTCGAATCCGTGGTTGACGACGGTGTTTGATTCAATCACTGCTTCCGGTTTCAGATATGCGCTGGAGCGTAGTGAAGTCTATGACCGGCGTGCAGGAAACAGCAGCAATTACTTCTTTGACGGGCTCAGTTTTGCGGAATCCATAGGCTATGTTGCCTTTTCCGCAACCGCAGGCAGCACCTTCTCAACTGTCGGGAACCTCAACGTTCGCTTTGAGGCTTGGACTGCGGTAAACGCGGTGAAGGGATGGAATGATGGCTGTAATCAGCTGGTTTTCAACAACGCATTCAGCTCGGCACCGATTGCGCTGGCTTCCAAAGTCAGTCGTCGGGACGCAGACGGGGGCTGGCTGAGGCAGTGTCAATTGTCCAATTCGAGTATTGGTTTGCTTATTGACGAGGACACTGCTCAAGATAACGAACGAAGTAACGGGGGTGAGAGCGTGAGTCTGGTTGCGTTCTCCCAGCCTTTTGTTTACGACTCGGATGTCCGCCCTCCTGAGGCAGAGCCGCTGATGCTGGAGTCTCGGTCCGTGACTGTGCGCCCCGGCATGTATACTCGAGTGGCTTTTGAGCAAGTATACCCGTCACCACCGGCCGTGTTTGTATTGGGCGATGACAACAATCCGGAACCCTCGTCGGTTCGGATCCGACAGATTACCGAAGAGGGCTTTGATATTGCATCGGTTGAGCCTCCGAGCCGTTATGGGGATCTGGCGAATCAGAGCACCACGGTCCATTATCTTGCTGTTACCTATGGTCAGCACCGATTCCCGGACGGGACTCAGCTTGAGGTAGGCCAACTGCCGCTGCAGGCCTACCAAGGGAGGTCGGTTTCAGGGGCCGGTTGGGCCCGTTTGAACTTCCTGACCACGTTCAGTGCTGCCCCCGCTTTCATTAGCAGCATTCAAAGCATGGAAAATGAAACGGCAGCGCCTGGAGGGCGCTCCACCCCGTGGCTGACAATGGCGCATGATCGACTCGGCGCGTCTGGTACTGATCTTGCTCTCGAACGCGCAGAGACAGCGACGGGGACGGTGATGCGTCCGGAGACCGTGGCATACCTTGCTATTGAGCCGGGCGTGATTGGTACCTTTGTGGACAACGACGGCAAGAGCATTCTTTCCGAAGCTCAGGTCACGCCAGATAATATTTCCGGAACCACCAGTTGTGACAGTGCGGCGTTTCTGCAGTCTTACGCATCGCCGCCTCGGGTTATCGGGTCTCAGTTAACCCGTGATGGCGGTGACGGCGGCTGGCTGCGTCGGTGCTCGGTTTCGTCTACTGATGTGCAACTGAAAATAGAAGAAGATTGGTCTAACGACCGAGACCTCAGTCACACTACCGAGCGAGCCGGTTTTCTCGCATTTTCCGAGGACTTCGTGGTCGATTTCTCTCTCCGGGCAATATACGGCCTTGAGGGGCCCCGATGGCTCGGAGATCCGGGTGAAGTTGTTGAGCTCCGGGGCAGGGGGCTGGATGGTCAAGCCGTAAACGGAGCCCGGCCAGAACCGGCGAGAGTGTGTTTTGGCGCCACATTCGCTGGAGGCTCCTACATCGATATTCCAAATGACCCGGACCTGTCTGTTGCCGATGAACTCACCGTCATGGCCTGGATCAATGTCGCCAGCCTGCCAGGCGCTGGTGGCCTGAAAACCATTGTGTCCAAGGATGAGAATTATGAATACCACGTGGACAGCAACGGAGAGTTATACTGGTGGTGGACAACGGAGACGGGTATTGCGAGGTCCTTTACGTCCGGATACCAGCTACCGCTCAACACCTGGGTGCACACCGCGATCACATATTCCCGGCGTGATGGCGTCCAGCGGATCGTTATTGACGGTGTTGAGCGTGCGCGTCAGACATATTCCGGTGAGTCGCTTCAGATCAACACGGATCCTTTCCAGATAGGCGCCGACCAGGGTTTTTCAGGCCGGGAGTTCGAGGGCCAGATCGATGAGGTGCGGTTGTATGGCCGCGCCCTGTCCGATGCGGCCATTCTGCGTGAAGCCCACCGAACCCGTCCGTGCGCACAGGTACTGGATCACTTCCGGGTTGTCGTGCCTGCGACCGCAAGTGTGTGCGCGCCCGTGGATGTCCGGATTCAGGCAGAGGACGCCGGAGATAATGTGCTATCGGGTTATCAGAGCACTATCCGTCTGACTACCAGTGCAGGTCACGGCAACTGGCAAACGGTTTCCGCCGCCGGACCGCTGACGCCTGCCCCCGATACGGATGATGACGGCCAGGTTATCTATCAATTTGATGCGGCAGATAATGGCGCCATTACATTAGGCCTGGCCAACAGTCGCGCAGACCGCCTGACCATCCGTGCAGAGGACACAGCGGGGGGGCAATTCGGGATCTCGGATGTAATTGAGTTCCGGGAAAATGCCTTGGTGATTTCCCTTGCTGACAGTCTTGGGGATGATGTCATTGCCGGCCGGCCACATGATTTGCAGGCGGAAGTATTGCGACGCGATCCCAGCAGTGGAGAATGTGGCCGAGTTGAAGCCTATGATGGGCCGATTGATCTTCGGGCCTGGCTCACGCGGCAGGCGGATGACCCTGGCGGAGCATCCCCCGAGCTAAGTGCGGGGGCTGGCAGCATTTCGTTGCCCTCGTCAAGGCCAGGCTCGACCAATCTGACAATCGAATTTGCCCAGGGACTTGCCGGGCTTCGGTTAGACCCAGCGGATGTTGGGCATTATGCGCTTGAACTGGCAGACAGCGAGTCGGGCCTGATACTGGATGAAAGCGGCGCACCGCTTGCGGTCGCCGGTACCAGTACGGCACTTACAGTGAGGCCATTTGCACTGGAGGTAACGGTGCCCGGCAATCCTGCGGCCAATACCCCGAGCGGTTCCGCGTTTCAGGCCGCAGGGCGACCATTTGACGTGCAGGTGCGGACGGTTCAGTACGACAGTGCCGACGACGCCGATGCTGACGGTCAGCCCGATGGCCACGGTGACAACCTGGCAACCAACAATGCCAGTCTCAGCAACAACGCCACGGTCACCAGTTTTGACGCGCCTATAGCGCTGGCTGGTTATCTGGTAGCAGGTCCTGCGGGAGCGGATGATCCTGGTCTGGCAGGTCTGAGCGGAATAAGTGGCTTCACGGCAGGTTCAGTAACGGGCTCTGCCCGTTACAACGAGGTAGGTGCCATTGAGGTGACGGCCGGTTTCAACGGGGCTTATTTAGGGCGTTCAATTATGCTGACCGGAGACTCGGGCCCTGTTGGCCGCTTTCATCCCGAGCGGTTTTCGCTGGAAAGCCAGATGGACGGAGTGCTTGAAGCTCGCTGTAACGGTTTCAACTACACCGGTCAGAGCTTCAGCTATAGTATTTCGCCCGAGTTCACGCTCGCAGCCAGAGCCTACGGTGACAGCGGTGCCGGGCCGATTACCCGTAATTACCGCGAAGGCTGGCAGAAACTGGTGGTAACGGATTTCAGTCGCAATGACCCTGTCTCGGACGTGAATGAGGTGGGTACAGAAGGCGCTCTATTGAACGTATCAACCGCGGCTGATACGGCTCGTCTGACCCCGAATGGGGATGGCACCCTGATTTACCAGCCGGGTTTGGATAGCTTTATCTACACCCGCGAGGGTAACGCCAGGGTCGCGCCTTTTGATTCAGAGCTTCAGATAGTGTTGACGAACATAGCGGACAGTGATGGGGCCGCTATGCCAACCTCGGAATTGCCGGTGCTTGAGTCCTCGGGTGTATCGATTCGGTATGGTCGATTGGTTCTGGAGAATGCCTACGGGCCGGAAATCCTCGATTTGAGCGTGCCGTTTGAGGCACAGATCTGGAATGGCTCCCGTTTCCAACGGCATACGGATGAGAGTTGCTGGACCTATAACACGGCCGATGTGCAGGTAACGGGTACGCCACCAAATACGGCTGTTGACGCCAACACTGGGACCTTAGATAGTGGTTTGCCGGCCACAGGAGCGCCGTTGGTCCTGTCCGCGCCTGGAGAGGGCAATACGGGCAGTGTCCTGGTTGAATATCCTGTGCCTCTGTACTGGCAGGACGATTTTGGCGGGAATGGTGTTGCTGATAATCCGCGAGCAACAGCCACCTTCGGCGTCTACCGGGGCCACGACCGTATCATCTATTGGCGGGAAGTCCGCTGAATTAAAGCGTAAAAATGGGGTCAGATGAAGTTTTCATCTGACCCCAAACATCAACGAACCCGGCGGCTCGCCAATCGTCAATCGTCCTCCTGTTCCGGGTGATCCATCCCCAGTTCGTTGATCTTCCGGGTCAGTGTATTCCGGCCCCAGCCCAACAGGATAGAGGCATCGCGCCTTCGCCCACCGGTGTGCTTCAGCGCGGTTTCGATCATGATTTTCTCGAACTCAGGAACGGCGGTATCGAGAATGCCTTTCTTGCCCCGCTTGAGCTCCTGTTCAGCCCAGTTTTTCAGGCCTTCCTGCCAGGTGGTTCCGGTGGCGGGTGCCTCTGCCTGGTGCAACAGTTCCGAGGGCAGGTCATCAACGTGGATTTCCCGGCCGCTGGCCATGACCGTCAGCCACCGGCAGGTGTTCTCCAGTTGGCGGACGTTGCCGGGCCAGGGCAGGGTGGTCAGGTACTCTTCCGCTTCGGGGCGCAGGATTTTTGGCTCCACGGTCAGCTCTTTGGCGGCCCTTTTAAGGAAGTGTTGCATCAGCCGGGGTATGTCTTCCCGCCGTTCCGCAAGTTTTGGCAAATGCACGCGGATAACGTTGAGACGGTGGAAAAGGTCTTCCCGGAAGCGGCCGGCCTGGACCAGTTTTTCCAGGTCCTGGTGTGTGGCGGCGATGATCCGGACATCCACTTTGATCGGGGTGGTGCCGCCAACCCGATAGAACTCACCATCGGCCAGTACCCGCAGCAGGCGGGTCTGGGTGTCGGCGGGCATGTCCCCGATTTCATCCAGGAACAGGGTGCCGCCATCGGCCTGCTCAAAGCGGCCCTGGCGGGTACCGCCGGCGCCGGTAAAAGCACCTTTCTCGTGGCCAAACAGTTCGGATTCAATCAGGTCTTTCGGGATGGCGGCCATGTTCAGGGCAATGAACGGGTGTTTGGCCCGGGGGCTGTGGTTGTGCAGCGCCTGGGCCACCAGCTCCTTGCCGGTGCCGCTTTCGCCATTGATCAGTACGGTGATGTTGGAGTGGGACAGCCGGCCAATGGCCCGGAAAACTTCCTGCATCGCCGGCGCTTCACCGATGATTTCGGCGGCGCGCTGGGCGCTTTCCGCCGACGGTTCGGCGCTGGCACGTTTTTCGTGGCTGTGGGCTACTGCGCGTTTAGCCAGTGCCACGGCATCGTCCACATCGAACGGCTTGGGAAGATATTCAAAGGCCCCGGTCTGGTAACTGGTAACGGCACTCTCCAGATCCGAATGGGCGGTCATGATGATGACGGGTATGTCCGGGTGCACCTCCACGATCTGGGACAGCAGGGTGATGCCGTCAACGCCGGGCATCCGGATATCGCTTATGATGGCATCCGGTTGCTCGTGTTCCAGGCGCATCATGATGCTTTCTCCGCTGTCAAAAACGCGGGGCTGCATACCGGCCTGGTTAAGGGCGCGCTCCAGCACCCAGCGAATACTGCGGTCGTCGTCGATGATCCAGACGTTTGCCGGTTGGCTCATGGGGTGTCCTCCAGGGGCAGGAAGATGGTGAAGTCGGTTCGTCCTGGTTCGCTCTCGCATTCGACCAGTCCGTGGTGTTGCCCGATGATGCTCTGGGTAATGGAAAGGCCCAGGCCCGTGCCGCTGGCACGACCACTGATCATCGGATAGAAAATGTTCTGCAGCAGTTCCGGCGGAATGCCCGGGCCGTTATCTATAACGTTTATCCGGCACACCAGGCGATGGCGTCGATGACCAATCGTAAACTGCCGCAAAGTGCGGGTCCGGAAGGCAATGGTTGGCGGCTCTTCGCGGCTGTGCCCGCCCTGGTTCTCAAAAGCGGCTTCCATGGCATTGCGGGCGATGTTCAGAAAGGCCTGAATCAGTTGCTCCTTGTCGCCCCGGAACTCGGGAATGCTGGGGTCATAGTCGCGGCTGAAACGAAGACGGCCCTTGCTTTCGGCTTCCAGCAGGGTGCCGACCCGTTCCAGGATTTCATGGATGTTGGTTGGAGCCAGCTTGAGCGCCTTGTTCGGGCCGAGCATCCGGTCAACAAGGCCTCTGAGGCGATCCGCCTCGTCAATGATGACGCGAGTGTATTCCCGCTGATCCGCGCTGCCCAGTTCCCGGTCCAGAAGCTGGGCAGCGCCACGGATTCCCCCAAGCGGGTTCTTGATCTCGTGGGCCATACCGCGGACCAGAATGCGGGTGGTTTCCTGCTGGGAGATAATGTCCTCTTCGCGGCTGATCCTCAATAGCCGGTCCCTTGGCTGGATTTCGATCAGTAATTCCGTCGGATCCAGGCTGATTGGGGTAACCGAGTAATCCACGGTAAGGCGTAAGCCGCTGGTTAACAGGAACTCGGCCTCGCGGCGGGTGTAGGACTGACCGTTGTCCGCGGCGGCAAACAGCGTTTTCAGGGCATCTTCGGAATCGACCAGGATATCGCCGAAAGGCTGGCCGTGGCTGCGGGTCATGCTGGTTTCGAACAGGCTCTCGGCGGCCGGGTTGAGATACCGTATATTCAGGTTGTCTTCCAACACAAGGACGGCCGTGGTGAGGCTGTCGAGAATGCTTTTGTATCCGATTTCGTGGGCCGAAGGCAGTGCCATGCGCAATTTCCGTTGGTTCGACATAGTTGGACCTCCGGAGTTTTGCAAAAAGCGAACCACCTTGGGCCAGGTTCACAAATGAGTGGGCAAAGTACGGGCATAGGGCCATTATCGGCCCTGAAATGTGCCGTAAGCTGGTGCAAACGGGGACAAGCCCTTGGCCAGCGCAAAAAAGTCGCCCTGTTGCTGGTCAGGGTACGGCTTGCTTCTGGTGCGTAAGCACCATCATGGTGCGTTCGGTTTCAGTTTAGTATAGAGGGGCGGTGAACAGTAAAGGTAATGGATGGGCCGGTTTTTATCTGTACCCCTTTGCCATCCACAATGTATACGCGGGCTTCGTGGGTCCCACGATAAACGTTATTGACAGAAATGGTGCCGGAGGCGCTTTGACCAACCGGCTGGCCATCAAGAGTTAGCTCATACTTGTGACCGGGCTGCAGGCCAGGGGTGCTGCGAACCTGGAACTGGATATCACCGCTACCACTGTAGAAGGCCTGGTTGTTCTCGGGGTAGACAAATGAGACGCTCTTGTAGGTGGCACCCTCTGTCTCAACATTTTCGCGAAGTTTTTCGGTTTTCTGCACCGCCTCGGGCTTTGGCAGGGTGATCGTGGTAACCGGTTTGAGCTCTATGGCTTCAGCACCTTCACTCGGCTCATCGGAGAAGGTAACGTTGCCGTAGGCATCGACGTTGCGGTAGACCTCGGCGGAGACCTGGGCCGCCAGAACAAACAGTAGGCCGGCAACCAATCCAGACGTCGGATTCATAAGCTCACCTGTCATAGGGTTTACATGATTATCGGTGGCGCCCGGGGGCATTTCAACGCCTGTGGGGCGGGATGTTGGTTACATATCGTTAAGGGCTGCAGGCAATGTGCTTTTGCGCACAAAAAAAGCCCCGCACGGGCCAAGCCGTTCACCTAAAGTGGATCTTGTTTGACTAGAGTGAGGACTTAAGAAGGTCGTTGGCTTTTCCATCGACCTTGTTTGCATTTGTTTTTGAGACCGATTGCTACTCTTGCGTTTTTGAGCGTACACTAAGTGTGTACGCAAAATCGTGAGGTATGAAGAATGCAGACAATTAATGTACGTGAAACACGAGAAAAGCTCGCCAATTTACTGGACGCGGTGGCGTCTGGAGAAGAAATCGTCATCCTGCGCCATGGCAAGCCTGCTGCTCGACTTACCTCCGTCTCGCCGGAATCAGTAGCATTTCCTGATCGATCTGAACTCAGGGCATCCTTGCCTCCGGCGAATGAGAGTGCTGCCCAATCAATCCGCGCCCTGCGTGACGACGAGCGATACTAATGTTTTATTTTGATACTAGTGCAATCCTCCCTTATTACCGTCATGAGGAGGCTAGTGACCGTGTAGCGGCATTGCTTAAAGAGCAAACCAGGCCGGTACTAATTAGTCATCTTACCGAGGTAGAGGTCATGAGCGCTCTTGCACGATGGGTGCGCATGGGGGAACTGACAGAACCAGAAGCGAATCGTATCGAGAGTGCTTTTCACGATGATGTCAGTCATGGTCGCTTTTCTCTTTGCCTAGTCGAGTCCGGTTTTTACCAGCGAGCCGCCCATTGGATTGGTGCCCGTAAGACCAGCTTGAGAACCTTGGATGCACTCCACCTGGCGTGTGCTGAGCATCATGGCGCTCATCTAATCACTGAAGACAATGCGCTCATCGACTCAGCGCTTTTCTTTGGCATAAAGGCAAGCAAAGCAAACCTGACGCCTTGATCTTGTAGCGTCAGAATCAATCCCCGCCATTGATCTCTTTGTACAATGGAGATCCAGCAATCACGCCGCCGCAAACCTCGCAACAACCTCGTCCGGTTCTATCCTGGCAGCCGCTTACAACAACCAATGTGTCCAGTTTTTGGACGGCCAAATACGCTCCGGAGAAAGCTCAAAATTGATCCCAGCATCTCTCCTGGCAAAATTTCTTTCTCATAAAAAAGGCACCATACTGTCTGGATGCCCAGTAGTATAGCGCCTTTTTATGCCGGGCCAAGCCGCTCAGATCCACTTTAAGTGAACGGCTTGCGCACGGGCGGGGCTTTGCTGCTGCTCCTCTCGGGAGAGGGGAATTAGCAGGAGTAGTACAGCTCGAACTCAACCGGATGAGTGGTCATGTTCAGTTTCTCAACTTCACCGCGCTTCAGGTCCACGTAGCCCGCGATCATGTCCTCAGTGAATACGCCGCCACGGGTCAGGAACTCATGGTCCGCCTCCAGGCAGTCCAGGGCTTCGGACAGGGTTTCAGCAACCTTCGGAATGCTCAGGGCCTCTTCCTTTGGCAGGTCGTACAAATCCTTGTCCATGGCATCGCCTGGGTGGATCTTGTTCTGGATGCCGTCCAGGCCAGCCATCATCAGGGCAGCGAAAGCCAGGTACGGGTTGGCAGCCGGGTCCGGGAAGCGAACTTCAATACGACGCGCTTTCGGGCTGTTCACGTAAGGGATTCGGATGGAGGCCGAACGGTTACGGGCGGAGTAGGCCAGCATGACCGGTGCTTCGTAGCCCGGAACCAGGCGCTTGTAGCTGTTGGTTGCAGGGTTGGTGAAGGCATTGATGGCCTTGGCGTGCTTGATAACACCGCCAACGTAGTACAGGGCTGCTTCACTCAGGCCGGCATAGCTGTCGCCTGCGAACAGGTTCTTGCCGTCTTTACTCAGTGACATGTGCACGTGCATGCCGGAACCGTTATCACCAACGACCGGCTTGGGCATGAAGGTGGCCGTTTTGCCGTAAGCGTGCGCCACGTTGTGTACGCAGTACTTGAGGATTTGAACTTCGTCAGCCTTGCGGGTCAGGGTGTTGGCGCCAACGCCGATTTCACACTGGCCAGCGGTGCCCACTTCGTGGTGGTGAACTTCAATGTCCAGGCCCATGGATTCCATGGCCGCACAC
>PAKW01000084.1 GCA_002707215.1 Halomonas sp.
GAGATTCTGTTCCGCGAGCAGAGAACCCGCTGGGTCAAAGATTATGTTATGGCCGGGAGGGGCTGAGGTATGGCGTTTGATTCCTTTTCGGCATTTCTGGTGATGGAGGGCCACGGGCCTTATGTCTGGGCCTGTTACGGTGTCTTCTTCATTCTGATGATCGCATTGATGGTCTGGTCTTTACTCCGCCGCAAGGCAGCGATTGAATCCTGCCGACGCGGTTATGAGCTTCAGGCCGGCAGGAGAGAACAACAGGCTGCCCGCGGCTCCGCGGCTTCCTTCACCCGCGTACACGTTCCCCAAGACTGAATGGCAGGTAGCTGATGCATCCGATCCGAAAGAAACGCCTGACTATTGTCCTGTTCCTGCTGGTGGGGCTGGGCGTCGCTGTGGCGTTGACAACCTATGCCCTGCGCCAGAACATCAACCTGTTCTATGACCCCAGCCAGATCTCCGCCGGTGAAGCGCCGGTGGATGTCAGAATCCGGGCGGGCGGAATGGTCGAGGAGGGATCGGTTGTAAGAGCTCCGGACAGCCTCACGGTCGAATTCCGGGTCACCGATTTCAGCGCTTCGGTACCGGTTGAATATACTGGTATCCTGCCGGATCTGTTTGCCGAAGGGCAGGGCGTGGTCGCCATGGGCAGGCTGGATACTAACGGTCGCTTTGTGGCCGATCAGGTTCTGGCCAAGCACGATGAGAATTACATGCCGCCGGAAGTCGCTGATGCGCTTGAGAAGGCATCAAAAGGCCAGAACAAGGCCAGTGCGAATACGAACACGGTATCCTATTAAACTAAATGCTTCACCTAACAGCCTGGTTTCTGGAGGGCTCTGATGTATCCCGAACTCGGACAGCTTGCACTGATACTCGCGCTGTTGCTGGCAGTGCTTCTTTCCGTGGTACCCCTGGCGGGGTCCCTGACTGACAGAGGCAACCTTCAGGCATTTGCCAGGCCTCTGGCGGCCGGAATGTTTGTCTTTATTGGCCTTGCCTTCGCTGTACTGACCCGCGCTTTTGTGACAGACGACTTCTCAGTGGCCTACGTTGCCAATAACAGCAACAGCATGCTGCCCTGGTACTTCAAGTTCAGTGCGGTCTGGGGTGGCCACGAGGGTTCGCTGCTGCTCTGGATACTCATGCTCGCAGGCTGGACGCTGGCCGTGGCAATCTTCAGTCGTCGACTGCCCTCGGTGATGATTTCCCAGGTGCTTTCAGTGCTGGGTATGATCAGCGTCGGATTCCTGCTGTTCATCATAATTACCTCGAATCCGTTTGATCGCCTGCTGCCCAACGTGCCCGCAGACGGGGCGGACCTTAATCCGTTGCTCCAGGATATGGGTCTGATCATTCACCCTCCCTTGCTATACATGGGGTACGTCGGTTTTGCCGTCGCCTTCGCCTTTGCGATTGCGGCGCTGATCAATGGCCGCCTTGATGCTGCCTGGGCACGCTGGTCACGACCCTGGACCACCGTCGCCTGGGCCTTCCTTTCCCTTGGCATCGCCCTGGGCAGTTGGTGGGCCTATTATGAGCTTGGCTGGGGCGGCTGGTGGTTCTGGGATCCGGTGGAAAATGCGTCGCTGTTGCCCTGGTTATCAGGCACCGCGTTGATGCATTCGCTGGCGGTCACTGAAAAACGGGGCGTATTCAAGAGCTGGACCGTGCTGTTGGCAATTGTCACGTTCGCCCTCAGTCTGCTGGGTACCTTCCTGGTCCGTTCCGGAGTGCTGACTTCCGTTCATGCCTTTGCCTCCGACCCTGAGCGGGGCACCTTCCTGCTCGCGCTGCTGGCGATAACCGTAATTGCCAGCCTGGCGCTCTATGCTTTCCGGGCGCCGGTGGTTCATGTTCGTTCCCGGTACGGGCCGCTGTCCCGGGAAATCTTCCTGCTGCTGAACAACGTGCTGCTGGTTTCAGCCACGCTGCTGGTGGCCGTTGGCACGCTTTACCCGTTGGTTCTCGATTTCCTGGAAATGGGGAAACTGTCGATCGGTGAGCCATTCTTCAATCTTACCTTCAGCCCGCTGGCCGTGGCGACCGGTCTGTTGCTGGGTGCCGGAATATTCTCCCGGTGGAAGAAGACCGACGGTGGCTGGCTGGCACGCAAACTGCTGTGGCCCCTGGCGGTCAGCCTTATCGCCAGCACAGCCGTTGTGATTGGCTATGGTGGATTCAAGCCCTGGGCATTTCTCGGGGTATTTACAGCAATGTGGGTGGTGGTTGCCACCTTCTGGGATCTCTGGGATAAATCCTCTTCGAGGAAAGGGCGAATCCATGGGCTCCGGCGCCAGTCCCGCAGCTATTACGGCATGGTGCTCGGCCATCTGGGCCTGGCAATTACCATGGCCGGCGCCACGGTGGTCTCGAATTATGGTATCGAGCGGGACGTGCGCATGGTGCCGGGCGATGTGGCGACCGTCGGTGATTATCAGTTTGTGTTCAAGGACATTGGCGAGCGTCGCGGAGCCAATTTCACCGCACAGTACGGCAGTTTTGACGTGATGCTGGACGGTGAGCCCGTCGCCGAGCTGCACCCTGAAAAGCGCCAGTACTCCGTTGGCATGAGCGTTATGACGGAGGCGGACATCGACGCCGGACTGTTCCGGGACATTTTTGTCGCCATTGGTGAACGCATTTCCGACGACGCCTGGGCTATCCGTCTTCAGTACAAGCCGCTGGTGCGCTGGCTCTGGTTGGGCGCGATATTCATGGCTGCCGGAGGTTTCCTGGCCATTTCTGATCGCCGTTACCGGATCCGGGAACGGGCAGAGGAAAAGGCCGGCATCGGCGCACCTGTTACAGACGCTGGGCCGGCACACTCCGCGGGAGCCGTATCATGAAGCGGTTCCTGCTCTTTCTCCCGTTACTCGTTGCCGTGGTGATTGGTGTAGTGCTGTTTGCCGGCATCGGCAAGGACCCCACCAAACTGGAGTCGGCACTGATCGGGAAACCAGTCCCTGAATTCGGCTTGCAGGAACTGCGTAACCCCGACACCATGCTGGATCAGAGCTTGTTTCGCGGTCGGGTTACCCTGTTGAATGTGTGGGGCACCTGGTGTCCGGCCTGCCGGGATGAGCACGATGATCTGATGTGGCTGGCGGAGGAAAAGGGTGTGCCCATCATCGGCCTCAACTACAAGGACAACCGTGAAGATGCCCTGGTCTGGCTCGACCGTCTCGGCGACCCATACCGGGAAATCATCTACGACCCGAGGGGAACACTCGGGTTTGACCTGGGTGTTTACGGTGCCCCCGAGACCTTCATCATTGATGCCGGGGGCGTTGTTCGCTACCGCCACGTTGGTGTGATCAATGAGACGGTCTGGGAACAGGCACTGCAACCGGTGATCAACGAATTGCAGGGGAAGGGCTGATGCCGAGGATTGTTTTTCTTGCCCTGGTGGTTCTGATCTCCGGGGTAGCAACCGGGGACGTGGCGGACGTCTATGATTTCGAGGACCGGGCGCAGGAACAGCGGTATCAGAATCTGATCGCCGAGCTGCGCTGCCCGAAATGCCAGAACCAGAATATCGCCGACTCCAACGCGCCGATCGCCAGGGATATGCGGGACGAGGTCTATCGAATGATGAAGGACGGTGCCGGCAATGAAGAGATTGTCGAGTCGCTGGTCGGACGTTTTGGTGAGTTCGTGCGCTATAAACCGGAATTCGACAGCCGTACGTTCCTGCTCTGGGCAACACCAGTGATCACCGTATTCGGCGGGTTGTTGGCCGTGGCGGTTGTGATTATCCGCTCCCGGCGGGCAGGAGCTGAAGGTTCCGTGCTCAGCGTTGAAGAGAAAGCCCGTGTAGACAGGATGCTGGCCGATAAGGAACAGGACAGAACTTCCTGAAATTTTTGCCTTCTGCCTTTCAAGCCGTTACCCGATTTAATTCTGAACCTGTGACTGGAATTCCATGACTCAAACTTTCTGGATTGCCGCAACAGTACTCATCATTATTGCCCTGGCGTTCGTGCTTTACCCGGTGCTTTCTCACCGGACCGGTGCCAGAAAACAGACGGATCTGAAAAACCAGAACCTGATGGCCTATCGCTCCAGAATGAAGGAGCTGGACCGGGAGTATGAGGCCGGCATCCTGGACAACGAAAACTATCGCCAGCTGAAGGAAGAACTGGCCGGTGCCATGCTGGATGACGTGCCGGAGGGCGAGCACACGGGACTGGTCAAAAGTGGCCGGGGAAGTGCCATGGCCGTCGCGCTTGTGTCTATCCTTCTGGTGCCGGCGGCAACGTTCTACCTGTATCAGCACTGGGGCGCGATGGACCAGGTTGAACAGTTCATCGCCATGCAGGAAATAGGTGCTCCCGACGGCGCGCGGCAGGCTCAGATGTCTGAGCTTTCCGAACAGCTGCGCGAGCGCCTTGAAGCCAGCCCGGATAACCCGGAGGGTTGGGCCATGCTGGGTCGCACCTATATGAGTCTGGAGCGGTACAACGATGCGGCCTGGGCATTCCGGCAATTGGCAGGGAGCGTCTCGGGTGATGACCGCTCCGAATCCGTCGCCTATGGCCTGGCGGCCCAGGCGTTGTTCTTTGACAGCGAGGGTGCCATGACAGAAGAGGTGACTGCCGCCATCGAACAGGCGCGCAAGCTGAACCCGGATGAGGTGAATGTCCTTGGCTTGCTGGGTATCAACGCGTTTAGCCAACAAAATTATCGCCAGGCCATCGAATACTGGGAGCGGATTGAGACCGTGGCTCCGGATCATCCCCAGATTGCCTCCATCCGTGAGGGAATACGTGAAGCCTACACCCGGTTGGGAGAGAAGCCACCCGAACCGGCTGCCGAACCCGAAGCGGCTGGCGCAGGGGTTACCGTGCGGGTAACACTGGTTGAGGCTTTCAGGGACCAGGTGCCTGCGGATACCACGCTGTTCCTGTTTGCACGCCAGGCTGGCGCCCAGCAAGGGCCGCCGCTGGCCGTGGCAAGACTGACGGCAGGTCAGTTGCCAGCAGAAATACGCCTGGACGACAGCTATTCCATGTCACCCCAAGCCAGAATTTCCGATGCTGAAGAAGTGGTGATTACTGCCCGGCTCAGCCGGTCCGGAAGTGTGGGCGCCCAGCCGGGAGACTGGCAGGGCAGCACGGATATGCCGGTCGCGGTGGGCGACGGTCAGGGCGAGCCGGTCGCCATTGTGATCGATCAGCAGCTGACCAACTGACCGGATCACGCGGCTAGGCTAGGCCCCGGGGATAGAGCGGCGGCAGGTCAGCCCTGGCCTCCGGCTTTGCGGTCGCTTTTCTTATTTGCTCCAGTGCCCCGACCATGGCGCGTCCATCCCAGTCTTCCGTGCCGTGTCCCGGCGCGAAAAGGCGAGCCTGCAGTTTTCTGATCTCCGCGGTTAACGCCTCGTTCCGGAAATGGCTGGCAACGTCTGCCGCGGAATGAAAGCCGTGGCCGGGTGTGTGCAGGTTGGCCCATTCCACCAGCAGTTCCGGCGTTGTCGCGGAACCGTCCCGGGCGGCGTTGATGAGTCGGTCAAAGGCGGCCCGATCATTTCCGGTTTCACCGGTAACCGGCAGGTTTGCCGGGTTCCTCCGTAATCGCCACCAAGCCAGCCAAGTGCCCCCCCATAGCACCGCCAACACCAGACTGAGCCATTGCCAGAGGCTGGTCCGGTCCGGAGCCTGATTATCCGGCGAATCGGGTGTCACGCTTTTTCTTTTTGCGGGTGTCTCCCCGCCGGTTTTGGCTGTTTTCCGCGGCGGTACTGCGCCAGCGGCAGTCGGGCCCGTTACCGTCAATGTTTTTTCCGGAATCTCAGCAACACGTTCGCGATCAGCTTTCGTGTCCCACCAGTGAATGCGGATGGCCGGCAGGGTCATTTGCCCGGCCTCAACCGGCACCAGGGCCACTGACTGCGTCAAGGATGAGGAAAGACCGTCGGGCGTTGTCTCGGTGGTTCGCTCGGGTTGCTCCGGATAACTCCTCAAACCCGGTGGCACAGCATCCGGCAGTGGTGGCAGCGTCTCCGAGGGCAGGTCGGCTGCTGTCAGGCGGATTTCCCGGGTGATGTTTTCACCCGTTTCGACTTCAAGAGTTGGCGGCAAGCCGGCTTCTGTCAGGCTTAGGTTGCGTGCCGGCAACCAGGTTTTTCCGGTGAACTGCGATGGCACCTCCTTGACCGGTATTTCAAACAGCTCCTCGCTGTCCCTGAGGAATCTGAGCTTGCCCTGGGCGTCCCGGGACTGGCCTTCAAACCGGATTGGCGAGAGCCTGAAACTGCCCGGGCGCTGCGGAAACAGAGCATAGCGGCGTTCCACCACACGATAGCGCACACCGTCACGGTAGCGTGAGAATTCCTGTTGCCTGCCGAGCGGTTCGATAACAACATCGGGGTGCTGGGGTTCCGACAGTTCGCCCCGGATCAGGTTGCCGCGGAAGAACAGGCGAATGGTCAGAATCAACTGCTCCTGCACATAAACCTCGGCCTTATCGGCGGACAGTTCAATAAAGCTGTCACGGCCGGTGTCTGCCTGATCCGGTGGCGTGCCGTCCACAACTTCCACTGTGACAGGCTCGGAAACGGCGCCATTGAAAGTGAGGGCGGGAATGGTCAGTTTACCGGTGGTTGTCGGGGCAAGCTGGTAGGTCCAGGTGATCTCGCCGACCATCTGGCTGTTGATGGTATGGATGCTGTATTGCTGGTTCTGCGCGAGGATCTCGAAATCCGGCTGTACCTTTTCGATATCGGGCTTGGGCAGGCTGGATATGTCGAAATCGAACAGGTTGCCCAGGTTGATATCGATTTCCATGCTGCCTTTAACCGTCAGGGTCATCACCTCACCGTCGTAAAGCCGGGTTCTGTCTGGCTCGACTATGAGCTCTTGCGCCTGGACCGGCAGCCAGATTGTTATCAGAAGAAAAAGACAGACAGCCGCTGTGATCAACCGTTTTACCATGGTGTATCGCCCTCATCGGATGGAGTCTGGCGTTGTTGATACTGTTGCAGGAACTTTCGCTGTAACAGGCCGCCCGGGTTGTCGGGAATCCGCCTGAGCGACTGCTCCTGGCTCTGTGTCAGGGGCGTTTCAGAAATCGGCGCAGGCGCCTGGGGCTGGTTCGCCGATGACGCCTGTTCTGCCGATGCCTGTTCCGGCGTCTGTCCCTTCGGTTCATTCGTCTGCTTATCCGGCTTGCGATTCGGTTCCCCTGGTTCCTGGCTGTTCCCGGAGTTCTGCTGCTGCTCGTTGCCAGAGTCACCGGGATTTTTACTGTTTCCGGGTTGGCCCTGATTATCCTGCGGCTTGTTGCCATCGCTGCCCGGGGATTCTGATGGGTCTTTCTGTTTGTTGCTCTGACTGTCACCATTGCCCTGATTTTTCTGCTTCAGTAATTCTTCGACAATCTTCAGATTGTGGCGGGCATCTTCCATATCCGGACTCTCTGCCAGGGCATGATTATAAGCTGCGAGGGCCTCTTCGAGTTTGCCGGCTCTGGCCAGTGCGTTGCCCTGGTTGTAACTGGCACGGGGCCCTTCGGCCCGGGAAAAGACCTGCGCGGCCGCATCAAACTGACCAGACCGATACAGTGCGGAGCCTTTCCATTCGGGATCATCCAGCCGGGCGGCTGCCTGCTTCGGATCGTTCCGGATCAGTTCGGGGGCTCTCTGATCCTGACGCTGCCAAAGGTCGGCCCAGGTCATGGCTGCTGCCGGCTGTGGAAACGCCGGTAAAAGCACCAGGGCCAGGGCGGTAAATGCGCCCCGGCGCCATCCCAGCAGAATCAGGGGGGCGGCCAGCCAGAGCAGCCAGTAACCGTCATCCTGCCAGCGGGTGACGGTCAGCCCTGCACTTGTATCCTGCCAGTCATCGGTGTCTTTCGGACTGAGTTCAAGGGATTCAATATCGGTGTTGTTGAGGGTCAGTTCGTGGCTCTGGCCCCCGGTGCTCCGGGCCAGTTCCGACAGGGCGCCGGGGGTGGCACGGCTGATCACAATTTCGCCGTTTTCACGAATGAATCCGCGGCGGGCCAGGGGAATGGGCCCACCTTCTTCGGTTCCCACAACCAGGGTGTTGAACGCATATCCGGTTTCGGACAGAGTCTCCCGTATTTCAGGCCAATAGTGTTCACCGATCTGGTCGGTGATCACCAGAATCCGGCCGTTACCCGGTGCACCCTGTTTCAGCAGATCGGCCGCCCTGACGATGGCAAGGTCAGCACGATTGCCGGTGGCTGGCATGATCACCGGATCCAGCACGTCCAGCATACCCTCAATGGTTCTGGTGTCATCGGTCAGCGGTGTGACCACATGGGCATCACCGGCGTACACGAGCAGCCCGGTCAGGCTGCCCTGCCGTACCGCGAGAATATCCCGGATTTTCCGTTTGGCCCGGGTCAGACGGTCTGGTTCTACGTCTGTTGCCAGCATGGAGAGTGAGAGATCAAGTGCAATCACAAGGCTTTCCCCCGGCTGTTTAAGCGGGGTGGGCGCCTCCCGCCAGGTCGGTCCGGCAAGGGCAGTGGCCAGGACGACCAGGGCCATGGCAGCTGGCACCATGGGGGATTTCGGGGGTCTGCCTGATGTGCCTTCGTGGCGTATGACAGGTGACAACAGGCGGGCCGGAATGAGCCGGGACCAACCGCTGTCCCCCAGATGTAACTGGCGGAACGCCAGGTACATCAATGGCAGCAGGAGAACCAACAGCAGCCAGAGCGGGCGCAGGAAGTGAAAATCAGCCAACATCCGGTTCCCTCTCACTTTGCCGGCGACGCGTGGCCATTATCTGGCCCATCCGCCGGTACAGAAACAGCATGCCCCACAGGGCCGCCGCAAGGCCGGCGGGCCAGGCGTAGAGTTCAGTGACAGGGCGGTAGTATTTGCCTTCCAGTTCGATGGGCTCCAACTGATCAATGCGTTCATAGATGAGTTCAAGCTCCGGCAGGCTACGGGCCCGGAAATACTCACCGCCGGTCTGCTGGGCCATCCGGGTCAGCAGGCTTTCATCCAGATCGCGGGACGGGTTGACGCGGCGCGACCCCAACAGGCCACGCTGCACGATGGACTCCGCGCCGATGCCGATGGTGTAAATCCGAATGCCGGCGGCAGTGGCAATCTCGGTGGCCTTGTCCGGTGTTATTTCGCCGGCGGTGTTGGCGCCATCCGTTAGTAGCACCATCACTCGCTGGTCTTTGGGTCTGTCCCGGAGCCGTTTGGTGGCAAGGCCAATGGCGTCACCAATGGCCGTGGCACGGCCGGCCATACCGAGGCCGGCTTCCCGCATCAGGGTTCTGACGGTTTCGAGGTCAAAGGTCAGGGGCGCCTGGACGTAGGGTTCGGTACCAAACAGGATCAATCCCAGCCGGTCGCCCTGGCGGCGGGAAATGAAGTCATCAAGGACCCGCTTTACTGCTTGCAGCCGGTTAATGCTCCGGCCCTGAAGCACCATGTCCTGCTCATCCATACTGGGAGAAATATCCACCACGAGCATCAGGTCACGGCCGGACACCGGCATCTGCGTTTGTTCGCCAACGTGCTGCGGCCGGGCCAGGGCAATGACCAGTAATACCCACATAAGGAGCAGCAGCAGTTTCTGCCACAGCGGCACAGCGTTGCCCCGGCGGCTGACGCCGGGCAGGCCTGACAGCCAGTGACCAACCGGCAGAACCGGCGCGTCCACTGACTGTCCCTGAGGTTTGCGCCACTGAAGGAGCAGGGGAATGATGACCAGAGTCAGCACCCAGGGCCAGGCAAGGTTCAGCATTTCTGACCTCCCAGCCACAGCCTGGCAAATGCCAGTGCCTGGGCAGGCTCGGTTGAAACCGAAGGTCGCCAGGCGCTTTCTACCAGGGCTTCAGCCACCGGTCTTGAGGCAATCCGGTGTCCGGGGGCTGTGGCTAACAGGAATTCCACCCAGGCATCACCGGTCAGGGCTTCCGGGTGCGATTGTGGGTATCGCTTGCGGGCGGCCTGTTTCAGGAGCCTGTTCAGTTGCACAAACCACTGGGGATCGGGGGCCGCTGAGCGCTCCAGCATGGCCAGTTCCGACCGTGCCGACCGCAGCCAGCGGTTCCTGCGTCTGCGCCTGAGAATCTGCCAGGTCACTGCGGCGACAAGCGCAATCCCCAGAATGGCCAGAATCCACCACCCGGGCGCCGGTGGCCAGAAACCTCCGGGATCGGGCAGGTGAATGTCTCTGAGCTGACTGAGCGGGTCTTGCGGATTCACCCGATTCGCCCCCCTGGTCCGAGCAGTGATTTCAGGGCCGTCGCCGGATCGTCCCCGGTCGAAACGGCTGCCGCAGTGACACCAGAGGTCTGGAAACAGTCTTCGAGCTGCCGTTCATGGCTGGCCACCTTCTCATGCCAGGCCCTCTGGAAGTGTGGGTTGGCGGCATCAAACCAGACCGGGCCGTCCGGGCCCGCCACCGCGAACTGCCCGGCTTTCGGTAGTTCCCTTTCCAGGGGGTCGACCACTCTCAGTGCACTGACAGTATTGTGGCGGGCCAGGGCGCCGAGCAGTTTACCGGTCTCCGGGGAGATCTCCAGAAAATCGCTGATCACGAAAATCCGGCTGCCGGTATGGGCAACCCGGCGTGCCTCGGTCAGGGCGGTATCCAGCCTGCCCTGGCTGGCACCTTCATTTTGCGCCAGCTCGTGACTCGCCCGGTGCTGCTGCTCCGCCAGGGTATCCAGCAGCCGTAGTACCGATTTCTTGCGCCGGGCCGGGCGCTGAACGCTCAGTGTTTCGCCATTAAAGACAATGCCCCCCACCTGGTCTCCGGACCAAAGAGCCAGCCAGGCGAGGATAGCGGCAAGCTGGGCACAACGCACCTGTTTAAAGGCGCCGGTACTGGCAAAAAAAAGGCTCGGGCCGAGATCGCACAACAGCAGTACAGGCCGTTCCCGCTCTTCCTCGTAGAGTTTGGTATGCGGCGCCTGGCGCCTGGCGGTTACCCGCCAGTCAATACTGCGGATGTCATCGCCGGGCTGGTATAGCCTGACTTCGGCAAAGGCCATGCCCCGGCCCCGCTGGGGTGATCGCTGAAGGCCGGCCTGACGGGAACGCACCGGCCGTGCCGAAGGCAGTTTCAATGCCCGGGCATCCGCCTGCAGGCGGATAAGATCCGCCAGCCCGATGTAGGTTGCTGTGTCGGTGTTCGGCATTGCTGGCGGCTCCCGTGAACTGCGTCCGTCGGCGGTTTCAGGCACTCACCGGAACACGTTCGACCAGCCGCTCGATCACGGTGTCTGCGGTCATGCCTTCGGCCTCCGCCTCGAAGGTCAGCAGAATGCGGTGGCGCAGTACATCAAAGGCCATGGCCCGGACGTCGTCGGGTGTGACATAGTCGCGGCCATCAAGCCACGCCAGGGCTCGGGCGCAGCGATCCAGGGCAATGGTGCCGCGGGGACTGGCGCCGAAGGCGGTCCAGCGGGCGAGTTCCGGGTCCAGGACTGCCGGGTCCCTGGTTGCCAGAACCAGTGCGAGCAGGTACTGCTCGACCGCCTCTGCCATATAGATGTCGGCCACTTCAGTCCGGGCCTCAAAAACCTGTTGGGCTGCGAGGCGGAGGTCTGTCTTTGGCACGCCCTGCCGATAATCGTTCCGGGCGAGCTGGAGAATGGCTTTCTCAGCTTCCGCCGACGGGTAATGGATGACCACATGCATCAGAAATCGGTCCAGTTGCGCTTCGGGCAGCGGATAGGTGCCTTCCTGCTCAATCGGGTTCTGGGTGGCCATCACCATGAACGGCTGGTCCAGAGCGAAGGTGCGCATGCCTACGCTGATCTGCCTCTCGCCCATGGCCTCCAGCAACGCCGATTGCACCTTGGCAGGCGCGCGGTTGATCTCATCGGCAAGCACCAGGTTGTGGAAAATGGGGCCGCGCTGGAATTCGAACTGGCCCGTTTCCGGCCGGTAGATTTCGCTGCCGGTGACGTCTGACGGCAGCAGGTCCGGGGTGAACTGGATTCGATGGAAATCGCCTTCGAGGTGTTCTGCAAGGGCCTTGATGGCAGTGGTTTTAGCCAGGCCCGGCGCCCCTTCCACAAGCAGGTGACCGTCTGCGAGCAGGGCGATCAGCAGGCGATCCACGAGTTTTTCCTGCCCGATTATCCGTTTGGCTAACTGTGCCCGTAACTCACCGAACGTATGCTGTAACGACATTGGAAGTGACTGCTCCCTCTCTGTTTGAGATTTTTCCGGAGAAACCCGTATCGTGCGTAGGTAGTTGCCGCAGTTTTGGTGTCTGGCCGGCAAAAATCAAGGGCTTGACTATGCTTATGTGACGATACCGTGATTACGTTTATTTCACACTAACTGAGGTCGACCATGAATGCGCTGACAGTGGCCAGCAAGGATCAGTTCTTTGAACAGTTGGCTGACGCCTTCGCAAAGAAGATTACCAAAACCGAAGCCAAAAGAATCAGCGAATTTGCCAAGCAGCATTACGCCCATATTCCCCTGGAAGAGCTGGTCAGCCGACGATTCTCAGATACCTATGGTGCCGTGCTGGCGGCCTGGCAGTTTCTGCAGAAGCGCTCCGCCGAGAAAACTTCAGTGGCGGTTTTCAATCCGGACCTGGAAAGCGACGGCTGGGAGTCGACCCACACTGTCGTTTTTATTCTGCACCCCAATATGCCGTTCCTGATTGACTCCCTGCGCATTGCCATTAATCAGCGCGAAATCGGCACTCACTCGATCCAGCATTCAATTCTTCAGGTCGAGCGGGACAAAGACGGCAAACTGAAGAAGCTGCACAGCACAAAAAAGATCGCCTCCCGATCCGCCTATGAGGCCTTTATCGTTCTGGAAATTGACCGACACAGTCATCCCGGGGATCTCCGGGATCTGGAAGACACGCTGCAAGACGTGCTTCATGAAGTCCGGATCGCAGTATCCGATTTCCCGGTGGTGACCGAGAAGGTGACTGAGATTATCGGGGAGCTGGACAGTACTACCGCCGGTATCAACGAAGAGCAGAAGGCAGAGGCCCGGGCCTTTCTTGAGTGGCTGGCACGGGATCACTTTACCTTCCTGGGGTATGACGAATACGATTTTGCCAAGGACAAGAGCGGCATGGTGGTCCGGCGGGTCGGGAACTCCGAGCTGGGTATCCTGAAAGTCAACAACGAGCGGCCAGAAAGGGTGCGCCTGAACGAATTGCCCCAGCGCACCCGGCACGAGATGACCCGGACCGACGATATCTTTATCTTCGCCAAGTCGGCCCAGCGCTCAAGGGTTCACCGCCCGGCTTACCCGGACTATATTGCGGTCAAGAAGTTCGACAGCAAGGGGGAGGTTGTTGGCGAGCGTCGCTTCCTGGGGTTGTATACCGCCCGGGTCTATAACGAGCGGCCGGATGAGATTCCGCTGCTCCGCCGTAAATTCCAGAGTGTGATGAAGCGCTCCGGTTTCCTCCGGGATGATTACGCCGGCAAGGAACTGGAGCAGATTCTGACCCTCTATCCCCGGGATGAGCTGTTCCAGATCGAGCCGGACGAGTTGCTGAAGGTGGCCAAAAGCATCCTGTACATTCAGGAACGCCGCCGTATTGAACTGTTCATGCGGGAGGATGTTTATGGCCAGTTTGTGACTTGCCTGGCGTTTTTCCCGAGGGATATCTACAACACCGAACTTCGTCTGAAAGTGGAACAGGTGCTGGTGGACCGGCTCGGCGCCGAGGACGTTGAGTTTGTTACCCACTTCTCGGAATCCGTGCTGGCCCGGGTCCAGTTCACCATCCGCGTGCCCCAGGTTGAAAACCGCCAGCTGCCAACGGCTGAAATCCGAGAGAAAGTCATTGAACTGGCGCAATCCTGGCGTGACGGCCTCGCCGAGGCGCTGAGCGAAGCTTACGGTGAAGAACAGGGCAATGAGCTCTACCGGCTCTGGGCCGGCGGCTTCCCGGCCAGCTATACCGATATGTTCTCGGCCAGGCGTGCGGCGATTGATCTTAAGCATATTTCTGCGTCTGCCATCAAAAGCGACCTTGCCATGAGTTTCTATCGGGCGCTGGAAGAGGATGAGAGCACGCTGCATTTCAAGTTATTCTATCCGGACGAACCGCTGCCCCTTTCAGACGTGATGCCGATTTTCGATAATCTTGGCTTCCGCGTCATTGGCGAGCATCCGTTCGAGGTGACCGACCGCCACAACAAGACAGTCTGGATTCACGATTTCACACTCCATGCTCACACCGGCGATGTGGTAGACATTCATCGCCTCCGGCCGATTTTCGAGGAATTGTTCCGGCGGGTCTGGTACGCGGAGGCCGAAAACGATGCCTTCAACCGGATGCTGCTGTCCTCCTACATGAGCTGGAGGCAGATTGCGCTTCTGCGGACCTACGCCCGTTATATGCGCCAGATCCGTTTTTCCAACAGCCAGACCTTTATCTCCAATACACTGGTGAACCACGTTGAGCTGACGCAGTTGCTGCTGGAGTTCTTCGAAGTTCGTTTCAACCCGGAGCGGTACCAGAGCCCGGGCAAATGCCAGGCGGCCCAGCAAAAGCTGGAGATCGAGTTCAATGCGGGTCTGGACGAGGTGGAGAATCTCAGTGAAGACCGTGTGCTGCGGCTTTTCCTTGAGCTGATCCAGGCCACCCTGCGCACCAACTTTTACCAGCAGGATGAAGCGGGTGGCCCCAAATCCTACATCAGTGTGAAATTCGATCCATCCAGGATTCCGGATGTCCCCCTGCCGCTGCCAATGTTCGAGATTTTCGTCTATTCGCCACGGGTTGAGGGTGTGCACCTCCGGGGTGGCAAGGTCGCCCGTGGCGGCCTGCGCTGGTCTGACCGGTTTGAGGACTACCGTACGGAGATTCTGGGTCTGGTAAAAGCTCAGCAGGTCAAGAACGCGGTGATCGTTCCTGTGGGCGCCAAAGGCGGTTTTGTTGCCAAACGGCTGCCAGACCCCTCGGACCGGGAAGCCTTCCAGGCGGAGGGCATCGAAGCCTATAAAACCTTTATCCGCGGTTTGCTGGATATTACCGACAATCTGGTCGATGCCGGCATTCACCCGCCGGAGCGGGTGATCCGCCACGATGAAGATGACCATTATCTGGTCGTGGCTGCCGACAAGGGCACGGCAACCTTCTCGGATATCGCCAATGGCCTGGCGGCCGAATACGGCTTCTGGATGGGCGATGCCTTCGCCTCCGGTGGCAGCAATGGCTACGACCACAAGAAGATGGGCATTACCGCGCGGGGCGCCTGGGTCTCGGTGGAGCGCCATTTCCGGGAGATGGGCATCAACCCGGCGCTGGATGAATTCACCGCCATCGGCATCGGCGACATGGGCGGCGACGTTTTTGGCAATGGTTTGTTGTCTTCGGAGAAAACAAAGCTGGTTGCTGCCTTTAACCATGTCCATATCTTTATCGACCCGACCCCGAATCCGGAGCGGAGTTATATAGAGCGTAAACGATTGTTTGCGTTGCCCCGCTCCGCATGGACCGACTACGACAGCAAACTCATCTCCAAGGGCGGTGGCATCTTCAGCCGGAATGCCAAGTCCATTCCGGTCAGCCCGGAAATGAAAAAACTGCTGGGCATCAAGTCGGATCGGGTGCCGCCGAACATGCTGATATCCCATATTCTCAAGGCACAGGTGGATCTGCTCTGGGTAGGCGGTATTGGCACCTACGTGAAGGCAAAAAGCGAATCCCACGGCGATGTCGGCGATAAAGCTAACGACGGCCTTCGAATCAATGGTTCGGAACTGCGCTGCAAGGTTGTCGGCGAGGGCGGTAATCTGGGGCTGACCCAGCTCGGGCGTATTGAATATGCCCTCAGGGGCGGGCGCCTGAATACCGACTTTATCGACAACTCCGGCGGGGTTGATTGTTCAGACCATGAGGTCAACATGAAGATCCTGCTCAACCGGGTGGTGGTCATGGGGGATCTCACATACAAGCAGCGCAACATCATGCTTGAGGAAATGACCGACGATGTGGCGGAGCTGGTGCTTAAGAACAACTACCGCCAGACCCAGGCCATCAGTATCGCCAGCGAGGATGCGGCGACGCGCCTGGAGGAATACCGCCGGCTGATGAGCACCTTTGAGAGTCAGGGGAAGCTGAACCGCGCTTTGGAGTTCCTGCCGGACGACGAAACCCTGTCTGAGCGCAAGCTGGACAAAAAAGGGCTGACCCGGCCGGAGTTGTCGGTTCTGATCTCCTATGTGAAAGGCGATCTCAAGCAGACCCTGATAAACAGCACGCTGCCGGACGATTCGATGCTGGCGGGTGAAATGTACAAGGTGTTCCCGCGGGACCTGACCCAGAAATTCTCGAAAGAGCTGGGTGAGCACCAGCTGCGCCGTGAAATCATTGCCACCCAGATTGCCAATGACATGGTTAACCACATGGGTATTACCTTTGTGGAGCGGCTGAACCAGTCCACTGGCGCCGATGCAGCCTCCATAGCACTGGCCTGGATCATTGCCCGGGACGTTTTTCGCATCGATAACTGGTGGGACAGGATTGAGGATCTGGATTTTCATGTGCCGGCCCAGCTTCAGATGCAGTTGATGCAGGACCTGATGCGGCTGATGCGCCGTTCGGTGCGCTGGCTGTTGCGCAACCGTCGCGCGGAACTGAGTATCCAGAATCACATGGAGCGTTTTGCCGACAGCGTCTGGGCCATTACCGCAGGCCTGCCGGAGTACCTGGGAGAGCAGGCCCGGATCACCTGGGAAAAGCGGTATCAGGCGCTGGTGGAAGCCGGATTACCGACAGAGCTGGCTTCCGTGGTTTCCGGTACCGGGCACCTGTACTCGTCCCTCAGTATTATCGAGGCACAGGAAGCGTCAGGAATGCCGTTGAAAACAGTCGCCAATCTTTACTACGAGCTGGGTGACCGCCTTGATCTCAACTGGTTCGCCAATGCCATTGCCGCTCTGACCCCGGCTTCCCACTGGCAGGCCCTTGCCAGGGAGAGTTTCCGCGAGGATCTGGACTGGCAGCAGCGGGCTTTGACCACGGGTGTGCTGAAGCTGGCAGGAAAACCGGCGGACGTGCCTGCCTGTGTGGAGGCCTGGATGGCGCGTCATGACCAGATGATTGATCGCTGGAAAACCATGTTGTCCGAGCTCAAGGGTGTGAGAGAACCGGAGTATGCGATGTTCTCGGTGGCCTTGCGGGAGCTTCTGGATCTGGCCCAGGCGACCATGCATCAGCCTCATGGCGAGGTTGAGGCTGAGGTTGAGGCTCAGATAAACTGAGCCTTGCTTTGAGACCATGATTCCCGTTCAATCGGCGTCCGGGAATCACTAAAACGGAGTAAGGTAATGGGTCAGCTTGACCATCTTCTGGAAAAAAACCGGTCCTGGGCCGATGGCATCAAGGCCCAGGACCCCCAGTTTTTCCACCGCCTGTCCAACCAGCAGGCACCGGAATATCTCTGGATTGGCTGTGCGGACAGCCGTGTGCCGGCCAACCAGATTGTCGATCTGCTGCCCGGTGAGCTGTTTGTTCACCGGAACGTGGCCAACGTGGTTGTGCATACGGACTTTAACTGCCTGTCGGTGCTCCAGTTCGCCATTGATGTGCTTAAGGTCAAACATATTCTGGTGGTCGGGCATTACGGTTGTGGTGGCGTGAGAGCGGCACTGCTCAACGAGGGCTTCGGGTTGATAAGCAACTGGTTGCGACATGTGCAGGATGTACGTGACCGGCACCAGAAGGTGTTGGATGCCCTGCCGAACGTGCAGGACCGGGTAGACCGGCTGTGCGAACTGAACGTAGTGGAGCAGGTGGGGCATGTGTGCCAGAACAACATCGTCCAGGAAGCCTGGAAGCGTGGCCAGCCGCTGACGGTTCACGGTTTTGTCTATGACGTTGCGGACGGTATTCTCAGGGATATGGGGCTGTCGGTTTCCGGCGAAGAAGATCTTGAGCGTGTCCGGCAAACCAGCCTGGAGGAGCTGGTTCTGAGGCCGGTGCGCTCCGGGCGCCAGAAAACCGTCTAGCAGGAAATGTAAAATTTCGTCAAAAATTCGTGATGAGTGTCACTTCCTGACCCCCGGTGTCATCACAGTTGGTCACCTCCCGCTTTGGTAGAGTAGCGACTGCTGCAAGCGAGGAGGTGAACCATGAAAGAACTGATGCAAAAAGCCCTGACAGCCTTCAGCCATCGTAAAGGCGTCTCCGACGCGTCAGATGAGCGCGCCCGGGGGCGCAAGTCTTCCGATAAAGGCCAGCCCGAGGACTGGGGTATGTCCCCGGAAGACGCTCTCCGTGTGGGCACTGTTGCCCGATACAAGTGACTGCTTGCCGGCGGTTCGTTTCCTTTCGTTCTGATGCCTCCGGGATCCGGCCTGCCATGGGAGACTCGGCGGCGCATTCCGGTTAAAGTATCCCGTGTCCGAGCCACCCAAGCGGGATTGCCTGTTCAATGTCTCTACCCAATTCCCACGAAGCCCTGTTAAGGAATCGCCACCTGCTCACAGGGGAGGTGGCCCTGTTGGGCGTTACTTCCGTCGGCCTGTTGTCTGAGCTGTCTGAGTACAGCGGCATGGCCATGAGTGAGCATGCGGGTGTGTGTGAGACTCTGCGGGGGCGGGACAACTGGAAGGTCGCCTTCGGTTACGATGATCCGGCCTTTGGTGCGGATGCCTTCAACACCCTTGTGGTGTTTTTGCCAAAGGCTCGGGCCGAACTGGAGTTGCGGCTGGCACTTGCCCGCTGGCTGGCGGCAAAAGGCGCCCGGCTGGTCGTGGTTGGCGAGAAAAAAGAGGGGATTGCCGGGGCTGCCAAACAGTTAAAAGCGGTGGCGCCACTGGCGGCCAAGGTAGACAGTGCCAGGCACTGCCAGGTGTGGTGTGCCGAAGCCGTTGAATCGCTGCCAGGGTTTGAGCTTCAGGAATGGCTGAGCTGGACGGGCATGGAATGCGCGGGCATTCACCTGGAGGCCGCCGGGCTGCCGGGGATCTTCAGCCAGGGAGAGCTTGACGACGGCACCCGGATGCTGCTCGAAACCCTCAGCGACCATCCCCTGCGCGCCAGTCACATTCTCGATTTTGCCTGTGGTGCCGGGGTGATCGGCGCCTGGCTTGATGCCTGGCAAAAGCAAAGGGGACAGCCGGCAATCACCGTTGACGGGGTGGATGTGCAGTCCCAGGCTGTGACCTGTGCCCGGGCAACCTATCGGCGTAACGGTGTTTCCGGTGAAATATTGGCATCGGACGGCCTGACCAGTGTTGAAGGTATCTGGCCGGCGATACTGAGCAACCCCCCCTTCCACAGTGGCGTGAGAACCGATATGTCCATGACCGAGCGTTTCCTTCGCGAGGTTGTACGCCATCTCAGACCTGGTGGTGAGGTTCGCCTGGTCGCAAACAGCTTCCTGCCCTATGAGCCCCTGATGAAGCGGTGTATCGGCCCGGTTGAGCGGTTACGGGAAGATCACCGGTTTACGGTATACCGGGCTTTTCGCCGGCCCTGAATTAAAAGGGTACCCGGAAGTTCCGGTTGATCGAACAGCCAAGCCACAAAAAACAAAATCTCTGAGTGTGCTGCGGACCATTCCGGAGGGGCGGTCGTATCCTGGCGCTGACCATTCTCTATGAAATCGGCGATATCCTGTCTGGCGTTTTGAGTTCGTGCAGAAACCCATGAACAAACCCAAGACCCTGTCCGCACTTGCCCACAAGTTGAGAAGGGCGGCCTACCGAAGGCCCACAAGTGTTATACCTTTGTTTTATGAAAAAGAATATGAATCCAGTTTGGGTGTGGCCTATTAAAAGGTTTTTGGAGATTTTTAAGATGAAATGCCACTCTCGTAAATATTTTTTGAAACAGAGTCCGCTC
>PAKW01000085.1 GCA_002707215.1 Halomonas sp.
ATTCACAAGACCTTTGATAAGCTTGAAGTACTCAAGGGTATTTCACTGGAGACCCGCAAAGGCGACGTGGTTTCCCTGATCGGCAGCTCCGGCTCCGGAAAGAGTACCTTCCTGCGTTGCATTAACCTGCTGGAAACGCCCACATCCGGCGACATTATCGTGCACGGCGACCCGATACGGTTCACCACCAACCGGAAAGGCGAACGCATTCCTGCGGATAACAAGCAGGTTGAACTGGTTCGGGCAAAACTTTCCATGGTGTTCCAGAGCTTCAACCTCTGGTCCCACATGACCGTGCTCGAAAACATCATTGAAGCGCCCATCCACGTGCTCAAGGTGCCCAAGAAGGAAGCGATTAAGCGTGCCGAGACCTACCTGAACAAGGTGGGTATCTACGAGCGCAAAGATTACTATCCAGCCCAGATGTCAGGCGGTCAGCAGCAGCGGGCCGCCATTGCCCGGGCCCTCGCCATGGAGCCGGAAGTCATGCTGTTTGACGAGCCCACATCGGCCCTCGACCCCGAGCTGGTGGGTGAAGTGCTCAAAGTTATGCAAAGCCTCGCCGAGGAAGGCCGCACCATGATCGTAGTCACCCACGAGATGGCGTTTGCAAGGGATGTGTCGAGTCAGGTCCTGTTCTTGCATCAGGGCGTGATTGAGGAACAAGGTACACCGCAGAAAGTGTTTGATAACCCGGACTCGGAACGCATGAAACAGTTCCTGGCACCCAAGTTCTGACACGCGGCGCCATCTTGAGCCGGTGAAGAAATAGAAGCTGGAATCAAAAATTCCATTAAAAATAAAGCCCAAAAGGCAAACCACTGGAGAAGTCATGCATGAAAAACCTGATTGTAGCAGCAAGCTGCGCCCTCGCCCTGATTGCAGGCGGTGCACAGGCCCAGGAACCTAGCCTCCGCATTGCATTCGACGTGCCTTACGAGCCATTTGAGTACAAAGACGAGAACGGCGAGCTGACCGGTTTCGAAGTTGAACTGGCCGAAGCCATGTGTGAAGAAATAAACGCCAACTGTGAATTCGTGATCCAGGCGTGGGACGGCATGATCCCGGGGCTGCTGGCGCGCAAGTTTGATCTGATCATGTCTTCCATGTCCATCACCCCGGAGCGGGCCGAGCGGGTTCTGTTCTCCGAGCCGTACTACAACACCCCGGGTGGCTGGTTCGGCCCCGAGAGCTTCAACACCGACGTCACCGACATGGGCGCCATGAAGGACAAGACCGTAGGCGTTCAGCGCGGTACCACCATGGACACCTACGTAACCGAAAACATGGGTGGCATTGTCACTATCAAGCGTTACACCACCGCCGATGACATGGTTCTGGATCTCGAAGGCCAGCGCCTGGACGTCGTCTTCGTCGATTACCCGGTCGGCGAACAGACTATACTGCCCAAGGAAGGCTTCAAGGAAGTTGCTGAGCCGGTCAAGCTTGGCAAAGGCGTGGGCGTTGCCATGCGCAAGCGTGATACTGACCTCGCAGGGGAAATCAATGCCGCCCTTCGCACCCTGAAGGAAGATGGCACCTACGACACCCTCATGCAGAAGTATTTCGCTTACGACATCAAGATGTAATCTTACCGGGGCAGCCGTTAAGGCTGCCTCTGCTTAGCGGACGCGTCCATGATTGATCTGAAAGGCTATGGCCCGGCCCTGATGGAAGGGGCAGCAGTCACTATTGAACTGGCCTTCCTCTCGCTTGCTCTCTCGTTGGCCCTGGGACTGATTGGCGCCTCGGCCAAACTGTCGCAAAGCCCGGTTGCCAGGGGCTTCGCCACCACCTACACCACGTTGATACGGGGTGTGCCAGACCTGGTCATGATGCTGCTGTTCTACTACGGCGGCCAGGTTGCAGTGAACATGCTCTCGGACTACATCTGGGAAGCTTACCAAATCGACTTCTTCTTTCAGTTCGATCCTTTTATCTCCGGCGTGGTAACGATCGGGCTGATCTTTGGCGCCTACATGACTGAAACCTTCCGGGGCGCTTTCCTGGCGGTCGAAACCGGCCAGATTGAAGCTGCCCGCGCCTACGGCTTTACCCGCCTGCTTACCTTCCGCAGAATCATGCTGCCACAGATGCTGCGACATGCCCTGCCCGGCCTGGGCAACAACTGGCAGGTTCTGCTGAAAACCACGGCGCTGGTTTCAATCATCGGGCTTACGGATATGGTTCGCGTTGCCGAGGAAGCCGCCAAGGCGGAGCGGATGCCGTTTCATTTTTTCATTCCGGTGGCGTTCGTCTATCTGGCCCTGACGGCAGGGTCTGAGCTGTTTATCAAGTGGCTGGACAAGCGAGCCAATGTCGGCGTGGTTCAGGGGAGTTGACGGATGCCTGATTTCATTGCCGAGTGGCTGAACCAGAACGAGATCTTTACCGCCATGACCATCATGGAATACTGGGATGGTCTGGTGACCACCGTCCACCTGGTGTTCCTGTCATTGGTGATCGGCTTACTGGTGGCGGTGCCACTGGCCATTCTGAGAACGGTACGCAACCCTTTCGTGTCCGGGCCGGTGTGGCTGTACACCTACCTGTTCCGCGGTACACCGCTGCTGATCCAGTTGTACATTATCTATTACGGCCTGGCCCAGATTGAGGGGATACAGGAGACTTTCTGGTGGGAGATTTTCCGGGAGCCGTTCTACCCGGCCCTGCTGGCATTCACACTGAACACCGCAGCCTACACCACGGAGATCATCCGGGGTGCAATGGTCTCGACACCCAACGGTGAAATCGAGGCGGCCAAGGCCTATGGCATGAACTGGCTCATGCGTATGCGGCGTATCGTGCTGCCGAGTGCCGCGCGGCGAGCGGTTCAGGCATATTCCAATGAGGTGATTTTCATGCTGCACGCCAGTGCCATTGCCAGTGTGGTGACCATTGTGGATCTTACCGGGGCGGCGCGTAACATTTATTCGCGGTTTTATGCGCCATTTGATGCGTTTATTTTTGTGGCGCTTTGCTACATGATGCTGACCTTTATTCTGGTGTTTGCGTTCCGCAGGCTTGAGAATCATCTGCTTCGACATCAGCGGCCGGTAAGCGGCTGACCCCTTGGCTTCCAATTTGGTGCCGGGTCGGTTGGCGGGTGTCTTCCCGGGAGACGCTACGAGCACCCGCACGCGGGTCCAGTCAGCAATCACAGATTGCTGCCGTTCGGCTGTCGCATGAAGCTTTGCTTCATAAGCGCTCGGCCTCACCCATGTGCGCTTGACTGAGGCCATCCATGGCCTCAGACACTCCCGGGAAGACACCCGCCAACCGCCCTCAGACTTTTCCGTGGAGTCCCCATGACCGTCAGTGCGGGTTTATTTGGCAGTTCACCTGATTGGCTATCCCATACCCTGGATAACCCCGGCGCAGACCTCCCGGAGGTGCAAACGCACCTCCCCGACGGCACCCGAATCAGCCGCAAGGCCGTGGGCGTTCTGGACATTGTTCCCCCGGCCGGCCGCAGCAATCCGAATGCCGAGGCCATCATCGTTTCAGCGGGTGTTCACGGGAACGAAACAGCGCCCATTGAGGTTCTTAACAGACTGGTTTCTGAACTGATCGATGGCGAGTGGGAACTGGCGTGTCCGGTCTTGTTGATTCTGGGCAATCCGCCGGCGATGGTGGCCGGAGAGCGGTTCACGGAGGTGAACCTGAACCGGTTGTTCAATGGCGCACACGGGCGGAGCGAATACGACGGCCTTGTCGAGGCGGCGCGGGCGCAGTTGCTTGAGGAGGCTTGTCGGCAGTTTGCCATGGCAAATCCCCAGGCGCTTTATCACTACGATCTGCACACCGCCATTCGCCCCTCCCACCGGGAGCGGTTTGCGCTCTATCCGTTTGTTGAGGGGCGAATGTTTCCCCTGGGCCAGTGCGATTTTCTGCTGGAGGCAGAAGTGGAGACGTTGCTGCTGCAACACAAAGCGGGCACAACGTTTTCGTCATTTTCATCGTCGCGGTTGAAGGCTGAGAGTTTTACCGTGGAGCTGGGTAAGGTGCGACCGTTTGGCCAGAATGATCTGGGGCGCTTCTCGGGCATCCGGGACGCGTTGCGGCGACGGTTCCGGGGGCAATCCGCACCACCACGCAAGCCGCCTTTTGGGCACCTGACGGTGTTCGAGGTGGTGCATGAGATTCTGAACACCGGGAAGCATTTCCGGTTTCACATCCCGGATGATGTTGCCAACTTCACCGAGTACCAGCCCGGCACGATGATCTGGGAGGACGATGAAACCAGTTACCGGGTCGGGCACTCGCCGGAGGCCATTGTATTTCCCAACCCTGAGGTTCCTGTGGGCCAACGTGTCGGTTTGATGATCAGGCCGAAAACGGGTTCGAAGTTGGGGTCAGATGAAAAAGGGGTCAGATGAAAATTTCATCTGACCCCGGCTTCAGCGGGTCAGGCCGGGGCGTTTTCAGGTTCTGGCACACTGACTTTGATCAACTGGGTGCAAACAGCCGGAATCACCAGCAGGGTCAGCAGCGTTGACGCCAGCAGACCCGAAATAATCGCCCAGGCCATGGGGGGCCAGAGCGTGGAGCTGGAAAACGCCAGGGGCAGCAGGCCCGCCACGGTGGTTGCGGTGGTCAGCAGAATCGGGCGAGTCCGTTGCTCCACCGCGCTGCGCATGGCACCCCATATATCCTTTCCTCTCTCCAGTTCCCGGTCCATGACATCCAGCAGCACAATGGCGTTGTTCACTACGATACCCACCAGGGCAATGACCCCCAGAAGCGACTGGAAACCGAAGGGGGAACCGGAAAGCACCAAACCCGGGAAGATGCCGACGGCAGCCAGCGGCACCGTCAACAGGATAATCCCAACCCGGCGGAAGGAATTGAACTGCAGCAGCAGGAAAAACAGCAGTAACAGTATTCCGATGGGTGCCGCCGTCAGCAAGGCGGTATTGGCCTCACCTGAACCTTCGGCATCACCGCCCAGTTCCATGCGCGTACCCGGCGGCAGGGGCGCCTTGTCAAGGGCCGCGTACAGGCCCTCCAGGGCCTGACTGAAGCTGTAACCGGATTCCAGGTTCGCCGTTACCGTGTTCATTCTGACGCCATCACGCAGGTATCGGGCGGCCGGCTCCCAGGTGGTGTCCACGCTGGCTAACGCCGACAGGGGCACGGCATCACCGCGGTCATTGTAGATGTTGACGGACAGCAGGCGTGAGAGCGACAGCGCAGTGCCTTCCCGGGACCTCAGTACCAGGGGAATGGGGTCCTCTTCCTGGCGATAGCGCTCTGCCACCACACCAAAACTCTGGCCATAAAGGCTTTGGGCGACATCGGCGCGGGTCAGGCCGTACCGGGCCGCAGTGGCATCGTCAACGTTGATTGCGATGCTGGGCACGCCGATATCCAGATCATGCCGCACATCAACCGTGCCCTCAACGCCCCGCAAAATACCGAAGATCTGTTCCACTGCCCTGGCCCGGGTGTTGTCGTTGGCGTGATAGACCCGTATTTCCACCGGCGCGGCCCTTGGCGGCCCCTGCCCGAGCACGCCCACGGTCACGTCCAGCTCCGGCATCTGTTCGTTGACATGAGCGCGTATCCAGCGGGTCATACCGGCGGTGTCTTCAAGAGTTGGTGTGGTGACAACGAGTCTGGCACGGTTCGGAGCCTGAGGTGCCTCCTGGAGATTGTAGTAGAATGACGGCCCGGTGTAGCCCACAAACCGGTGCACCGCCAAGGCATCGGGCCGGGCCCGGATAGCCTTCTCAAGGACTGCCGTCAGTTCTGCGGTGCGGGACTGGTCAGTACCCTCGGGCATGTGAACTTCCGCTATAACTCTGGGGCGATCAGCATTCGGAAAGAACTGCCGTGCCATAAAAGGCGTCATGGCCAGACTGATGGCGACCAGAATGGTGCCGGCGGCAATCAGGCGTCTGGGGTGCCGGGCAACCAGGCTGCCCAGTAAACGGGCCAGACCAGTAAACCGGTCGTCTCTGCTGTTTCGCGTTGGCTTCAGAAACTTCGCAGCCAACAGGGGCACGGCGGAAATGGCCAGCAGATAGCTGACCGACAGGGTCAGCATGATCATCACCGGCACTCCCCGGGTGAAATCGGCGGTGCCTCCCTTGGACAGCAACAAAGGCGTAAATGCCGCCAGAGTGGTGCCGGTTGAGGCACCCAGAGGCCCGGCCAGCTCAGTCACCGCCTTACGCAATGCATCGAGGCGCCGCATCCCCTCATCCAGGTGTCCCTGGATACTCTCAACAATCACGATGGCGTTATCAATCAGGATGCCGAGGGAAATTACCATACCAATCACGGCAATCTGGTGCAGAACGCCGCCGCCCAGGTCGTAAAGCCCGATACTGATCAACGCCACCATGGGCAGAATCGAAGCCACCAGCAGGCCCATTCGAATGCCCATGCCGGTAAAGACTACGGCAACAATGATCAGCACTGAGAGCACCAGGCTCCACGCCAGGCTATCCAGCCGTTCTTTAACCTTGTCCGGCTGGAAGAACATCTCCCGGATGTCGTAAGGCTCAAACTCCCCGCGAATCCGGTCCACGCGCTCCCGCACCCGCTCGCCAAACCGGATCGCATCGGTGGCACCCTCTTCCATGATGATGGAAACCAGCACAACCCGCTCGCCATCGTACCAGGTTTCCGGCTGCCGGGGTTCCGCCGGCCCGCGCCAGACATCCGCAGTTGCCGCGAGGGGTAGCTGGGAGCCGTCAGGCAGTTCAATAGGGGTGGCACGAATGGCGTCAATATCGGCAAATTCGCTGTTGGGAAGTACCGACAGGCGGCGGCCATTTGACCACCACAAAGCCGCCAGGAATAGTCTGGTTGCGCCGGGCCAGGGTGTCCAGCACCCGCGCCGGGGAAATGCCCAGACGGTAGAGAGCCGCATCATCCAGGGCCAGGGTAATCTGTTCGTCGGCATCCCCTTCCAGGGAGATCCGGGAAGCGCCCGGAAGATCCGACAGATTCTGCTTCAGCCTTTCGGCGACTTCCGATAATTCCGTCACCGAAGGCGAGCCACCGACGGCCAGGACGATTGCAGGATTATCAATCAGACGGTCATCCAGCGTCATCCGACCCACATCGTCCGGGAAGTCCTGTTTTGCCCGCTCCATGGCCTGGCGCACCCGATCCCAGGCAGAGTCGGTGTCGTAGATGGTGTCGTTAAGGCGCAGTTGGACAATGGCCACCCCGGTTCGGGCAGTAGACTGTGAGAAGTCCACTTCCTCCACCTGACGCAGCTCATCCTCCAGTGGCCGCAGCACAAGCCGCTCCACGGCATCTGCACTGGCGCCCGGGTAGTTAATGCTGATCAGCCCCGCCCGGTAGGGAAACGAAGGATCTTCCTGACGTGGCATGGTGCTGTAGGCTGCGATTCCCAGAAGGCAGAGCATGGCAACAACCATTCCGAGAAGTCGCTGGCAGTTCAGGAGCCGGCGCGTCATCAGCGCACCTCCACGGCATCACCGTCCGCCAGCCGGGTCATGCCCGCGTACACCACCTGATCTCCGGGGGACAAATCGCCGGATTTGATCACAACCCGTTCACCAACGACCCGGTCCACATTGACCGAAACCCGACGTGCGATATTGTCACGGACCCGAAACACACTTGTGCCTTCGGCATTCCGGATCACCGACAGTAAGGGAACCGTGAGTGCCGCCTCGAGCTCCGGCGTAATGCCTACCTCTACCGGCTCCCCGGGTTCCAGGGTATTGGCCGGCAGGCTCACCAGCACCGGGTGCAATTCACCACGAATGCCGCCAGCCTGGGCAATCTCTACTACGGAACCGGTTTGCGGAGGCTGGTGGCGGTCCTGTACCGACCAGACCGGCAGGGTCTGCTGCAGTCGCACATGGCTCAGCAGATGAGCAGGCACTCGCACTTCCACTTCCCGGCCCTCCGGCGAAGACAGGCGCATCACCGGCTGGCCAGCGACAACGAATTCATCCTGCTCCACCAGCAGGGCTTCCACGCGCCCGGAGAAAGGCGCCCGCAGGGTACTTTCTTCCAGCATCTGCGAGGCCTCCGTCAGCCCGGCGCGAGCCGTGGCAACACTGGCGTTCAGGGAATCGCGCCGGGCGGCAATCTGTTCCAGGGTCTGTTCGGAAACCACACCACGTTGATGCAGCTGGCTGGAACGTTCCCACTCACGCTTCGCCTGTTCGTACCCGGTTGTCAGCTCCTCCAGTCGGGCCCTGGCGGAATCCCGTGCGGGTTCCAGGGCAGGATTGTAGACCCGGGCCAGAACCTCACCGGCCTGCACCTTCTGGCCCAACTCAACCGCCCTCTCCTTCAGGGTGCCGCTGATCTGAAAGGTCAGGGTTGCCCGCTGGGTGGCGCGCACAATTCCGGAGAACCTGAGGGGCATATCCCGGCTTTCACCACCGGTCACCGCTGAAACGCGCACCGAAACCCTTTGCTGCCCTGGCTCCAGTGACACGTCGCTGGCTTTGCAGCCGGAAAGGAATAGTGAAAAGAACGCGAGGGAAGCTATGGCAACGGGAATACGAAGTGGCGTCATGATTCGTCCTTTCATCCATGCTCATGTTGTTGGCGAGGTCCGGTCCCTGGCAGACCCGATGATTGTTTAAGACATAATGTCATTCTTTGACATTTTGTCAATAATCGGGTCTGATTCAGTTTCAGGTATCATGTGCTGGCCGCTGCCACCAAACCGGATGATTGAATGAGCGAAAAGCTGAAAACCCGCCGCGAACGTGAGAAACAGGCCCGTTACGACACCATTCTGGACGCCGCCGAGCTGGTGTTTTCAGAAAAGGGCTACGAGCGATCCTCCATGGATGACATTGCCCGCACCGCCAGCCTCAGCCGGGCGCTGCTGTACGTGTATTTCAAGGATAAGGCGGCGATTCAGCGGGGCATCATGCTCAGGGCCGGGCACAGCCTGTTCCGGCGCTTTGAAGAGGCCCGCCAAACGGCAGATACCGGCCTGTCCCAGATCCGGGCGATGGGCGAATCCTATTACCGTTTCTATCTGGAAGAACCGGACTACTTCTCGGCACTCACCAAGGCCTCCACCGCCATGGCGGAGGCCGACGAAAGCCAGACTGAAGAGATGCTGTGCTCCAAATCAGACCTGATGGAACTGATGGTGGGGGCCATTGAGCTGGGGCTTCAGGACGGCACCATGAATCGGGAGCGGATCAGCGATCCGGCACAGACCGCCCTCTACCTGCGGGGCGCGCTGCATGGTGTGATCCTGCTGTGCCAGTCCGAGATGGGCGAGGGCAACGACGGATTCCCGGCCGAGCAGCTGATCCGGCACACCATGGACATGCTGACCTCGTCGATTGCAGCCTAGTGTCCCCGGAGGGACAAGCACGCTAACGCTGGAAATCGTAGATTGAGCCGAGCCCGAGAATACCGGTGAGTTCGTCGAGGGCTTTCCGGACCTCTTCCAGCAGCATGGGGTCTGCCAGGTCATCCTGGCCCAGCTCATCCCGGTAGTGGGCCTCCACCCAGGTGGTCAGGCGCTCGTAGAGGCCATCGGTGAGGATAACACCCCGGTGCATGGCCTTGAGCTCGTCATCGTCCAGAACCACACGCAACCGCAGACAGGCCGGGCCGCCGCCATTGCGCATCGACTGCTTGACGTCAAACACTTCCACCGACGTGATCGGCCCACCGGATTTCACCAGACCATCCAGATACCGGCGAACCGAAGCCACTTCCCGGCACTCGCCAGGCACGGCCAGCAGCATGCCGTCGGGCGTGTTCAGTAACTGGCTGTTGAACAGGTAAGAGGCCACCGCGTCATCAATTGGCACCTCGGCACGGCTGACCCGAATCGCTTCAAGCTCGGCACCGGTAAGACGTTCCCGGATATCCGCCAGCACCTGGTCTTCCTTCAGGAACGCCGTCTCGTGATAGAACAGGGTGTTGCCGTTGCCCACCGCGATAACATCGTTATGGAAAACACCGGCATCAATGGCTTCCGGGTTTTGCTGGGCAAACACCACATGCTGACCCTTCAGGCCATGCAATCGTGCAATCGCCTGGGAGGCCTCCAGGGTCTGCCGGGCCGGATATTTTCCCGGCGCCGGCGCCTGTTCGTTAAAGGCGATCTGGCCGTAAACAAACAACTCTACGCCGGGCTCCCCATAGCCGGCACACAACCGGGTGTGGTTGGCGGCGCCTTCGTCACCAAAATGACTGACCGAGGGCAGCGCCGGGTGATGTGCAAAATAGCTCTCATCGGCAAAGACCGCTTTCAGGGAACGCCCGGTTACCCTGTGTTCGATGGAGCGGTGGAACTTGGCGCTCAGGTTGGCCGGGGTAAAATGCACCCGGTGATCCGCGGTATCGGCACTGGGCGAAACCGTGGCGGCGTTGGCTGTCCACATGGACGAGGCTGAGGATACCGCCGCAAGAATCGACGGGCTGGCTTTCGCCGCCTGCTCCAGGACCCTGGCATCCGTTCCCTCAAAGCCCAGAGCCCGCAACGTCGGAATGTGTGGCCGCTCATGGGGCGGGAGAACGCCCTGCACATAGCCCCTGTCCGCCAACTGTTTCATCTTGGCCAGTCCCTGGAGCGCCGCCTCCTTCGGGCTGGACACTGACCGCACACTGGATTTCGACGCCACGTTGCCCCAGGACAGCCCGGCGTAATTGTGGGTGGGACCCACCAGGCCGTCAAAGTTTGCTTCTACCGCGTGTTTAGCCATGGCCGTCGATTCCATTAATCGAAGCTCAGGCCGGGGGCGAGCGTGTCGGGCAGCTCGCTCTTGCCGGCTTCCAGTGACGCCATGGGCCAGGCGCAGTAATCGGCAGCGTAGTAGGCGCTGGGGCGGTGGTTGCCGCTGGCGCCGACACCACCAAAGGGTGCCTCGCTGCTGGCACCGGTCAATGGCCGGTTCCAGTTCACGATGCCGGCCCGCACTTCCTCTACCAGCCGGTCATAGAGTTTCCGGTCGTCGGTCAGGATACCGGCGGAGAGTCCGTAACGGGTGTCGTTGGCCAGTTCAAGGGCGTCATCAAAGCTCTTGTAACGATAGACCGTAAGCAGCGGCCCGAAGAACTCTTCGTCAGTCACGTCGACACCCGAAGCATCGATGATACCCGGTGACAGCAGCCCGGTACCCGGCCTCAGGGATTTCATTTCCAGCAGGGATTTCCCGCCCTTACCGAGCAGGCTGACCTGGGCCGCCAGGAGCTTATCCGCCGCTTCGGCCGAAATTACAGCCCCCATGAACGACTGAGGATCGGCATCGAACTCACCCACCCGGATCCGGGAGGCGACCTCCACCAGCCGATTCAGGAAGGCATCACCCTTTTTGCCCTTGGGAACCAGCAGCCGACGGGCACAGGTGCAGCGCTGGCCGGCTGAGAGAAAGGCAGACTGCAAGGCATGGTGCACCGCTCCGTCCACGTCCGCCACGTTTTGAACGATGAGCGGGTTGTTGCCGCCCATTTCCAGCGCCAGGATTTTCTCCGGCTGGCCGCCGAACTGTTTGTGCAGCAGGTGGCCAACGGTTGAGCTGCCGGTAAAGAACAGGCCATCAATCAACGGATGGCTGGCCAGGGATTTGCCGGTGGCCGAAGCGCCCTGCACCAGGTTGATTACACCATCCGGAATACCTGCCTTCTCCCAGAGTTTTACAGTCATCTCCGCAACGCCGGGGGTCAGCTCACTGGGCTTGAACACTACGGTGTTGCCCGCCAGCAGTGCAGGCACAATATGGCCGTTGGGCAAATGCCCCGGGAAATTGTAGGGGCCGAATACGGCCACCACGCCATGGGGTCGGTGCCGGAGCACCGCATGGCCGCCGGCAACATCCGATTCGGAGTGACCGGTACGCTCGCTATAGGCTTTCACGGAGATGCCGATCTTGCCAATCATCGCTGCCACCTCGGTCCGGGACTCCCACAGGGGTTTACCGGTTTCCAGTCCGATCTGATGGGCCAGCTCCTCCTTGTGGACTTCCAGCAATTCGCCAAAGCCTTCGACCACTGCCTGGCGCTCCGCAAAACTTTTTCGCCGCCACTTCAGAAAGGCGGTGCGCGCCTCACGCACGGCCGCGTCAACGTCTTCAAGGTTGGCACTCTCACCATCCCAGACTGTCTCGCCGGTCACGGGCTGGACAGATTCGAAGGGAACACCATGGCCCTGAAGCCATAGCCCGTCGATAAACAGTTCGCCTGTCAGCTTTGCCATTTCGATGCACCTCCCGGTACTGCATTTCTAAATATATGTTTGGTCAACATCCCCGAGTCTTTCAAGGGTGCCATGCGAACCGGATCACCGGACTCAACCTGCAAGGCGCCAGCAACTTCCGGTGGCAAACTGACCGTATCCGGGCCGATGCAATCCATTGGCAGGGTCGTTACCCGAAAATCCCGGAAGGACCGGTTCGACACCATGACACGCTCATCGGCCGGAACATCCAGATTCACCGGTTTACGGATGACCATGGCATGCCGGTTGACGCTTTCTCTTACGGTGCGGATGTTGTGAACAAAGGCCTCTACCACCGGACCGCCATCAAAGATGTCCACCAGTCCGTTGAAATTGAACCCCTCCGCCTGGAGCATCCGGAGCGCCGGAGCCGTGTTGCCATGCACCCGGCTGATCACTGCCCGGGCCGAATCCGGCAACATGGGCAGATAAATCGGATACTTCGGCATCAGTTCGGCGATAAACGACTTGTTGCCAAGCCCCGAAAGCACGTCCGCCTCACTGAATTCCATGTCAAAGAACCTGCTGCCCAGGGCATCCCATAACGGGCTGCGCCCCTGTGCATCAGAAACGCCCCGCATCTCCGCGAAAACCTTGTCCGAAAAATGCTTCCGGAACTCGTCCAGATACATGAACCTGCAACGGGAGAGCAGCAGACCATTGCCGCCGCCCTTGTACTCGTCAGAAAGCAGCAGCGAGCAGATCTCGCTGGTGTCGGTCATGTCGTTGGACAGATGCAGCGTCGGGGTGCGCACGTGCACTCCCAGCTCCTTCGAGGCGTTCACTGCAACACTCAGCCGGTAGTTGTAAAACACCTCATCCAGACCAACCCGAGCCTGGATTCCACTGATTCCGATAGTCTTCTTGCGCTGGATATCCTCAAGCGCAAACAGGTAAAGCCCCGCCTCCGGCGCACAGCGCTGGTTGAAGGTTTCCCGGGCATGGCTGATCTTTCTCGCCAAAAGCTCGCGGTCCGCGGGCAGTGTTGTTAGCCCCTTGCCAGCGTTCTGCGCCATCGTGTAAAGGTCGTCCAGATCGCTTTCCTGAAGCGGGCGAATTACCAGCATGGTGTCGCCTCCCTGTTTCCGCGATTTAACTGAATAACCGTTGGAATACCTATCCTAATCGCTGTCATAGCGGCGCGATCCTTACCCGGTCACCCGCGGTCTTGTTCAGCACCTTCCAGGTGTTGACCGGCACCTTGAGTGTGTCTTCCAGAGTTTCCGCAACCGGTGTCAGGGTGCAGCGGAACTGGACCCCCTCCCCTGCCGCAATCAGACAGGTTTCGCCAAGGTCATGGTTGGCGGCATGCAGGGGTTTGGGGTGGCTGGTCACCAGGGTTCTCAGGCTGTCGGTGCGGGCCTCCAGTACTGGCCCGGCATCAAAAATATCCAGGTAGCAGCCGGGCTGGAATCCCTCCCGCTGAAGCAATTCGAAGTTCGGTACGGTTAGCTCATGCGGTTGCCCCAGCGCCTTCTGGGCCGCCTCGCTCAGCAGGGTGACATAGATCGGATTGGGCGGCATGAGTTCGGCGATAAAGGTTTTACTCAACTGCGCGGAATACTGGTCCGCCGTCTCGAAGTCCATATCAAAGAAATGTCGGCCAAGGCTGTCCCAGAACGGCACGCTGCCGTCATCCAGCTGCACACCCTGGATTTCCACCGCCACCCGTTGGGTAAACCATTCCCGATGATCGGCAATAAACAGAATCCGTGCACGGGATAACAGCTCGAACGCCTCACTGCCTCGGAGTTCCGGCCGGATCGAGAACGAACACAGCAGGGTGACATCGGTCAGAAAATGGGAGGGATACAAGACTTCTACCCGCCTTGATACACCCAGTTCATGGGACGCGTGAATCAGCGCATCGCGCCGGTAACTGTAGAAGGGCTGACCATTGCCGGCCCTGGCATCGATACCGGCCGTGCCCGCGATCTCTCCGGTTTCGGTGTTTTCCAGCACAAACAGAAACCTCGGCGGGGCATCCTCGGCGCCGATCTTTCCGGCAAAAGACGCCAGGGATTGCTCAATCTTGTAGGCAAGAGCATCGCTTTGTTTAGGCAGGGTGGAGGAAAGGCGGGCACTCTGGGCACCCGCAATGGCAAGAATCTGGTCCAGATCATCCGGCTGCGCCGGACGTACCAGCCACATAGGAACTCCTTAGGCCGTCAGTTTTTTAACCGCCGCTTCGAAACGCTCGAGGGCTTCGTCGATATCCGGCTCGGGAATGATCAGTGACGGCGCCAGACGAATCACATCAGCGCCAGCCATCAGAACCATCACGCCCTCATCCAGGCCTGCATTAAGAAAATCCCTGGCCTTACCCTGCCACTGCCCGGTGAGCACACAGCCGAGTAACAAACCAGCCCCGCGAACTTCACTGAACACGCCATGGCGCTCACCAATATCCATCATGCCCTTGCGGAGCTTTTCGGAGCGCGATTTCACACCCTTGAGAATCTCCGGCTGGCTGACGGTATCCAAAACCTTTTGGCCAACGGCGCAGGCCAGGGCGTTACCGCCATAGGTGCTGCCGTGGGTTCCGACACCAAGACTGGCGGCTACCTTTGCGGTTGTCAGCATGGCCGCTATCGGGAAACCACCACCCAGGCCCTTGGCACTGGAGAGAATATCCGGCACCACGTTGTACATCTGGTAGGCATACAGGTGGCCGGTTCTTCCGGCGCCGGACTGCACCTCGTCGAACACCAGCAGGGCGTCGTTGGCATCACAAAGCTGGCGCAGACCTTCAAGGAAGGCCTGATCGCCGGGCATGACACCGCCTTCACCCTGAATGGGCTCGACCACTACGGCGCAGGTTTTCTCTTTGGAGATCAGCTTCTTCACCGATTCCAGATCATTGAACTCGGCATGGTGAATGCCGCCCGGCGCCGGCTCGAAACCTTCCAGGTACTTGGGCTGGCCACCAACGCTCACGGTAAACAGGGTGCGCCCGTGGAAAGAATTTCTGAACGAGATGATTTCGTTTTTTTCCGGGCCGAAATGCTCCCAGGCGTAACGGCGGGCCAGCTTGAAGGCGGCCTCGTTGGCCTCACCGCCGGAGTTGGCAAAGAACACCCGCTCGGCAAAGGTAAGGTCACACAGGGTTTTGGCCAGACGCAAAGCCGGCTCATTGGTCATCACATTCGAGAGGTGCCAGATTTTCTCGGCCTGGTCGTGCAACACCCCTACGAGCCCCGGATGGCAATGCCCGAGACAGGTCACCGCAATACCACCCTGGAGATCAATGAACTCGCGGCCTTCCTGATCCCAGATCCGGGAGCCCTCGCCTCGTACCGGAATTATGGAACCGGGGGCGTAATTGGGCACCATGACTTCATCGAACAGTTCGCGGCTAACGGGTTCTTTATTCATAGATCTCTCTCGAGAAAGCGGCTAAACATATAAAAATAGTAGAGCAACCGAACCGGACAAGTACGTAGGTGTGCGGACTCTTGCACCATAATACGCCACTCAGGGCATAAGAACATCCGGTTCCCCGATGGCCGGCCTGACGAGGAAAGATGAGAATGGGAAAAAGCAAACAGGACAGAGCCAGAACGACAAAGGCCGGTGCAGCTTTTCAGAACACGCTACAAGCACATCCATGTGCGCTTGTTTCGGGCCATCCCTGGCCCTCTACAGTTCTGAAAAGCCGCACCGGCCTTTGTCATGCCACTCAACCCGCAAGGCTGGGCGGCAACTAGCTTCAAATCAAAGCAGAAGGGTACGAATATCCCCAAGAAGCTGGCTGAGCACCGTGGTAAACCGGGCCGCATCCGCCCCGTTCACCGCCCGGTGATCGTATGACAGCGACAACGGCAGCATCAGCCGGGGCTGGAACTCCTTGCCATCCCAAACCGGCTTCATCGCCGCTTTGGAGACCCCCAGAATCGCCACCTCCGGCGTATTCACAATCGGCGTAAACGCCGTGCCACCGATACCACCCAGACTGGTGATGGTAAAGCAGGCACCCTGCATCTCCGCCGGCTTCAGCTGCTTGCCCCGGGCCTTCTGGGCCAGCTCGGCGCTTTCTGCCGCCAACTCCCACAGGCCCTTCTTGTCCACATCCCGGATCACCGGCACCATCAGCCCGTTGGGCGTATCCACCGCAATCCCGATGTGAATGTACTTCTTGCGAACCACCTCCTTGCGCTCCATGTCCAAAGACACATTGAACTGAGGCAGTTCCGCCAGCGCCGTGGCGCAGGCCTTCAGCAGGAAGGGCAGCGGCGTCATCTTCACGCCTTTCTTCTCTCCGGCCGCTTTCTGGGCCTTGCGGAAATCCTCCATATCGGTAATGTCCGCATCCTCGAACTGGGTCACGTGGGGCACGTTCAGCCAGCTGCGCTGCATGTTGTTGGCCGTGGCGAACATTATCCGCGACATGGCCTCGCGCTTGACTTCACCAAACTGGCTGAAGTCCGGCAGCTTGACGCCGGGGATACCGGAGCCGGTGGCAACGCCACTGCCCTGCTGGGCCTGCTTGAGCTGTCCCCTCACATAGGCATGGACATCGTCCTTGATAATCCGGCCCTTGGGACCGGACCCCCTGATCCGTGCCAGATCGGCGCCCAGCTCACGGGCAAGCTTGCGAACGGCGGGACCTGCATGAACCTTCGCGCCCGGCGTGGGCGGCTCATAGGTAGCACCCTGGGGCTCAGGCGTGGACTCGACAGCCTGCCGGGGTTTCTCTTCAGATTCCTGCTCTGGCTTTTTTTCCTTGGCCGATTCGTCAGAGGCCTCTTCAACTGTGGCCTCCTCATCGCCGCCGTCTTCCTGAACGGTCATTTCCAGCAGTTCGTCGCCTTCGGAGAGCTTGTCGCCCTCGGACACCAAAATTTTACCCACCTTGCCCGCATAGGGCGAGGGAATCTCCATGGTCGCCTTGTCGGACTCCACCGTTACCAGCGGGTCCTCAGCTTTAATGGTATCGCCCTCGGAGACATTGATCTCGATAACCGGAACATTCTCAAAACCATCCAGCGCCGGAACCTTAACGGTTTCCTTGCGGGAGCCGCCGGAAGCCTGCTTCGGCGCCGGCTTGCTCTCTTCTGACGTTTCTTCCTGTTTGGCTTCGCCCTTTTCGACGGCTTTTGCTTCGGGCTTTTCCTCGGCCTCGTCGCTACCGGAATCGTCAGAGCCACCGCCATCGGCGCCGGCTTCCATCATCCCGACAACATCGCCTTCCTTCACCTTGTCTCCCACCTTGGCGGTGATCCTGGTGATCTTGCCGGCGCCGGGTGACGGCAACTCAACAGAGGCTTTGTCTGACTCAACGGTCAGAATCGGATCTTCTTCCTCAACCGAATCCCCCACGCTGACAATGATTTCGATAACCTCGACCTCATCCGCACCGCCGAGATCCGGAATCTTGATTTCCTGTTCACTCATGGCGGTCTCCTTAGCTCAGCACCGGGTTCGTTTTGTTGCGATCGATTCCGTATTTGCGCATGGCTTCGAGAACCACATCGTTCTTCACCTCACCATCCTGGGCCAGGGCAGAAAGCGCACTTACCGTCACGTAGTAACGATCCACTTCAAAGAAGCTGCGCAGCTTTTCCCGGGTGTCGCTGCGGCCGAAGCCATCAGTACCGAGGGTCAGGTAGGTTTTGGGAATAAACGCCCGGAGCTGCTCGGAGTGCAGCTTGATGTAATCGGTAGAAGAGACTACCGGCCCGTCCTGCTTCTCCAGGCACTGGGTAACGTAGGCTTTCTTGGGTTTGTCATCCGGGTGCAGACGATTCCAGCGCTCTACGTGCTGGCCTTCACGGGCCAGCTCATTAAAGCTGGTGACACTCCACACATCGGAAGCCACGCCCCAGTCATCTTTCAGCATCTGGGCCGCAGCGCGTACCTCGTTGAGGATGGCGCCGGCGCCAAGCAACTGAACCCGCGGCGTCTTCTTGCGCCCCTTGGTTTCAACAGACTCGAACAGGTACATGCCTTTGATGATGCCGTCCTCGCAACCCTTGGGCATTGCGGGCTGTTCGTAGTTTTCGTTCTCGATAGTCAGGTAGTAATAGACATTCTTGTTGTCCTCGAACATCTCTTTCATGCCCTTACGGAGCACCACGGCCATTTCGTAGCCGTATGCCGGATCGTAAGCCTTGCAGTTCGGAATGGTGTTGGCCAGAACGTGGCTGTGACCATCCTGGTGCTGCAGGCCTTCGCCGTTCAGGGTGGTCCGGCCGGCGGTACCGCCGATCAGGAAACCACGGGCCTGAATATCCCCGGATGCCCACGCCAGATCGCCCACCCGCTGGAAGCCAAACATGGAATAGAAGATATAGAACGGAATCAGCGGGAAGTTATTGGTACTGTAGGACGTTGCCGCTGCCATCCAGGCCGCCATGGAACCGTCTTCGTTAATCCCTTCCTCGAGGATCTGGCCCTTTTTGTCTTCCCGGTAGTACATGATCTGGTCACGGTCTTCCGGAACGTACTTCTGGCCCTCGGCCGTGTAAATGCCCAGTTGACGGAACATGCCCTCCATACCGAAGGTACGGGCTTCGTCCGGCACGATCGGCACTACCCGCTTGCCGATGCGTTTGTCTTTGGTCAGGGCCGTCAGTATCCGGACAAAGGCCATGGTGGTGGAAATTTTCCGCCCTCCGGAACCTTCCAGCACCGCCTTGAAGATGTCGAGCTCCGGAATCTGCAATGGCTGGCAGTCCTTGCGCCGCTTGGGATAGAAACCGCCTAATTCCTGCCGGCGTTTTTTCATGTAGACGATTTCCGGGCTATCCGGCGCCGGACGGTAATAGGGAACGTCCTTGAGCTCTTCGTCCTTCAGCGGCAGCGCAAACCTGTCCCGGAACGACTTCAGTTGCTCGATGTCCAGTTTCTTCAGGGAGTGCGCGGTATTCTGTGCCTCACCGGCCTCGCCAAATCCGTAGCCCTTGATGGTATGGGCCAGGATGACGGTCGGGCGGCCACCGTTGTTGTGGATGGCGTGATGGTAAGCCGCATAGATCTTATAGGGGTCATGCCCACCGCGGTTGAGCTTGTTGATCTCCTCATCAGAGAGATTTTCAACCAGCTTCGCGGTTTCGGGGTACTTGCCAAAGAAGTGTTTGCGGGTATAAGCAGGTCCGTTGCTTTTATAATTCTGAAACTCGCCATCGCAGACTTCGTCCATGACCCGCTGCATTTTGCCGTCCTTGTCGCTCTCGAACAGCGGGTCCCAGTGTCGACCCCAGACCACTTTCAGCACATTCCAGCCAGCACCCCGGAAGACACCCTCAAGCTCCTGTATGATCTTGCCGTTGCCGCGCACAGGGCCGTCCAGGCGCTGAAGGTTACAGTTAACCACAAAAATGAGATTGCTCAGGTTTTCCCGGCCGGCCATGGAAATGGAACCCAGGGTTTCCGGCTCGTCACATTCACCGTCACCCACAAAGCACCAGACTTTGCGGTCACCCATTTCGATGAGCTCCCGGCTGTCCAGGTACTTCATGACGTGTGCCTGGTAAATCGCCTGAATGGGACCCAGCCCCATGGACACCGTCGGAAACTGCCAGTAATCGGGCATCAGCCAGGGGTGCGGGTAGGAGGACAATCCCGTGCCATCCACTTCCTCCCGGTATTTGTCCAGATCCTTTTCGTCAAAACGGCCCTCCAGGAAGGAACGGGCATAAATGCCCGGCGAAGAATGTCCCTGAAAATAAATCAGATCGGATTCGCGCTTTTCGTCGCCGCCATGGAAAAAATAGTTGAAGCCCACGTCATACAGCGTTGCCGCCGACGAGAACGATGAAACGTGGCCGCCCAGGTCTCCGGGCCTTTGGTTAGCACGCATGACCATGGCCATGGCATTCCAGCGGATCAGGGAGCGGATCCGGCGCTCCATAAACAGATCGCCGGGCATCGGTGCCTGCTGGGAAACAGGAATGCTGTTCCGGAATGGCGTGGTTATGGAGTATGGCAGCTCGGTGCCATCGCGGCTCGCCCGCTCGGAGAGCCTTTCAAGTATGTATTTAGCCCGGTCCACACCTTCGTTCTCGATCAGAGATTCCAGCGCGTCCAGCCATTCACTGGTTTCAATGGGATCATCGTCCTGGTACATCAAACCCTCCCCTTGGCATCAAAAA
>PAKW01000086.1 GCA_002707215.1 Halomonas sp.
GGTCCGGTCATTGCTGTCCATCAGCCAGATGCTTTTCTGGATGCCATGGATGAGTGGTGCACCAGAACGCACGGTGAAAGCGGTCTTACCAAGCGTGTTCAGGAAAGCGATATCTCCGAATCAGAAGCCGAGCAGCAGACCATTGAGTTTCTGAAAAAACACGTTGAGTCCGGTCAGTCACCACTGTGCGGCAACAGCATCGGCCAGGATCGACGTTTCCTGGTCAAGTACATGCCAGAGCTGGAAGCCTTCTTCCACTACCGGAATCTGGACGTGTCTACTGTTAAAGAGTTAGCCCGCCGCTGGCGGCCGGATGTGCTGGCCGGCGTCAAAAAGAAAGGCAGTCATCTGGCTTTGGACGACATCCGGGACTCCATCAACGAACTGCGCCACTACCGGGAACGCTTCTTCAAGCTATAGGCCGTGCTGCCGCAGGGCCCAGCGGACATGCTCACGGACCATTTCGGAAGGGTGGTCCACGCGCTTTTTCAGGGCTTCAATAACCGGAATGGTTGAGGGTGCGTTGCCCAGCCCAACGGCCAGGTTGCGAAGCCAGCCCTCATAGCCGGTTCTGCGAATGGCAGAGCCTTCTGTTCGTTTCAAAAACTGTTCCTCGGTCCAGAGGAACAGTTCGGCCAGGTCGGTGTTATCCAGCCCGTGCCTGGGCTGGAAGTCCTGCTCGTTCGTCGGCTTGCTGAACTTTTGCCACGGGCAGACCAGTTGGCAGTCATCACACCCGAAAACCCGGTTGCCCATCAGGGCCCGCAGCTCCTCCGGAATGCTGCCTTTGAGTTCAATGGTCAGATAGCTGATGCAGCGCCTCGCGTCCAGCTTGTGCGCACCTGCAAATGCATCGGTGGGGCACCTGTCCAGGCATGCCGAACAGCTCCCGCAATGGTCTTTCTCGAATGGTGCGTCAACGGGCAGCGGAGCGCTGGTAAAAATTTCCCCCAGGAAAAAGAAAGAGCCAGCTTTCGGATGAATCAGCATGTTGTTCTTGCCGATCCAGCCAAGACCGGCTCTCTGGGCCAGGGCACGCTCAAGCACCGGCGCGCTGTCCACGAAGGCCCGGTAGTCGTATCCGTTCAGCGCCCCATCAATTCTTCCTGCCAGCCGTGCCAGGCGCTTGCGGATCAGTTTGTGGTAATCACGCCCCAGTGCGTAGCGGGTAACGTAGGCCCTATCCCGGTGAGTGAGTGCGTCTTTGGGGCTGTCTGGCGCTGGAAGATAATCCATTCTCACGGAGATGACCCGGATGGTGCCCGGCACCAGCGCGGTGGGCGTATAACGCTTGTCGCCATAGTGCGCCATGTAATCCATTTCGCCCTGATACCCCTCGGCAAGCCAGTCTTGCAGGTGGGTTGCATGCTCACCGGTATCCGGCGTTGTGATGCCCACATCAGAAAAGCCAAGCTCAACTGCCCACTGGCGGATCAGCGCTGGCAGATCAGCCAGCTCCGGGGATGGTTTGTCACAGGTTGACGAGGCGCTCATGGACACTGCCCGCGATCAGATCCGTCCGGAAACGAGGGTACGGATATTTAATTTGATTAAGTTATGACCTTTTCAACTGTTTTGCTATGCTTTACAGATATCTGGCCAATTTTCTTAAACTGGTTTCTGTAACGGGAGCAAAGGTTCATGCCGCCGTCCGCTGCGCACAGTCTACCAGACACTCTGTTTTCCGCCGATTCGGTCAGACAGATTGATCGCTATGTGATTGATCAGCAGGGTGTTGATGGTTTTGAACTGATGCAGTCTGCCGCCCAGGCGGCGTTTCGCTGTCTGGTCCGGCACTGGCGCGGCGGTGATCCGGTGCTCGTTCTCTGTGGTGCCGGAAACAATGGTGGCGACGGCTACCTGGTTGCCGCCAACGCACAACGTCATGGTATGGATGTTCGTTGCGTGGCCGTCGCACCAACCAAAAAACTCACCGGTGATGCGAGAAAAGCCTGGCAAAAGGCGCTGGCAGACGGCGTGCATGTCGATGAACTGGAGACCCTCTCGGAAGCTGGCCTTAACGGGCTGTTTGCCGGTGCCGGAATAATTGTTGATGCCATGCTGGGCACCGGCGTATCGGGGGCGCCCCGCGAACCTTTTGCCGCGCTGATAAGGCGGTGCAACCAGGCGCCAGCGCCGGTGCTTGCGGTGGATTTACCCTCCGGGCTGAATGCGACCACGGGGGCAGCCGGGGGGGACGTGGTAAGGGCAACAATGACTGTCACGTTTATCGGGCTTAAAGCTGGCCTGTTTACGGGGCAGGGGGCCGCAGTGTCCGGTGAGGTTGTGTTTGAGCCTCTCGGCACGGCTGATGGCGTTGCTGGTAGTGGTCAGCAGCCGGTTGCGTACCGTCGCGACTGGGCGTCGGTGATGTCCTGGTTGCCGGAAAGACCGGCCAATGCCCATAAAGGCCGTTTCGGGCATGTATTGGTGGTGGCCGGCGACCGGGGGTATGGCGGCGCCGGTCTGCTGGCGGCAGAGGCCGCAGCGCGCTCAGGGGCGGGTCTTGTGTCCCTGGCAACCCGGCCCGAGCATGTGACTGCGGCGCTGGCCAGGTGCCCCTCGGTGATGGTCCATGGCCTGATCCATGGCTCGGAATTGCCACCGTTGCTGGAGGCAGCCTCGGTTATCGTCTGTGGCCCCGGCATAGGCCGCGGCGCCTGGGGCCAGCAGATGCTGGAACAGGTCATTGCCAGCGGCAGGCCCCGGGTGCTGGATGCCGACGCGCTGAATCTGTTGTCCGGTCGGGTTGCCATACCGGCGGATGACCATATTTTAACGCCTCATCCGGGCGAAGCCGCCCGATTGCTCAACTGCCCGGTGCCGGAAGTGGAAGCTGACCGAATGGCCGCCGCCACTAAGTTGCAGGCCATGTACGGCGGGACTGTGCTACTGAAGGGGGCGGGCACGGTGGTCACCTCGGGGCGCGCAGCGGTCGACATTATCAGCGGCAGCAATCCGGGAATGGCCACCGGCGGCATGGGCGATGTGCTGTCAGGCATTATTGGCGCCGTCTACGCTCAGCTTGGCGAGCCCGGCAAAGCGGCCGTTCTTGGCGCTTCAGTACATCTGGCTGCGGCCGACAAAGCTTCAGAGACCCGGGGGTTCATGGGGTTGATACCCAACGATGTGATTGATGCACTGCCGCTGGTATTCCGCGAGTCTGAACCCACTCGGGTGCCGGGGGATTCATGAGCATGATGGGGAAGATGGGGAATGAGCGCCGCCTGTTTCTCGAAAGCGAGGCTGAAACCGAGCAGCTTGGCCGGGAGTTGGCAAGACGTGTTGCCGAATCCGGCCAAGGTCTGGTGATCCATCTGGATGGCGACCTGGGTATGGGCAAAACCACTATCAGCCGGGGTGTCATGCGTGGGCTTGGCCACACCGGCGCGGTAAAAAGTCCCACTTATACCCTGGTAGAGCCCTATGAGGACCTGGAACCGCAGGCGTACCATTTCGATCTTTACCGGCTAGGCGATGCGGAGGAGCTGGAATATATGGGCATCCGGGATTACTTCGCCGGCGATAATCTGTGCCTGATCGAATGGCCCGGGCGGGGAAAAGGGATTCTGCCCGACCCGGATCTGGAGATTCATCTGGACCGTCAGGGTGAGGGGCGTTCCGTCGTTATCAGAGCCTGTTCCGGGCGGGGTGCCTCGGTGCTCAATGAACTGCAATTGATTGGTCCGGGCCACAACTAGGTCGGGAACCTGATGGAAACTGGCAGGTAAGCTGTATGAGAATCGCTGAACTCAAAACAAGACTGGTCCAGCCGCTGACACTGCTACTGGCGGTTCTGGCGTTCCCCGTTTTAGCCGGAACACAGGTGGCTGGAACACGGGTGGAAAGTGCGCGGATATGGCCGGCGCCAGACCACACCCGCCTGGTATTCGATACCGCCGGGCAGGTAGAGCACAACATCTTTTCCCTGTCAGGGCCGTCCCGCCTGGTTATCGATCTTAAGAATACCCGCCTGAAAGCGGATTTCTCAGGGCTGGACCTTTCCGGCAGCCCGATCAGGCGGATTCGCAGTGCGCCTCGCAACGGCAACGATCTGAGGGTGGTACTGGATCTGGAAGCCGACATCAAGCCCCGGAGCTTTCAGCTTGAGCCGAACCAGCAATATGGCCACCGCCTGGTCGTTGATCTGATTGACGAGAGCGGCAGCCGTCTGGAAAAAGCCGCCAGGCCAACCGTGACCCAGGATTCGGCAGGCAAGCGGGATGTTATCGTGGTGATTGATGCCGGCCATGGCGGTGAGGACCCGGGTGCCATCGGCCCCAAGGGCACTCGCGAGAAAGATGTGGTTCTGAAAATGGCGAATACCCTTGCCGCTCTGATCAATGAGCGGCCAGGCTACACCGCCAAGCTGACCCGAACGGGTGACTACTACATTGGCCTTCGCAACCGGACGCTTTTGGCCAGAAAGTACAATGCTGACCTGTTCGTATCCGTACACGCGGATGCCTTCCGCACACCCCAGCCGAAGGGAGCCTCGGTCTTTGCCCTGTCACAGCGGGGGGCGACCAGTGAAACCGCCCGCTGGCTGGCAAACAGCGAAAACCGTTCCGACCTGATCGGCGGGGCTGGCGGATTGTCCCTCGATGGCCGCGATGACACGCTCGCAGGGGTGTTGCTGGATTTGTCCATGACAGCCAGTATCAACGCCAGCCTGGGGGTTGGCAGCTCGGTCCTTGGTAAGCTCGGAGGCGTTGCCGAGCTGCACAAGCCGGGTGTGGAACAGGCATCTTTCGTGGTGCTGAAGTCACCGGATATCCCCTCTATCCTCGTGGAAGCCGGGTTCATATCCAATCCCCGGGAAGAGAAGAACCTGTCGACTGACTGGTACCGCAACAGGCTGGCCGGCGCCATTATGAAAGGGATTGATGACTACTTTCAGAAAACCCCGCCACCGGGCACATTGCTGGCCTGGCAGAAACAGAATCGTCAGGGTGCAAACAGTGTCAGCCACTACCGGATCCGGCGTGGTGACACCTTATCAGGTGTGGCCAGGAAGACTCAGACCACCGTCAGTGAGCTGATGCAGTTTAACGACCTGCGGGATGACCGTGTTATGGTAGGGCAAACCATTCGTATTCCCGCGTCCTGATCAAGAGGTTTTTCGGTAACATGCCCCCCATTCGATTGCTGTCACCACGGCTCGCGAACCAGATTGCCGCGGGTGAGGTGGTGGAGCGCCCCGCATCTGTCGTCAAGGAACTGGTCGAGAATGCCCTGGATGCCGGCGCCACCCGGGTTGATGTTGAAGTGGAGCAGGGCGGCGTCAAGCTGATCCGCGTACGGGACGACGGCAGCGGTATTGAAGAGGGTGATTTGCCGCTGGCCTTGAGCCGCCATGCTACCAGCAAGATCGCCAGCCTTGATGACCTGGAAGCAGTTGCCTCCCTGGGCTTCCGTGGCGAGGCGCTCGCCAGTATCAGTTCGGTTTCCCGTCTGGCGCTGACTTCCCGGACAGCAGAACAGGAGGCGGCCTCCCGGGTGGAAGTGGAAGGCCGGGAGATGGACGCCAGGATCTCGCCCGCAGCACACCCGGTGGGCACTACCGTTGAAGTGCGGGATCTGTTCTTTAATACCCCGGCCCGCCGCAAGTTTCTGCGCACCGAAAAAACCGAATTCAACCACGTGGAGGAGTGCCTGCGCCGGCAGGCCCTGAGCCGGTTTGATGCCGGCTTCACCCTTCGTCATAACCAGCGGGTTGTTCAAAGCCTGAGGCCTGCCGGTTCGGTCCTTGACCGGGAGCGGCGGATCGGTGCCCTGTGCGGGCAGCCATTCGTCGACAATGCGGTGGTTATCGATGCGCAGGCAACAGGGCTTCGTCTGTGGGGCTGGGTTGCGCTGCCGACATTTTCCCGAAGTCAGTCGGATCTGCAGTATTTCTTTGTCAACGGCCGGGTGATTCGTGACCGGCTGGTGGCTCATGCCGTGCGCCAGGCCTACCGGGATGTTCTCTATAACAACCGGCACCCGGCCTTTGTGCTTTACCTGGAAGTAGACCCGGCCACGGTGGATGTGAATGTGCACCCCACAAAACACGAAGTCCGTTTCCGGGACGGCCGATTGGTTCACGATTTTATCTTCAGAACCCTGCATAAGGCCCTGGCCGATGTTCGGCCGGATGATCATTTCCGAGGTGCGGTCGCCCAATCCTTTGGTCGTGAAGCGTCGGCTCAGACGGAAAGTTCACCGGCCATGACTACTTCTGGGGGCGCTTCCTGGAATGGCCAGCCAGCGCTGCCGAGTTACGGCCATTCCGGCGCACCAGCCGGTTTCGGTGGCCCCTCACAGCCTCGGCAGGAATGGCGCGCCAGCGATCAGATGGCGTTCTATCAGTCCCTGAACGCCGGTGGTGGAACCGCAAGCCCACAGTCGACACCGATCAGTGACGGTTCTGCCAGACCCATGCCGACGCCGCCGGTGGACAGTGATGAGGAGCCGCCACTTGGCTATGCCATTGCCCAACTGCACGGGATCTATATTCTCGCCCAGGGTCGGGCAGGGATGATCGTGGTAGATATGCATGCTGCTCACGAGCGCATAACCTATGAACGGATGAAGCGGGCCCTTGCCGAACAGGACCTGAAAAGCCAGCCATTGCTGGTTCCGCTGTCTCTGGCGGTCAGCCAGAAAGAGGCCGCCCTGACCGAGAGCCACGGCGATGAGCTGCACAGGCTTGGCCTGCAGATAGAACGGATCGGCCCGGAAACCCTGGCTGTCCGGCAGGTGCCGGCGCTTTTGCGAGGCGCTGACGCTGAGCAACTGGTGCGTGACGTGCTGGCGGACCTCATTGAGCATGGTCAGAGCGACCGGGTGGAAGCGGTGACGCACGAACTGCTGGGTACCATGGCGTGCCATGGCTCGGTCAGGGCGAACCGTCAGCTCACCATACCGGAAATGAACTCGCTGCTCAGGGACATGGAAGCCACCGAGCGAAGCGGCCAGTGCAATCACGGCCGGCCGACCTGGACACTGGTCACCCTGTCCGAGCTGGACAAGCTGTTCCTGCGGGGGCGTTGAGGTGTCCCTGCCTCCGGCCATTTTTCTGATGGGGCCAACGGCGTCCGGTAAAACCGACCTGGCCATGTCCCTGTGCGAGCAGCTACCTTGCGAGATCATCAGTGTTGACTCGGCCATGATATACCGTGGCATGGATATCGGCACCGCCAAGCCGACGGCGGAAGAACTGGCCCGGGCCCCCCATCGCCTGATCGATATCTGCGATCCGGCACAAACCTACTCGGCCGCGGACTTTCGCCGCGACGCCCTCGCTGCCATGGCCGGGATCACGGCAGCGGGCCGGATACCCCTGTTGGTGGGTGGAACCATGATGTACTTCAAGGCATTGCTGCATGGCATGTCCGGTTTGCCCGCGGCGAGCCCGGACGTGCGCAGGGTGTTGGAGCGGGAGGCTGAGGTGCGGGGCTGGGAAGCGCTGCACCGGGAGCTGCACAGTGGGGATCCTGTTGCGGCGGAGCGGATACATCCGAACAATCGCCAGCGATTGCTGCGGGCCCTGGAAGTCCTCCGAGTGACCGGCAGGCCGATTTCAGGGTTCTGGCAGGCAGAGGTTGCCGGTAAAAACGAGGGCGTGCCTGAGCCTGCCAGCAGAAGCGATATTGAGGATTACACCTATTTCACCCGCTGGCAGGCAGACGAAACACCTTTGCTACCGTATACTGTCGTGCAGCTTGCCATGATGCCACCGGATCGGCGGGTGCTTCACGAGAGAATCCGCCAGCGCTTCCTGAAGATGCTGGACTCGGGTTTTATCGACGAAGTGCAGGCACTGATGCTCAGGGAAGACCTGCACCCTGACCTCCCTTCCATGCGTTGTGTTGGCTATCGCCAGGCCTGGAGCTATTTGTCCGGGGCGGACGACTACGACACATTTGTAAGCAAGGGTATTGCCGCCACACGCCAGTTGGCGAAGCGGCAGTTGACCTGGTTGCGTAAGTGGTCCGATGTGGACTGGCTGGACAGTGAAGACAAACTTATCGCCAAGGCAGCCTTGAAAAAAATCAGACTTCGCACCACATTTAACTCTGACCAATGACGATCTGAACCTGCTGAAGCATCTGCACCCACTAAAACAGGAGAAAACACATGTCAAAAGGGCATTCGTTACAAGACCCTTACCTTAACGCCTTGCGCAAGGAGCGCATTCCGGTTTCCATCTTTCTGGTTAATGGTATCAAACTCCAGGGCCAGATCGAGTCTTTCGACCAGTTCGTGATTTTGCTGAAAAACACTGTCAGCCAGATGGTCTACAAGCACGCTATTTCCACGGTGGTTCCTGCCCGCAATGTTCGCATTCCGCAGCAGGCTCCGGGAGGAGAGGGCGAGTCTGAAGACTGATCCATCCGTTTCCCCGGTATTGCACCCGCGTTCCGGAAGACCCTTTTCTGGGGTCTGATGGCCGCGGGTGTTTGTTTTTATGATATTGACAGTTTCACTGTTCCGGAGTTGATGCCAATTGTTTGAACGTCCTGATGTCGGTGAGCGCGCGATACTCGTCCACATCGATTTTACTGCCCATGACGGCACGGAAGACCCTGGCGAGTTCCGGGAACTGGTGATGTCCGCCGGCGTTGAGCCGGTGGGTGTTGTGACCGGTTCCCGCAAGCAACCCAGCCCGAGATTTTTCGTTGGCGAGGGAAAGCTGGAAGAAATCCGTGACGCCGTGACCACCAGTGAAGCCGATGTCGTATTGTTCAATCATGCGCTGAGCCCGCGTCAGGAAAGAAACATCGAGCATGAACTCAAGTGCCGGGTGCTTGATCGCACCGGTGTGATCCTCGACATCTTTGCCCAGCGCGCCCGTACCCACGAGGGTAAGCTACAGGTAGAGCTGGCACAGCTTGAGCATATGTCAACGCGTCTGGTGCGTGGCTGGACTCACCTGGAGCGGCAGAAGGGTGGCATCGGCCTTCGGGGCCCTGGCGAAACCCAACTTGAAACCGACCGTCGCCTGCTCCGGGAACGGATAAAATCGATCCACAAGCGTCTTGAAAAGGTTCGCCGGCAGCGGCGCCAGGGTCGACGGGCCCGCCAGCGTGCGGACATTCCAGCCGTGTCTCTGGTTGGCTATACCAACGCAGGTAAATCAACCTTGTTCAACCGGATTACCACTTCCTCCGTCTACGCTGCAGACCAGTTGTTTGCAACGCTGGACCCGACGCTGCGGCGCCTGGAACTTCCGGATATCGGGCCGGTCGTAATGGCGGACACGGTGGGCTTCATCCGCCACCTTCCCCACAAGCTGGTCGAAGCATTCCGGGCAACTCTGGAAGAAACGACACAGGCGACAATTTTGCTGCACATTATTGACAGTCACGACAGCCGGCGTGACGAGAATATGGAGCAGGTCGAAGAGGTGCTGGCCGAGATCGGGGCAGATGAGATTCCCGTACTGCAGGTGTTCAACAAGATTGACCTGCTGGAAGACTTCACGCCGAGAATCGAGCGCAATGAAGACGGTGTTCCGGTGCGGGTCTGGGTGTCCGCGGTGACCGGGGAAGGGCTCGGCGGTCTTTACGACGCCATTGTGGAGAGACTTGCAGAGGACGTTGTGCATCATTTTGTTTTGCTGGGGCCTGCCGACGGCAAGCTGCGCGCGTTGCTGCATGAGGCCGGGTCGGTGCTGACCGAGGAGCACCGCGAGACGGGGGATACGGTGCTGGAAGTTCGTTTGCAGAACCGGGACTGGCTGCAGCTGCTGAGCCGGGCCGGAGTGAAGGAAGAATCGGTCAGGCTCGAGCTGGGCCATGCCTGAAACCGGAACGGCTATTGCCGGGGCGGAGATAAATCCCTAGTATTTGCAGCCATTCTATTTATAAGTCAGTAATGGAGAGCACTATGGCCTGGAATGAACCGGGTGGAAACCGTAACGACAACGATCCCTGGGGTACCGGTGGTGGTCGGCGCGGCAATGATCAGGGTCCACCAGACCTCGATGAGGCACTGAAGAAGGGGCTGGACAAGCTCAACAAGATGTTGGGCGGCAAAGGTGGCAAGTCCGGCGGCAGCGGTGATGGCAGTACCGGCGGAGGCGGCGCTGGTTTTGGCGCTATCCTCGCCCTGGCGGCCATTGTTGTCGTGGGCTATGTCATCTTCCAGTCGTTCTACACAGTGGACGAGCAGGAGCGGGCCGTTGTTCTGCGTTTCGGGGAATACGACCGGACAGAGAGCCCGGGCCTGCGCTTTAAGGTGCCGTTGATTGATGATGTCACCAAGGTGCGGGTAACCAACGTCCGTACCGCCGAGTCGACGGGCCAGATGCTGACTCAGGATGAGAACCTGGTCAGCGTGGATCTGCAGGTGCAGTATCGGGTCAGCAATGCCCGTGACTACGTGCTCAATGTCCGTGACTCCAACCAGGCCCTGGCCTTTGCCACCGACAGTGCGCTTCGGCATGAAGCAGGCGGCGCCACTCTGGATGCGGTATTGACTGAGGGTCGGGTTGAACTTGCGGTAAACGTCGAGCAGCGAATCCAGAGTTTCCTGAAGCAGTACGGCGCTGGCCTTGAGATTGTGCGGGTCAACGTGGAAAGCACCCAGCCGCCTGGCCCGGTTCAGGATGCTTTCCGGGAAGTGCAGCGTGCCCGTGAAGACGAGCAGCAACTCAAGGAAGAAGCAGAGACCTACCGCAACAAGGTTGTGCCGGAAGCCCGCGGCCAGGCCCAGCGCATGGTTGAGGAGGCGGCGGCATACAAAGCCCAGGTGGTTGAGCGCGCGGTTGGTGAGACCGCCCGGTACAAGGATCTGCTGGCCGTGTACGAGAAGGCGCCTGATGTCACTCGCGAACGCATGTATCTGCAGGCCATGGAGAGCGTGCTTGCCAGCTCCAGCAAAGTGCTGGTTGATACCAAGTCCGCCGGTAATATGATGTACCTGCCGCTGGATCGTCTGACCCGTCAGGGCGGCGCCAGCCTGGCGGCGGGCCGGAACGAGAGCGCAGATGCCGGCGGTCTGGCCGGCCAGTCTGATATCCAGTCCCTGACGGATCAGGTGCTTCGCGAACTGCGCAATCGCCAGTCCACCAACACGAGAACGGGGAGATAATCATGGGACCCAAAAGCATTATCGGTCTTGCTGGTACCCTCATCATTCTGTTGTTGGTATCGTCCAGTGTTTACATTATTCCGGAAACCCATCGTGGCGTTCTGCTGCGTTTCGGTGAACTGATCGAGACCAACGTTCCTGCAGGGATTCACTTTAAAGTCCCCGTTATTGATGAAGTGCGGAAGTTTGATGTTCGGGTTCTTACCATGGACCTGCCGGCGCGTCAGTATCTCACCATTGAGAAAAAGCCACTGGACGTGGACTCCTATATTGCCTGGCAGATTACCGACGTGGATACCTACTACCGCGCTACCGGTGGCGACGAGTTCAGGGCCCAGAATCTGTTGTTATCGCGGGTGGATAACGGCCTTCGTAATGAGTTTGGTGTCCGTACCATGCGTGAGGTGGTCTCAGGTGAACGTGATGATGTGATGGCCTCACTCAAGGACCTGGTCAACGAAACGGCGCTCAAAGAGTTCGGTATCCGGGTGCTGGATATCCGTATAAAGGCCATTGAATTACCTGAGCAGGTCCGCACGAACGTGTATCGCCGTATGGCCACCGAGCGGGAAAAGCTGGCTCAGGAGTATCGCTCCCGCGGTCGCGAAGCCGCCGAGGGGATTCGGGCGGATGCTGATCGTCAGCGCACGGTGGTCCTGGCGGAAGCCTTCTCCAAGTCCGAGCAGCTTCGCGGTCAGGGCGATGGTGAGGCTGCGCAGATTTACGCCGATGCCTACAGCCAGGACCGTGAGTTCTTCAGCTTCTATCGGAGTCTTTCCGCATACCAGAATGCGTTCTCCAGCAAGGACGACATCCTGGTGATCGACTCCGAAGGCGATTTCATGAAGTACATTAAGGACTCCCAGGGCGCGAAGTGATACCCGCCTGAGTGTTGAAAAAAACCGGAATACGGGCGTATTCCGGTTTTTTTGTGCCTGCCAACCGTGTAAAATTCTGGCGGTTTTGTGTCGGGTTTTCTGCCCGAGTATCGCCTTAAATTCTGTGTGATCCCCCAGCCAAATGCGCCGGTGCGGATATAACGGACAACGGAATCTCATGACAGTATCTGATCGCTGGTTACTGCCGGACGGGGTAGAGGATATTCTGCCTCCGCTGGCCGGACGGATCGAATCCCTTCGCCGGGATGTAATGGATACCTGCCAGCGTTGGGGTTATCAGCTGGTAATCCCGCCGCTTATTGAATACCTCGAATCCCTGTTTACCGGAACCGGACACGACCTGGAACTGCAAACCTTCAAGCTGACCGATCAGCTGACAGGGCGGATGATGGGTGTTCGGGCGGATATGACGCCCCAGGCAGCCCGTATCGATGCCCATACCCTGGGCCAGGATGGCATAACCCGCCTTTGCTACGCAGGCCATGTGCTGCATACCCGCCCGCGCCACATGCTGACTGGACGGACGCCGATACAGGCAGGCTGCGAGCTCTTTGGCAGTGCCTCCGAAGCTGCGGATATGGAAGTGATCAGCCTGATGCTGGAAACCCTTCGGGTTGCCGGGCTGCCGCGTATTCACCTGGATCTGGCGCACGTGTCGATTTACGAGAGCCTGATCGGCGAAGCGGATGTTGACCGCGACACCGAAGCTGCGATCTTTGATGCCATGGCTCGCAAGTCGGTGCCCGAGCTCGACGGGTTGTTGGGCGAATGCGCCTCAGGCTCTGCCGGTGCTCGTCTGCGCGAGCTCGCCCGTGTCAGTGGCGGCCCGGAAGCGCTGGCCGGGGCGCGCCGTGTCCTGCAAGGTGCATCCGACAATCTGGATGCGGCACTGGATCAGTTGGGCCGTGTGTCGGACCTGCTGGGCCGGGACTACCCGGAAGTCAGTTTCGGCTTCGACTTCTGCGAGTTGCGTGGCTACAACTACCACACCGGCCTTGTGTTCGCGGCTTACGTTCCCGGCCATGGCGACTCGGTCGCCAAGGGCGGGCGCTACGACGCCATTGGCAGTGATTTTGGTCGGGCGCGGCCCGCGACGGGGTTCAGCCTCGATATCCGCGCACTGGTTTCCCTGGGTGAGCGGCGGGTACGGAAAGCTGGCGCGGTCTGGGCGCCGGCGGATGATGACCCTGCATTGGACCGGGTGATTTCCGGCCTGAGAATGACAGAAACCGTTGTCCGTGCCTTGCCCGAGGATAACGGTGTGGATCCGGCCGCCAGAGGTTGTGACCGGAAACTGGTTAAACAGGGCGGCCGGTGGGCCGTAGAGGCGCTGGGCTGATGCCCCCGGGCTTCGGTGACTTCACTTACAGGTAAACTTGCGAAACGCCTGTCCTGCGGGGCAGCCGCATTGAGAGAGAATCATGGGTAAAAACGTTGTTGTGCTGGGCACCCAATGGGGTGATGAAGGCAAGGGTA
>PAKW01000087.1 GCA_002707215.1 Halomonas sp.
CCAGTAACGGGCCCGCTCACGGGCCAGCTCTGGCTTGTCTGCCAGAAGCGCCTTACCGACATCCCCCATTTTGCTGCCGGAGAGCGCAATCAGGCCTTTCGGACGAGCCTCAAGCCATTTGCGCAGTATGATCGGTTTTCCGAAGTGCTGGCCTTCGGTGTAACCCAGGGAAATGATCTCGGTGAGATTCAGGTAGCCGTCGTTATCCCGGGCCAGCAATGTCACCCGGAACGGATTCTCGGGCTCATCCGGGTTTTCAAGCCAGATATCGGCGCCGATAATCGGCTTTACCCCCGCCCCCATGGCTGCCTTGTAGAAGCGCACCAGCGAGCACATGTTGGACTGTTCGGTCAGTCCTACCGCGGGCATTCCCAGCGCGGCAACACGGTTGACCAGCGGCTTGACCCGTACCAGGCCATCCACCATGGAGTACTCGGAATGGACACGGAGATGTACAAAAGTCTGCGGCATAACGTCAGGTTATTCCTGCTGTAAAATTCGGTTAGGGCAACGGCCTCAGCCGCCAATCAGCGCCCGGATGTCTTCTTCCGTCTGCGGGCCAAAACGGGTTTCAACCAGATCGCCGTCCGGGTTAACGATAAATGTAGCCGGCAGGGCCAGGGGTAACTTCCAGCCAAACCCCGGGCCCGGATCGTCCGCAAGCAGGGTGAAATCGATGCCCATCCGGCCACCCAGCGCCACCAGCGCCTCGCCCTGTATACCATCAAAGTTAACGCCAAGGACGGTGATATCAGGCGCTTTGTTCAGCTCGTTTAACTCGGGAATTTCTTCCAGACATGGCTTGCACCATTCCGCCCAGTAGTTCACCAGCACCCACTGGCCACGCAAGGCGTCCCAGTTCAGCTTTGTACCGCCAGCCCGCTCCAGCTCAATTTTCTGGCAGCCCGCCAGGGCTATAGTCACCAGCAAAAGGCCGGCAGAGGCAAGCCGCGGGCGAACACGCAAAGAATCAGGGTACTGCACTGGAAAACCTCCTGTTAGACTACCGGCCACAGAAATCGTGATACCCATTCAGACAATCAGGCACGAAGATGACAGAGCCCACCCGGATTTTCCACAACCCGCGCTGCTCGAAATCCCGCCAAGCCCTTGAACTGGTTACCGAACGAGGGATTGAGCCGGAGATTATACGCTACCTGGAAACACCACCGACAGAGCAGGAGCTGAAGGATATTCTGGACGCGCCGAATCTGCGCCCCCGTGATCTGTAACTTCTCAACCACTTCTCTATGCCGGAAACACACTATGCTGAACAACCCCAAGGCCCGTCACACTGCCCGGGCAACCATGGCTCTTTACATCGGCGTGCTGGTCACGCTATTGATTACCACCTTCTATCCGGCGCCAGTGGAGGGCGTGTCGATTCCACTGATGCTGTCGGTGAAGCTGGTTCCGCTGCTGGCCTTCGCTGTACCGGTATTCCGGGCCAACAACCGGGGCTATATCTGGATGGCATTCGTGGTGATTTTCTATTTCACCCAGGCGGTCGTTTCGGCGTGGCTCAGTGAAGGCGCCCCCGGACCGGTCATTCTGACGATATTGACCTTCCTGCTGTTCACTGCCGCCATGATTCACCTTAAAGTGAACAGGCCGGTGACGAACTGAAACACACTTTTCAATACTTGGATCTTGGCGCCGGGGCGCAAACCGCACTGGCCGAGCAATTCCTGCCAGGCTCGGGTGTGGTCCATCATGGCTACGTCAAGCTCCCGCCAGAGGCTGTTCCTGGCATCCTGCGAAAGGTGCCGCTCATACCAGCCAGTGAAACTCTCCGGCATGGTATCCGCCTGAAGCTCGGCCAGCCGCTCAAACGGCTCAATGAGCGCTGTCCGCCCCTGCCTGACCGCACTCATGTACGGCTGGATCTTTTCGATGTACACACTGAAAAACATATTTCGCACGATATCCGATTGATTATTGGGCTTGCCGTTAAGGCACAGGGGTTGGCCCTCGGTTCTCTGCTTTAGTAGTCTGGTTCCGTCCCGCAGTCGTGCGGTCAGCAGGAGCGCGCTGTTGATCAACTGGCCGGCGCGGTATTCCGCCTGCCAGCGCTGATGAACATCGCCGGCAAAATCCAGGGAAACGGCCAGGTCCTCTGCGCGCAACCTGGCAACCGCTGCGTTCAGGCTGTCGATATCAAGGGCCAGATCCGAAACCGGGTTGCCTTCCGCCGATACCGGATAATACCCCTTGGCAAGGGTGAACAGCTTTTCAATTTCTTCGACACCCCAGGTAGCGTTCCAGATCGCAATGGGCAATGATTCGAGTTTGCTATCGATGGCCTCGGTAAGCTCTTCCGAAAATTCCTCATCCTCTATATCTGGCAGGCAGTCCCTGGCCGCCTCGATAAACCGGACTTCATAACGCAGGCGGTTCAGGGGCTGCATCACCCGCCCCATCACGGAGTTTTTCTCACCCACAACATACTGCAGCTCACAGCCGTAAAGAGAAAGAAAATCCAGCACCCCCATGTTCAGCTCGGGCATAGTCAGCACACGGTTCCGACGACGGGGGAGCTGGCTCGCAGACTCGATGTCAGAAAATTGAGGGTCGGTTTCCAGGACGCGGGCGACCCGCTCCACGTATTCATCCATCATGGGGCGGGCATCTGTGAAGGGATTGCAACCTGCAAGAAGTAACGCAAGAACCGGAGTGACGATTCTGAAAAATCCGATTCCGGGCATCCGGTCCGTCCTCCTGCGGTGACGTGACAGAGCTGTGGCTTTACCGCTTTTGCAGCAGGGTATCGACCTCCGCAAAATCACGGGCCACAAAACGTTCGGTTTCCGGCAGGTCTCCCTCGCGAACAAGCCAGGCGGTTTGCATACCTGCGTGTTCGGCTGCCTCAAGCTCGGCCTCAACATCGGACAGGAACAACACCGTGCCCGCCTCAACGCCCAACTCCGACAGGATATTGCGGTAGGAATCCGCCTCTTTTTTGCCGCCGATACGGGTATCGAAATAGCCGGAGAAGAACGGCGTGAAGTCACCCTCCGTGGTGAAGCCGAAAATCAGCTTCTGGGCCTTGACCGACCCAGAGGAGTATACGAACAAACGCAGGCCCCGATCATGCCAGCGCTGCAGGTACTCGGCGGCGTCGGCATAGATGTGGCCCTTAAGCTCTCCCTGCTGGTATCCCTGCTCCCAGACCATGCCCTGAAGCGCCTTGAGGGACGTTTCCTTGCGGTCTTCGCGGATCCAGGTCTGCAGCACCCCGATCAGGCCTTCAACATCTTCCCGGGCAACACCCGACACCTCAGCAACGGCGTCCAATTGCTCAGAGACCGCGAGATTGTCCTGGTGCTGGTCACGGACAAACTCCGGAAGATGTTCACTGGCATAGGGAAACAGGACATCGTGGACAAACGAGATGGAAGTGGTGGTCCCTTCAATGTCCGTCAGTTGGACCCGGATCACCCCGCCGCTCCTGCCAGCGCTTCGTAGCGCGGCAACCGGGCGGCGATGTCCTCACCGGTGAAATCGGCAGCCCATCCTTCGGGGTTGGTGAACAGGCGAATGCAGGTGAATTCCGGCTCAGGCCCCATATCGAACCAGTGCCGCGTGCCATCCGGCACGCTGATCAGGTCATTCTTCCGGCACAGCACGGCGAACACTTGGTTGCCGAAATGCAGGTAGAACAGACCCTGCCCCCGCACGAAAAAGCGAACCTCATCCTCTCTGTGGGTGTGCTCATCCAGAAACTTTTTCCGGAACGCCTCTTTCTGGGGATTGTCCGGGTTCAGGCTCACCACATCGGCAGCCTGGAACCCGCATTCCGCCTGCAGCTTCGCTACTTCATCGCCATAGGCTTCCAGGATCTCCTCATGGGACGCGCCCGCCGGCAGATCCCGGGTGGGCCACTGTTCAAAGCGAACACCATGGCTGGCGAGCAGTTCGCGGATCTCGGCGGGGTTTTCGGTGAATGTGCGGGCCCTCTCTGGCTGGTCTTGGTCAAAAATACTCAGGGTCGTCATGGGCGCATCCTCATGGTTTCAAGTTCACATTCAAACAGGAATTCAAAAGCCTCGACATGGCGCAGGCAGTCGGCCATGGTGTTGCCCCAGGTGTAGAGGCCATGGCCCCGAATCAGGTAACCAGGCTGATCCGGGTGGCCCCGGAACCAGTCCCCGGTCTCCTGCGCCAGAGCGCCAATATCCTGGGTGTTGTCGAAGACCGGAATGGTTAATACCGATTCGTGGGTTTCAACACCGGCAAAGGCTTTCTGGAGCTCATAGCCTTCCAGCTCCAGCGGCTGCCCGGGTGTCAGCAGCCGGCTCAGGACTGTCGCCTTGACCGAGTGGGTATGAAGCACCGCGCCGACATCCGGGAAGACGTCGTACAGTATGGTGTGCAACCGGGTTTCGGCCGAAGATCGGCAGTTGCCCTGAACCGGACGGCCGGCCAGATCCACCACCATAACATCACCAGCGCCCAGTTGCCCCTTGTGGCGACCAGATACGGTTATGGCAATATGCTCCCCGTCAATGCGCGCAGAGTAATTGCTGCTGGTCGCCGGCGACCAGCCTCGCTGGTAAAGGAAGTGACCGGCTTCGACAATCGAGTCGGCCGCCTTGGCGTATCGGGTTACCTCAAACACGTATTCTCTCCCGGGGTTCAGACGTCTTTGACACGTTCACTGGCCGACATTATAGGGATGGAGGGGCGGCCCGCAAATGGTGTCGGGCCAGGATCAGGTCCGCGACCACGGAGATTGCAATTTCCGCAGGCGTCTTGCTGGGAATATCGACACCAATGGGGGCTCGCAAGCGGTCGAGTACCGCGTCTTCCAGGCCCAGCGAACTCAATCGTTCACGCCGTGCTTGCGAGGTCTTTCGGGAGCCCATGGCACCGACGTAGAACGCATTGGACTGCAACGCCGCCAGCAGCCCCATATCGTCAATCCGGGGGTCATGGGCCAGGGCCAGAACGCCGGAAAACGCATCGTTAAACCCTTCCGCCACCAAGTCATCAGGCAGGCGACGGTCCAGCGGAATATGTGGGTATCCCCATCCGTCCGCAAAGGCCTCCCGGGGTTCACACAGAGTCACGGAGAAATTCGCCGCTGCGGCAAACCCGGACACGTACCGGGCCACCTCCCCTGCGCCAATCAGCAACAGCCGGCACTCAGGCTGCAGCGCGTGCACCAGTTGCTCACCGTCAAAGGCCACCGAAGAACGGTCATGGGATCGCCGGTACTCGAGGGTCGGCGCGCCCCGAAGCGGAACCCGCCGGGCAACCGGTTCACGATTGCTCAACGCCTCCGCCAACGCGCGGACGTGGTCAAATCCCGCCTCACGGTACAGGGGCTCGACAAGAAGCCGGATTCGACCGCCGCAGGGCAACTGGAACTGGTCACGGTCGTCATCGGTAATGCCATAGTCGATCAGGACCGGTTGATCCGGGCCACTCCCGACCGTGCGCCTGAGCAGATCCTCTTCCAGGCATCCGCCGGATACCGAACCGCTCCACTGGCCGGATTCGCCAATGGCCAGCCAGGAGCCCACCGGCCGGGGTGAAGAGCCCCAGGTTTCCACAATGGTGCACAGCCAGGCCCTCTGGCCCTGCTCCAGCCAGCCCGCGATGTCGAGAATCACGGATTGATGGCCGGCAGCCAGAGACGACCGGGAAACCTCCATATCAGGCATCCGCTGTCAGTGGCAGGCTGCGCTGGCGCTTACCGGTCAGGGCAAACAGGGCATTGCCAAGCGCCGGAATCACCGGCGGCACACCCGGCTCGCCGACACCGGTTGGCGCTTCAGTGCTGTCCACAATAGCCACCAGCACGTCCGGGCGTTCGTACTGTCGCATCAACTGGTAATCGTGAAAATTACTTTGCTGGACCCGCCCACTCTCCAGGGTGATTTCGCCATAGAGCGCGGCGGTCAGTCCGAACAGGATACCGCCTTCAATCTGGTCTTCCACGATGCGGGGGTTAACCACCTGGCCGCAGTCTACCGCGCAGGCCACCTTGTAAACCCGAATCGCACCGTTCTCGATTCCGGCCTCTACCACCTGCGCAACGTAGGTGCCGAAGCTCCGGAACAGGGCAATGCCCCGGGCACGGCCTTGTGGCGCAGGCGCGGTCCAGTTCGCAAGGTGCGCAGCCCGATCAAGCACTTCCAGATGCCTTGGCTCCGAGGACACCAGCCGGCGACGGAACTGATAAGGGTCCTCCCCGGATTCGTGGGCAAGTTCATCCATGAAGGTTTCAACGGCGAAACCGTTGTGGGAATAGCCCACTGATCGCCACCAGGTTACGGGTACGCCAGGGTCCGTGTGGGTGTGGCGGATATCAATGTTATCCACCTGATAAGGGTACTCGATGCCCCCCTCAATGGCGGACATATCCTTGGGTGTGGCAATGCCCTCGGCCATCAGCCCCACCTTGCCCAGGGTGTCGTACATGAACCTCGGCGCCCAGGGATACTGGGCCGGCGCCGCATTACGCACATACCAGTCAAGAATCTGCGGACCCACAATCTGGTGGTGCCAGCCGGTGAGCTCTCCGCCAGACAGGCTGGCTCTCATCCGGTGCAGCATGGCCGGACGATACAGGTCGTGCCGGGTATCCTCTTCCCGGGACCAGATCACCTTGACCGGCCGCCTGAGCCGATACGCCACGGCAGCCGCTTCCTCGATGTAATCCTGAGTCAGTCGGCGGCCAAAACCACCGCCGAGGAAGGTGGTGTTGATGGTGACGTCATCCGGCCCGAGATCCGTCACTCTGGCAACCGCAATCCGGCCAAGGTCCGGGGCCTGGGTCGGCGCCCAGACTTCCATCCGGTCGCCCCGGTACCAGGCAGTTGCGTTCATCGGCTCGAGGGTAGCGTGGGCGAGGTACGGCTGGACATACTCTGCCTCCAGAACCCGCTCTGCCCCCTCGACCGCACGCTCGAAGCTGCCTTCGCTGCGCTCGGACTCGCCAGGATCTTCATCCGCCGCAGTACGATAAGACTCAAAGACATCATCTGTGGATACGGACAAAGCCTCCGAAAAGTCCCATCCGACGTTCAGCGCCTCCTGGGCCTTCCGGGCGCGCCAGTACTTGTCGGCAACCACGGCGACACCGCGCTCGGTTTCAAAAACCTCAAGCACGCCGGTCATGGCCCGGACTTCATCGCCATTAAAGCCCGCCACACGACCTCCGTGCCGGGGCGATCTGGCGATCACCCCGTAGACCATGTCCGGCAGTTCCACATCGATACCGTATACAGCCGTACCGGTGGACTTGGCCCTGGCATCCAGCCGGCCCTGCTGCTTACCAATGTATTTCCATTGCTCGCGGGGCTTCAGGGCAATGTCACCGCGCACCACCTCTTTTGCAGCCAGCTCCACCAGCTTGCCGTAGGCCATGGAATCAATACCGTTCGGGTGTAAAACCCGACCTTCGCTGGCATGACATTCGGCAGCCTCCAGGTTCCAGACCCGGGCCGCAGCCATTACCAGCATCAGCCGGGCTTCGGCCCCCGCCATTCGCAGAGGTTCCCAACTGGTTGCCACACTGGTGCTGCCCCCGGTGAGCTGCAATTTGTAGAGGGGGTTACGGTACTCAGGCGCAACCGGAGCGAAGCGGGGCGTAATCCTCTCCGGCTTTATTTCCAGCTCCTCTGCGATCAGGGTTGTCAGCCCGGTGTAGGTGCCCTGCCCCATCTCGACCCGGGCCAGGGTGAAGAACACCTCATCGTTTGGGGTCAGCTCCAGCCAGGCATCCGGCCGCCATTCACCGGTTTCCGGCTGATAACCAGTCTGGATTCCGGCACAGCCCGGCAAAGCCAGAGAAACCACCAGACCGCCGGAGGCGCCAACGCTGACCTTGAGAAAATCCCGTCGCTTCATCGCCATGTCACACCTCCTGACTGTTGGATGAACCGGCGGCGACGGATTCCACCGCCGCAAGAATCCGGGAGTAGGTTCCGCAACGGCAGAGGTTACCTGTCATGGCGGCGACAATATCATCCCGTGAGGGAGCCGGGTTGCTGGCCAGCAGGTGTGCCGCACTCATAATCTGGCCCGACTGGCAGTAACCGCATTGCGGAACGCCCTGCTCAATCCAGGCCTGCTGCAGGGCATGGAGCTGATCGCCACCACCGAGCCCCTCGATGGTCTGCACCTGGCCACCGGCCGCCATTTCAACCGGCGTCGAGCAGGACCGCACAGGCTGGCCGTTCAGATGCACCGTGCAGGCGCCACAAAGTCCGGCTCCGCAACCGAACTTGGTACCTTTCAGCCCCAGCTCGTCACGGATTACCCACAACAGGGGTGTATCTCCCTCCACATCCAGCGAATGCTGCACGCCGTTGACTGTCAGCCTCAATGCCATTACCGCTCTCTCCTGTAGACATTCCGGCCCTGTGTGCCGGATTGGTCGTTCTTCTTTGTGCTGGGGTTCATCCGGCTTTACTTGACAACCTCCTTTCCATCCTTGTTAACCCAGATCTTGCGCTCTCCGGTTTCCATCTGGCCATTGGAGTCCCAGACTTCCCGATCCTTGGTAGCCTCTTCCATCTTGCCGTTATCGTTCCAGATTACGCGATCCTTGCAGCCAGCCAGCGCCAGCACTGTAAATACAACCAACATTGCTTTTTTCACGACAATAACCTCCGTTTGGCCGTCTGAACGACCCGATTTGAAGACATCGGAAGCGGGAGCCATTAACGGCTTCCGTGAACTTCACGATTGTGCTGTTTGTCCCGTTCACTTTTTCGCACCATGACATAAACCGCTCCGGTTCCACCATGGTGTTTTTGGGCCGAATGGAAGGCCATGACATCAGCCAGCTCGGGCAACCACTTGGCAAGGTAACTTTTCAATTGTGCAACGCCATCAGGATTGCGCTCCCCCTTGCCATGGAGAATAATCACAGAGCGCAAACCATAACGGACGCAATCACCGACAAATGCAAACACTTCTCTCCGGGCCTGTTCCACCGTCATCCGATGTAAATCCAGCCGGGCTTCAATAGGGTATTGCCCCAGCCGTAGCTTGCGAAACACACCGTGTTGCAAGCCCGGACGCCGCCAGCTCAGAACGTCGTGGGCTGTGAGAGGTTCGACCATGTCCGAGGTCAGGGGGTTTTTGTCCCTGACCGGACTTTCCACGGCGGCACGCTGTCGCTCAAGATGACCTGGCGTCAGTTCACGGGGTGTCGATACCTCGGCGCGGTTGGGCTTTCGGATGCGCCGGACATCTTTCATTTCCTCAAGAAAACTGAGGCGTTCGTCTTTGGTAGTCATAACATTGCAATTAATGACCTGGTTCGACAGGAACTTTACCACCCGCCCCCCTTCCCTTAAAGAAAACTGACTTGCGTCAGTCAGCTTGCGACGAAAATCGTAGGGCGGTGGCCTTACTCACTGAACTACACTTCTTTAGGAAAATAATAACAGGCGAGTGGATACGGACATGGCCGTAGCAAACACGGAAACCAACCTCCCCCAGAACATCCGCGCGATTATGACCTTTCTGCGGGAACATGCACCGTTCTCCAGCATGGATGACAGGCACCTCGCACATTTTGCCGAACACGCATCCCTGCAATTCCATGCAGACGGCGACGCCGTTCTGTCTCCGGATCAGGGCGTCGTAAAAAGGTTCTACGTGGTCAAGCAGGGACGAATTCGCGGCGAGCGGCACAATGAAAAGGAAGGCCGGATGGAAACCACCTTTGAGATCAGCCAGGGCGAATGCTTTCCACTGGCGGCCATCATTGGCGAACGGCCAACCAGAACCCTGCACCGCGCGTCTGGAGACACCTTCTGCCTCAGCATCGGACAGGATGCCTTCATTACCCTGTTTTCCGAAAGTGAGCCTTTCCGGGATTTCTGCCTTCGCGGTGTCAGCAGCCTGCTTGATCAGGTAAACCAGCGCATCCAGTCCGGCGCTATGGCCTCCATGGGTTCCAGCACGTCCCTGGACACGCCTCTTGAGCGCTATGCCCTGCGCAATCCGATTGTCTGCTCCCCGGATCTTCCGGTACGAAAAGCGGTGGCACGCATGCACGAAAACAACGTCGGCAGTATTATCGTTACCGACGACAACCGCTGCCCAACCGGCATTTTTACGCTGCGGGATCTTCGTACCATGATCGCCGAGGAAAAGGGCCCTCTGGACACGCCCATTCGGCAAGTCATGACAAAAGAGCCCTGCTGCCTGCCCCCCCATGCGGATGCCTTTGAGGCCGCCATGCTGATGGCGGAACACCATTTTGCCCATTTGTGCGTGGTCGATGATGAAAACAAACTTATTGGCGTAGTGTCGGAGCGGGATCTTTTCGCCCTTCAGCGGGTGGACCTGGTCAACCTTGCCCGCACCATAGGCACTGCCACCCACTTGCGGACACTGGTCAGCCTGCGATCAGACGTGTCCCGTCTGGTCGATGCCATGCTGGCCCACGGTGCCGATTCCGGGCAGGTGGTCAAGATCATCACAACCCTGAACGACGTAACCGTTCGACGGGTACTGGAATTGAACATCAAGAAAAACGACCCGGGCATTCCCTTTACCTGGCTGACCTTTGGCAGCGAAGGGCGCCAGGAACAGACACTGCTGACAGACCAGGATAACGGCATCCTGTTCCAGACTCCGGAAGGCATGACCGACGAACAGGTTCGGGAAAAACTGCTGCCCTTTGCCCAGACCGTCAACCAGGAGCTGGCGGAGTGCGGCTTTACCCTGTGCAAAGGCAACATCATGGCCAGCAACCCGAAGCTGTGCCTCAGTGACAGGGAATGGGACGACTGGTTTATCCGGTTTATTGATGCCTCGACACCCCAGAACCTGGTGTACTCCTCGATTTTCCTCGATATGAGAGCGGTGTTTGGCCCCGCCGAGCCGTTGCATGATCTGCTGGACAAAGTGTTGTCCCGTATCCGGAAAAACGCCCTGTTCCAGAAGATGCTGGCGGGCAATGCCTTTCGACGGAAGCCGCCGCTGACCATGTTCCGGAATTTCCGCTATGTCTCTGAAGGCAAAAAGCGTGCGCTTGACCTCAAACGCCAGGGCCTTGCGCCGTTCGTCGAAGCGATCAGGGTCTTTGCATTAGCCAACGGGGTCGAAACGGCAAACACCCTGGAGCGAATGGATGAGCTGGCAACAAAAGGTGTCTTCGATCCGAAGGACGCCAATGCCTGGAAGGAAAGCTATAGCCTGATCCAGGCCATCCGGATGCGAGCCCACCAGGAAATGCTCGGAAGGGGCGAGGAACTGACCAACTACATTGATCCGGACGACCTGAACCCATTGGATCGGCGCATCCTCCGGGAGTCTTTCAGACAGGCTCAGCGGTTGCAACAGAAACTCGAAGTGACCTACCAACTCTGACCGTCAGGCAACACGTCATGCTGGAACAGATCAAACAGTGGATAGAGCAGCGCTGGGGCGGAAAGATTGGCAGCCACGACCCGGACAATCTGCCCCATCCCAAATCACCGGGGGAGCAACTGCTCTCCGATTGCCGCCTGATTGTACTCGATCTGGAAACCACGGGGCTGAATGCTGCGAAAGATGAGGTCATCGCAATCGGCGCTGTTGCCATCCGGGGCGGCATTATCCACCTCAGTGACCAGTTTGATCTGATTCTGAGGCGACCGGAACTGGATATACGGGAAACCGTACTCATCCACGGAATTGGCCCCGAAGCCCTTACCCAGGGCCAGGAAACCGAAGATGCACTGCTTTACCTGCTGGAATGGATGAACGGCGATCCCATACTGGCCTATAACTCGGCATTCGACCAGAAATTCCTGGAGAGAACCCTACGGGCCCAGATTGGCTACACGCTAAGCCACGCCTGGATGGACGTTGCAGACCTGATGCCAGCCTTTTTTCCGAATGCCAGGACGGGTGGCAAGGGCCTTGATCACTGGGCGGACTATTTCGGCCTGGAGGTTACCGAAAGGCACCATGCCGCGTCCGATGCCCTGGCGACCGCGGAGCTGACTCTGGTGGCCCTGAACAAGGCCCGGAAGGAAGGGGTAAAAACCCTCAAGGGACTCCACGACAAGCTTCATTATCACCGACGACTGCAAAGCATGCATCGTTTTTAATTCCAAGTACGAATGAGTGAGCAGAATTCGAACAATCATTCGGCAAATGACTGAGAATTAGACCTTTTGCCAATATCTATAAATCGCTTGACCAGTAAAGTCAGTAGGGACAACCAGTCGGAGAAGTACTTATATGAATAATAAATTCTCTAACCCAAGTGCCTCACCAAAAACCCACTCAACCTCCACAACAACAAAACAGGAGTGATCCTATGTCAGTTGGTCATAGCTACGACGCTGAAAAGTACTGGAAGGCGAATCTGCGCCTGATATTCGGGAGTCTGATTATCTGGGCCCTGGTATCTTATGGCTTTGCAATCCTGCTTCGTCCAATGCTCGCGGGCATTCCGATTGGTGGTACCGACCTGGGCTTCTGGTTCGCCCAGCAAGGCTCCATCCTTACGTTTATCGCTCTGATCTTCTTCTACGCCTGGCGCATGAACAAGATCGACGAACAATTCGGCGTGCACGAGGAGTAAGGACGAATGAGCCAATTTGCCATCAATATCATTTTCGTAGGGGGCTCGTTCCTCCTCTATATCCTGATCGCCATCTGGGCGAAAGCCGGTAGCACCAAGGACTTCTACGTTGCCGGCGGCGGCGTTCACCCGATTACCAATGGTATGGCGATCGGTGCCGACTGGATGTCAGCGGCATCCTTCATTTCCATGGCGGGCCTGATTGCCGCCGGTGGTTACGCCAACTCCACCTTCCTGATGGGCTGGACCGGCGGTTACGTTCTGCTCGCGATGCTGCTGGCCCCGTACCTGCGCAAGTTCGGTAAGTTCACCGTACCCGAGTTCATCGGTGATCGCTTCTACAGCAAGAATGCCCGACTGGTGGCAGTTATCTGCCTGATCGTCGCGTCCGTGACCTACGTAATCGGCCAGATGGCCGGTGCCGGTGTTGCCTTCTCCCGCTTCCTGGAAGTGGACGCTACTCTAGGCCTGATCATTGCCGCCGTCGTGGTATTCATCTACGCCGTTATGGGTGGCATGAAGGGCATCACCTATACCCAGGTTGCCCAGTACTGCGTACTGATCATCGCCTACACCATTCCCGCCGTGTTCATCTCCATGCAACTGACTGGTAACCCGATTCCGCCGCTGGGTCTGTTCTCGACTCACGTGGATTCGGGCATGCCGATCCTCGACAAACTGAACCAGGTCATCACCGACCTCGGCTTCAACGAATACACCGCCGACATCGACAACAAACTGAACATGGTTCTGTTTACCCTGTCGCTGATGATCGGTACAGCTGGCCTGCCCCATGTCATCATCCGCTTCTTCACCGTACCGAAGGTTGCTGACGCACGCTGGTCTGCCGGCTGGGCCCTGGTCTTCATCGCCCTGCTGTACCTGACTGCACCTGCTGTTGCTTCCATGGCGCGCCTGAACCTGATGACCACCATCTACCCGGACGGCACCGCAGCGGAA
>PAKW01000088.1 GCA_002707215.1 Halomonas sp.
CTGCCTTGTTCAGTTCGATCAGGTTCATCTGCAAAATGTTCCCCAGCGATATGTCCGGCTGGGTTTCGTCACGCATCTCGAACCGCGCTTATGCCAAGCACCGTACCTGCGAACCTGTATCTCGACATTATAGCAGTGGCCTTCCCCATCCCGAGCCAGGACATCCAGGATAATGTATTTGCCAGTCAGTTCACTGGCTTCGATATTCGGGTTCAGAATATCAACCGACATAATATCCGGAAGATCAGGGCGCAGATCATTAATCAGGTTCACCAACAGATCCGGGGCTTCTGCAAACAAACGCTTGAAAACGTAATCGTTGGTCGGATCGAGTAAGTCGCTCATGAGGCCACCTGAATGAATGACGGTTATTCTACCACACCCCCTCACCTCATCGGATAACACCAAAAACTCAAAAAAACAGGCCAGTCCCAGACCGGCACCCACAGCCAGACCCAGTATCCTTTAACAAAAGTTCAGTGATTGCTGAACGAGTTGGCGTATCGGCAGGAACCGTCAGCTTTCAACCATCCGGGCCCTCAGGCGCGGTAACTGGGCCGGGTAGTTTTCCTGGATGAAGGTTACCAGCCCCTCACGAACCGCACATCTGAGGTCCCAGTTCCGGCTTGAATCCGAAGCGCTCATCAGGAACCGCACCTGCATGGCCTGGTCGCTGGCATCGGTCACCTGCACTGTAGCCACCTTACCATCCCAGAGTCCCGACTGAGCCAGCAACCGGTTGAACTCCTGCCGAAGCGCCTTCACCGGCATGGTGTAGTCCACCCAGATAAATACGGTTCCCAGCAGATCCGCGGTATTTCTGGACCAGTTCTGGAACGGATTCTCGATAAACCACTGCAGTGGAATAACCAGTCGGCGAAGGTCCCAGACCCTCAAAACCACATAGGTGGACGTCACCTCTTCCACCCAGCACCACTCCCCCTGAACGTTCAGTACATCATCTATCCGGAAGGGCTGGGTGAGCGCAATCTGCATCCCCGCCAGCAAATTGCTCAGCACGGGGCGGGCGGCGAAACCCAGAATCAGGCCGCCGACCCCCGCCGATGCGAGCAGGCTGGCACCCATGTGCTGGACGGACTCAAAGGTCATCAGGGCCGCACCCAAGCCGATAATGACAATGAGGATATTCAGGGCGCGAACCAGAAACCGGGTCTGGGTTTCGACCTTGCGGGCGCGCTTCCACTGCCCCTCGAGCACCGGGTTCAGCGCCACGATAACCTCACCAATCGCGGAAGTCAGCCGAACCGCCGCCCAGGTGATCGCCAGAACAAGCAATAAAGTGGTGACTTGCTGCATGGCTGCCATCAACGGCAAATCCGCTGGCGCCGCCTCCAGCGCCCCGGCCAGCACCAGCAGACAGAAGACCACGCCGAGCGCCCGGGCTGCGGCGTCGAGAAACAATCGCAGCACCGTTCCCGGCTCGGAGAAATGGCGAAAGACCGCCAGCGCCAGCCGGTAAACGACATAGGTGGCGGCAACCGCGAGGATCGCCGAGAATCCGGGCCACATCCACGCCTTGAAACCAGCCTCAAACGCTTCCAGCATCAGTCCCCCGCGAGTCCTTGTTCATCTGGGTTGCACAGAAAGAACCGGGGCCGCCCGGGCGCCCGGCTTATGCAAGACTAGACCAGCCCCTGCTCCCGTGCCATCGCCATGGCCGCTTTCGGCCCGGTCCAGCCAGGCGCATCCAGGAAGCAGCGGCTTGTAGGCCGTGAATCCGGGGATGCTGGGCGATCCGTCGGGGCTGACAGATACGATGTGGGATCTGGCTGTTGATGCGCTGGGTGCGCTGGTTATATCCTTCCTGGGCTGGCGTTATCTTAAGTTCCCTGGTGGACGACCATTCCTGGAACGCTGGATAGATGCGCTCATTGAAAGAAACCCAAGGCTTTTCAGGCACTGAGGGGCGGAGAAATAATTGGCGACTTATCCTTGCGGAAGGCCGGGAAAAATGCCCTCATCGCCGCCTTGATGAAACAATGCCCGGTTTATCAAAATATTCAGACGAGTTGTATTGATGGCTTCAAAGCAAGAGCATACCGACCGTTCAAACGGTTTTACCCTGATTGAGCTGGCCCTCGTTATTGTGATCCTGGGTGTTCTTGCGGCATTTGCGCTGCCTCGTTTCGCCTCGCTCTCCTCCGATGCCAGGTTAGCCGCCCTCGACTCACTGGCTGGAACCATGAAAAGCACTATCGGCATTGTGAGAAGCAAAGCCTATGCTCAGGGGCTCTCCCCCGCTGCGAGCAACCCAGGAGGAACCCGGCAGACCGGCTATGTCATCGAGACCGAGGCAGGCCGCTCGGAAGTTGACTGGCGCAACCTGTGCCCGGAAAGCCAGGCTGAAGCCGAGGATTCGCTCACGATGCTGGACTACATCTCGGTCCACGCCAGCGATTCCTCCCTGCAAACCTCTGTCGACAACCGGTACACCCGTGTGGGGTTCTCCCTGCCTTCAGCGTCCAACCCGGGCCAGGGCTGCTACGTGGAGTACGATTCCTTCGGCCACCCGGAGTGCACGGTTACCCAGGTCATATCGGAATGCTGAAACACCCTCAGGGAACCGCCACGGCGCTACCAGCACTGGCTATTCAATCAACCCTGACCGGGGAACCAGGCAGTTCATCATCGTTATGGACAAGTCCCGAAACACGGCCTGCGAGGCAATCACACCGGGAAACCTGTCATAGATCATTCGCCGACAGCCTGATGTGCGGGCTTCACTCTCGCTGGCGCAGCGGGAGTGAAGCTCTGACCCTCCACCCTGGCCGGTCGCATCGGCGCATAGCTCGGGAATCTGCGAAACAACCCAATCGACGGCCGCACTGCGCTCCACCGGATTGGCCGCCAGGTTGATAAAGCGGCTGGCATCGATTGGCTCTGGCGGTTCGCGGGTCTGCTCCCAGAGAACAAACAGCAGGGCAGCGGATACCAATACAACAGTGACCGTGGGAAACTTCATGGGCGCCTTTTCAATCCGGTGAACCAGGCCGCCGATGATAAACGCTCAGGCATGTTCTGTCCCGGTTTCCTATACTGTCTTTGAATTCACACCCATGGTCCGTCCGCGGAAAACGATTCCATCAACAAACTAACCGGGAGTTTTGGCAAATGACCACACTGATCGTTGGTCTGGTTCTGTTTCTCGGCGTGCATTCGCTGTCCATCGTCAACGAACCGCTGCGTAATCGACTGCATGCGTCCCTCGATGAAGCTGCGTTTAAAGGCCTCTACTCGCTCGCCTCCCTGATTGGCCTGCTGCTGATCATCTGGGGCTACGCAGCCGCCCGCATGGACCCAACCGTGATCTATACGCCGCCGGGCTGGCTTAGGCACCTGGCCATGCTGCTGTTGATTCCGGTGTTTCCGCTCCTGTTTGCCACCTACTTCCCGGGCAAAATCAAGGCAAGGCTCAAACACCCGATGCTGGCTGCGGTTAAACTCTGGGCGCTGGCTCACCTGCTGGCCAACGGCATGCTGCAGGACCTGCTTCTGTTCGGCTCCTTCCTCGCGTGGGCCGTGGCCGACAGGATTTCCATGAAGCACAGAACCCAGCGACCGATTCCCACATTACCGGCCAGCAAGGCGAATGACCTTATTGCAATTGTCGGCGGCCTTGCGGTGTATGTGGTGACGGTATTCTGGGCGCACCAGTGGCTGTTTGGCGTGGCGCCGGTGTGATCGGGCGCTGACCCGTGGATCAGCGCCCCTGGGCGCCCCGGCGCAACCAGTCATGGACGAAGGCAAGCTTGCGTTGCGCCATTTCCGAGAGCACGAAGGGGTAAAGGTCCGGCAGGCCCATGGAACGGTTCACGTGATTGACCCGAATGGCCAACGACGCTGCGACATGAATCAGCAACGCAGTATCGGGCTCTGAGTATGGGTCCCAGCCGGGCTGTGGCCATTCGGGCGACGTCAGACCGGATGCCACAAAACTGTCGGTGATGTCGCTCAGGTGCAACAGGTGGGCTGCGGTTTCAGCCCAGTTCGGTATAGCATCCGGAATATTCGGATCCGGAGCCAGAGCCGTCATCGCGCAGGAACGACAAAACGCCCCCTGCTCTGGCGCGATCCAGTTGCAACCGATGATCTCCCGATTCACACAAAAGGGCGGCATGGGGAGGAACGCCCTTGCCTGGGGGTCATAAGCTACAGGGACGCCCTCTGCGGTGGTCAGGTTGTCAAACCACAGATTACCGGAACCAACCGGGTTGGAATAAACCTTCATTGAGCTGGAGCTCCTTTTGAGCGGCAGTGTGCAAAAAAACGGACCGCCGCTTTGCCGAACCTATACCCTAAAGCAAAGAAACACCAGCCAGGAATTCGTTATCCAGGCCCCGCTGCACCGGAAAGCGCGGCAACAGACCCATTCCCGCTCCTCCTGACAGATTAACAGACTGAAGATAAGTAACCGGGTATCACGGGGCAAAACCGCTTCATCGCGCCCCCTAAAACTGACGACTCCCGCGCAGCAAAATTTGAATGTCATCAATACTATCGTCTCCGTCCAGCGGGAACGCAAAATCCAGGTGCAGCATCCGCTGCACTTCAATCCGGCTGGATGCCAGCCGCAGACCGAAGCCCACGTCTTTCAGTATGCCCTCATCAGGGCCATTATTCCGGCCTTCGGTGAACCAGGCCCGACCCACATCCGTGAACAGAACCCCACCCACTCGAAACAGCTTGAAGGGATGCCAATCCGGAAAATAGCGGCGCTCCAGAGTCCAGAGCACCCGGCGATTGCCCTGCTGATACTCGCTGGGATAACCGCGCAGGCCGTTTTCGCCACCAATAAGCAGCTGTTGGTCCGCCGTCAGGTTGTGGGCAGCCGTGAAAGCAAGGCTGGTGTACCAGCTGTTCCAGCGTACCGCGCCACCGTGAAAGTACTGAACGCTCACCGTTCCCACCAGGTTTTCCACACGGTCTTCATCAAGCCGGTAAGTGCCGCTCTGGCTCAGGCCATAACTGGCGTAATTGGCATCCGTAGCAAAAAGCGCATCCTCAAAGCCCATGTTCAGCACCACCCTGTCCTCGGTGGCGCCAAGCCCTGAGCCGGAGTAACCCAGCTCCGTTCGCCACACGAATCCGTCCCGCACATCCTCCACCCGTTGCAGTCGGGTCAGGTTGGTCATTTCCCTGAAACGGTTCTGGCGGTAATCAAAACCAATCCAGGGGTAACTGAGAGTTCGGTTTTCGGGAAGAATGTCCAGATCCGGTTCGCTGGGCAGCCGCTGGAAATCCAGAGCATCGTATCGATAGCCCGCCAATAGACGGAACTGCCGGTCGTCCCGCTCCCCCAGCCGCCACCCACCATCAATGCTGAAAAATTCCTGGCTCCGCCGGTAATCTGCAATAGCCTCTGCAGCAACGTAACGGGATTCCTCCCGAACATCGTCGATACCACTCAGGCCAAAGCGCCAGTTCGAAACCTCACTGAAGAACGGTCGCTCCAGATAGGCACTTCGGCCCCGGCCATCGCTGCGTTCATCGAACGAAAACCCTGCCTGCCAGTGCGAGCCCAGCACGTTCGGATCGTCGAAAAACAGGCTGGTCCCGGAGCGGTCGGGATCCTTGGCGTAGGAGATCCCCAGGCTTTTGCCAGACCCGATAAAGTTAGGATCAGAGAGCCCGAGGTTGGTGGTGTTCTCACCGCCGGACCGGGACACCCCGGCGCTCGGGAAAAGTGTCCAGGTATCCCGCGTGAGCACACTCACTTCAACCTCGTTACCGCAAACACGGGTTACACCCACCCATGCCGCAGTCAGATAGTCCCGCTGGCGCAGCACCCGTTCGGATTCTGAAATAAGTCCTGGCTCGTAAATATCGCCCTCTGCAAACATCAGTTGTGAACGCAGGGCCGACTTCCAGGTCGGTGTATTGAGCGTGTTCAGGGTTCGATAAAGAGCGTTGTCCTGCTCGGGGTCGCTGGTATCAAAGATGGGCCGGCGAATGATACGGATACTTGCAACCCGCGCACCCTCCGGGATCACCAGATCGCTTTGGCGAGCCAACTGGTCACGGGGTTTATCGAGGTCGATGGCCTCTGGCTGGACATCGCTGACGACGCAGTCCTCACGGGTCAGCTCTGCCTCGGCGCAGGGTCCCAGCAGTACGAGTCCAGAAATAATGAGCGCCCGCCGGAAAGCCACACCGCCCTCTACAACGCTGGGCATGGCCGGGTCATTCTCCGGAGGACTCCCCGGTGAGCGCGCTCAGATGAAACGCGATAGCTTCCTCCACCGCAGCAAATTCGGTACCGGCGTTCACATCGGGCGCGTGATCCAGAATGCGCTCATCATAAACCAGAGTGACATCTCTTTTTGCTGACACGTGAATCTCCACGATTACCCATGGAAGTGCGCCACAGCCCTTGTGCAGTCGGCACGATCTCCAATCAGCATAGACCAGCGTCACCCTGCTGTCAGTGGTCGGGCGGCCTCCAGGCCGGAACATCCTCCTGTTTCGGTTCTTCCCAATCCCGCTGCATGGCGCTGCTTAACGCCTCCTCCAGCGTCATAAACAACTCGCTGTAACGGGGGCTAAACCGGATACCTTCCTCGATTTCCTTCCAGGCCTCGAACAACTCATCCTCGTGGGCTTTCTCATTATCCAAAAAGCCCAGGTCACCTGCCGGGCACGCATCGGATGCACACCCATAGCCGTCAGTGCGTGGCCGCCAAGTTCAAGAGCTGAGTGGTAGGTTTCACTCACCACACCATCCGCGCCCGCTTCCCTCAACTGGTATCCGTGACCACGGTCAAAGGCACGGGCAAGCACCCAGACACCGGGAAAAAACTGCTTCACTTGCTCCACCATCCACACCGCCCGATCACGGTCGTCAATGGCCACCACCAGCAGGCGGGCCTGTTCGATGCCAGCGGTCTCCAGCAAATCCGGTCGGCTGGCATCCCCGAAGAAACTCTTGATATTGATCTGCCTGAGGTTCTCGATCTGCTCTATCTCATGGTCCAGCGCCACAATTGGAACATTGTTGGCACGCAACAAACGGCAGACGATCTGCCCGAAACGACCAACACCGGCCACAATCACCGGCGCCTGCTCATCAATCGCATCAGCCTCCCGATCATCGTTCTTTGAACGCCGATAACGCGGCAGCACTATCCGGTCGTAGACAATGAACAGCAACGGCGTAAGAAACATGGAGAGCGCAACTACCAGCGAAAGACCCTGGGACGTCTCCACAGGAATCACGTGGTTCTGGACGCTGTAAGTCAGCAGAACAAAACCAAATTCACCCGCCTGAGCCAGACCCAGTGTGAACAACCAGCCATTGCTGCCATGGACCCCAAAAAGCAGCGCCAGGCCAAGAAGAATCACCGCCTTGACAGCAATGACCGCAACCGCAAGGGAAACCACCGTGCCCCATTGCGCAAACAACACGTCAAAATTGATTCCGGCGCCAACGTACCGCCATCGACCTACTTTGAGTGCATCGAACGCGCGAACAAATCTTATGAGGAATACGAGCGAGAGCGAAAAGAGCTGTTGGAAAAGCCGGAATCCGGTGTCAAGCTGCCCTAGAGCCATAGAACGCTGCGCACATCCGCGCCTCATCTTATAAGGAGAATTCAATGGGAAGTTCGAAACTGGTTGGTATCGTTTTGCTCGTGGTTGGCATTGGGCTGCTCTATTTCGGCTATCAATCAACCCAGTCTCTGGGTAACCAACTGACCGAGACAGTCACAGGCCGCTTTACCGACGACACCATGTGGTATCTGATCGGCGGCGCCGCCGCGACTGCAGCGGGCGCTTTCCTGGCATTCTTCAAGAAATAAACTGAGTGGGGCTTCTCGACAAAGCCCCGCTAATCTCTTCACCGCCTGGGCCTGACCAGAAACCAGCTGGCCAGGACCAGCGCCCCGAAAACTGTGTAAACCAGGATAAACACCCAGGCCGGTGCGCTGTAATACAGGATGGATTGCAGCCAGTGCTGGATGAACGATCCCTCGTAGCCCGCTTCCCCGGCCTTCGCCCGCAGAGCCATCTCCCAGTCTGTGAGCGGGCAAAGCACGCCCAGCCAGGATTGCAGAACGACGATACCTATGACAATCAGGTGGCTCAGCCGGAACCAGAAATTGCGCACCCACCGCCATCCAACGAAATGACCAGCGAACGTCGCCACCAAGCCCAGAATGACGAAGGCAACCAGCAGGGTATGCAGGATCAGGAGCAGGTCTGCCAGTACCAGGAGCCATTGGGTGCCCATAGTCAATCTCCAAAAACTGCCGTACTCCCAGTTTTCGCCTATTCCAGGGGCACGTCAATCTACCAGAGAGAGTGATCAATGAGCTATGCGCCACCCCCAGCCAGGCTCGGATTCTTCTACCCAGGCCATGCAGCCGAAGATGACGACCCCTGATGGGGTCGATGGTAGAGCCTCCGGCCCAGGTCACCCTTAATCCTCACAGTTGATAAAATAAAGGAAGTTCAACCAAGAAACTCGCGACGCTTTCCCAACCAGGCGGACTGGAACAACTACAGATCATCAACGGCCCAGATCCTGGAGAACCGGGGCCTTGGGCCCTGGGAAGTGCGGGTTCGAATTCACGCCAGCTCCCTCAACTTTCACGATTACGCCGTAGTCGTTGGCGCCACACCTACCGAGGATGGCCGCATCCCCATGGTCGACGGCGCAGGTGTGGTTGAAGCGGTCAACGCCAACGTGAGCGAATTCAAGGCTGGAGACCATGTAATTGAAGTGGCAGCCGGGCACACTAGCCTGAAATGATTTGCGCCACTTTTCTCGGGGCCAAAGAAGCTGAGCCAGTTTCTTCAGAACTTTTGGTCAGACCACACTACGTGATTTTTAATATTAATTGTTATCATTTACATTAAATAAACGGGTAGGTATACTGTCGCCGCTAATCCAAAGCCTCGTTGTAGGCATCCATTTAGATAGATGGCGGAGATATCATCGTGAAAAAAAAAACGGCTTTTGTTTTTGGGCTTGCGGGTAGTCTGACGACACCCATCGTTATTGCCGACGAGACTCGTAATAACGATGAGCAGCTATGGCAGGTAATCGAAGAGCAACAGGCGCGAATCGAGAGCCTGGAAGAGTCAATGAAGGCATCTGACTCAAGCCAGGCTGATGACAATGCCTCCGTGCGGTCCGGCGCCAGGGACTTCCATATCGGTGGTTATGGCTCCATTCGTGCAGAGACCAACAACCTGGACGCCGATCAAGACACCTTTACTTTTCGTCGCATTGTGCTGACTGGCGACGGGAAGATAAACGACCGCCTTGAGGCTTACTTTGAGCTGGAATTTGAGCGGTTTGGCGAAATTGAACTGGAAAAAAGTGCTTCGGCAGGAGCTGATGGCTTCTCCGCAGGCCAGGCAATTGAAGGAACAAATGGCTCAGAAATATCGATGGAACAGGCCTGGGCAAGATACCGCGTCAATGACAGCGTCAATCTGGATATGGGAGCGCTGCTGGTTCCCTTGGGCCGCTTTAATATCAATCATGACGATAACCAGTGGAATTTGACCCGCCGCACGCTGGTAGACAGGGGGGCACCCGTCCTGCCAACCAAGGCGGCATGGCCGGAACTGGGGCTTGGTTTTTCGGGACTTGTGGAAACTCAGGCTGGCCTCGTTGACTATAGACTTTACGCAGTAAACGGCGTCAATCTCGACTTCGCATTTGAGGGCGAAGTGGCGGCGGAGCCTAACGGCAGTTCAACGGTGGGTGTCAGTAAATTTGAAGCTGAGTTTGCCCCTTCCCGTGGGGGATTCTCCAACGATCTAAACGGCAATAAGGCCATTACCGGCCGGCTGGCCCTGTTGCCTCAATCTGGTCAGGAATTAGCGATTTCTGGATATTACGGTCGCTATACGCCGGATTTTATGGATTCTGAATCAGTGTGGTCCGTTGCCCTTGATGGGCTTCACAGCCTCGGCGGATTTGAAATCGAATACGAGGTAGTCCACACCGACTGGGGCAACATTGATGATGTTGCTGCTAGCTTCGCCAGTGCCGCTATAGACAAGGAAGTGGAAGCAAAAGTAGGTGCAGAAGGCGGTGAGACCACAGAAATCGTCAGCGAGATCACACTCGGTGGACTCGCTGAAAGCCGCACGGGTTATTGGATAGAAGCTCGTTACCCGTTCTGGCCGGAAGCGCTCGATAATACCTTTTTAGGGCGTGGTTTCAGTAATCCCTCTCTCGAACCGACCGTTCGGATGGAGCAGGTTGTTATTCGCAACCGGGTAACCGGTATTGAGTTCTCCAATCGTCAGGTCACCGAGCTCGACAAAGAGGAAAGTTCTATTGTTAATCGCGCTACCGTTGGTCTGGCCTATCGTCCGGTCCCAGACTGGGTGATTTCATTTGCCACAGAATATACCTGGACTGACGAACAAACACTGGCCGGTTTAACCAACTTTATTCCTGCCGGTGAAAATGAAAACAGCGTTTTAGCGTTCTCGACGGGCGTAGCCTACGCCTTCTAGAATGCCTTGTTGCCGGGGCCAGGCGTGTGTATCGCGCCTGGCTCAGAATTTATTGATAAGGTTATCCTCATGAGTTACCCACTCAGGCTCGTGCACCTTCTGCTTTTAGTCACTTTTCTGCCGGTTCCAATACACGCCTTGGCTGGTGAGGTTTATAAAGAGCCTCAAGCATTTTTGAGAGAGTCGTTTGTCGGCGATATACCAGAACCAGCCGCGCTCTGGGTTGTAGGCGAAAAAAAAGAGGTGGCCGGAGACATATTGGGACACCCACCTGCCGCGTTGCGTGAACGATACTGGAAGCAAGGGTCACGGATTGCCTGGATACTGGAGGAAGTCGGTAAAGCACGCCCGATTACCGTCGGTATATTGGTGGAGGAAAATACCATTCTTAAACTGGACGTACTCGTGTACCGGGAGACGCGAGGGTGGGAGGTTCGATACCCCGTTTTCACGAACCAGTTCAAAGGCGCTGAACTTGAGGGCGGCAAAACGCTCAATCAACCGATAGACGGAATTACTGGTGCCACCTTGTCAGTCCACGCGCTCACGAAGTTGGCACGTTTGGCGCTTTATTTCAGTCAGTTGGTAGATGGCCCGTGATTTCCTTCAAACGCTCCCGGCAAACCCGGCGCAAGTTTTTACTCCTATCGCATCGCTACATCGGTATAGTTTCGGCTTTTTTCCTGATATTGATTGCAACGACCGGCACTGCAATCAATCACTTGAAAGATGTCGGTATGAATGACTATGTTCTGACCTGGCCTCCGCTTCTGAGATGGTATGGGCTGAGCAAGGGACCTCAGGACATCATCACCTTCAGCACCGACAGTGGTGCAATCGTGAGCTGGATGAACAATCAGCTATATCTCGGCAAGGAACCATTAAAGCTCGGACAAACCATCGACAGTCCTCTCTTGGGTATTGCGGAAGGCCCCGATTTTTTAGCGGCAGCGACGTTACGCTCAATCATATTGTTGACTCGGGCTGGCGTACTAATTGATCGCCTTGGGCAAGAAAATTTGCCCGAACCTATCAGAAGGTTCGGCTCGAAAGACGACACCTTTTTTATTGACACGCCAAACGGCCAATTCAAGACGACCGCATCGTTTCTGAGCTGGACTCCGGTCCCATCCACAAGTAAGCAGGTGGCGTGGTCAAGTCCACGCGCCACACCTGCGGCAGTC
>PAKW01000089.1 GCA_002707215.1 Halomonas sp.
AGCCTAAACGCGCAGGCGTGAAGGCGTTATGGATTACGGGGTCACGATGTTGAACCCAAGATCAAACGCCTCCAGCAGGCCGAGGAACTGCATCAGGGCATCCGGGTTGCCCTCAATGCGAATATCGCCAGCCTTGATCGCTTTCGGGAAGCTGGCCTGGCGGAGGTTGATCGCGTCCAGAACCGCCCGATCCATGGTCACTGTGGCGTCCGGGTCAGTTACCTGAGTGCCAATCTGATAATTCATAACCCCATTGCCAACCGAAAGCGTAAACCGCTCGCCAACATCGGGCATGACGAAATTCAGCGCCAGGTCCACCCCTTGTTCAGCGGCCCTGGGGTGATCCAGGCGCACCGCCAGGTAATCCAGGTATTTCTCAATCGGAAGGCCCCGGATAATGTCGGTTGAGGCAGTGTTCGGCACGGCACTGAGATCCAGTCCATCGCGCAACTCTTTGGCTCCGGACAGGTAAAAGTTACGCCAGGGGCCGCTTTCTGCCTGATAGCCTAGCTGCGTCAGCACGTCGGCCAGAAGATTTTTTGCCTCCTGATTCTCGGGTTGTGCAAACACCAGATGGTTCAGCGCCGTTGCGGCCCAGCGGTACTCGCCTGCATCAAAGTCTGCCGAGGCCTTCTCCAGAACCGCTTCCGCGCCACCGGCGTATTCAACAAACTTTCGGCCCTCCTCCACCGGCGGTAATTCGTTCAATTCTGACGGGTTGCCACTGAACCAGCCAAAGTAGAGCTGGTACTGGGCTTTGGCGTTATGGCTGACGGTGCCGTAGTACCCACGATTTGCGAACTCGGTCGCCAGGCTGTCGGGAAGGCGGATCTGCTCGGCGATTTCCAGCATGGTTTCACCTTTGTTGGCCAGGCGCAGCACTTCGTCATGAAGGTAGCGATAGGTGTCGCGCTGTTTCGCCCAGAACTCGTTGACCGCCTCATTGCCCCACACGGGCCAGTGGTGGGTGCCGAAGCTGACCTCAACATCCCCACCGAATTCGTTGATCACAGCGTGAATGTACTTGGCCCACAAGTCCCCGCTGCGCACCTTGGCACCGCGCGGCGTGTACAGGTTGTGCATGACGTGGTTGATCTCTTCCGCCTGCATCATGGCGCGACTGCCCGGCAGGTAGAACATGAACTCGGCCGGTGCTTCCGCCCCCGGGGTGTTCAGGAAAACCATCTTGACACCGTCGACCATCCGTTCAACCGGCACACCGGGCTCTGCGTCAATGGTTTGGGTGGGCTCCACAATGGTCACCGTGCCAGCGGAGGTGGTGCTGCCAAGCCCGGCGCCGATGGAGCCCTGCGGGTTCTTGGGCAGCAGGTTGCCAAACATATAGCCCGCACGACGGCTCATGGTGTTGCCGGCAATCAGGTTTTCGCCCACGGATTCGGCATAGAAGCCTGACGGCGCAATCACCGGCACCTCGCCGGATTCCACCTGCTGCTGGGTGACCACGCCTTTCACGCCGCCAAAATGATCCGCGTGGCTGTGGGTCAGAATCACCGCGCTGACCGGCAGATCGGCCACTTCATTTTTCACCAGGTCCAGTGCGGCTTTGGCGACCTCGGCGGAAATCAGAGTGTCGACCACGATCCAGCCGGATTCGCCACGAATAAAGCTCATGACGGACAGGTCCAGTCCGCGAACCTGGTAGATACCGTCAGTCACCTTGAACAGGCCAGAAATATTGTTGAGCTGGCCCTGTCGCCATAGGCTGGGATTCGCCGTGGCCGATGCCTCGCCTGACAGGAAATCGAACGCCTTGGTATCGAAGACCACCCGCCCGGAGTCATCCCTGATCACCACCGGATCTAGCGGTGCGATAAGGCCCCGGTTGGCATTGTCAAAATCTTCCCGGTTCTCGAACGGCAGCGCCTCAAGCACAGCTCGATTCGCGGCTTTGGTGATTGGGGTGGCGTCCTGGGCTGCTGCGGCCGATGAGGCCATCATCAACCCAACCAGGGTGGCCGTAGCGCTTGTTGCGAGCTTGATTGTTGTCATCGTTTTTTGCTCCTCTTTTTTTGCCGCCCGAATGTCGGGCAAGGCCTCTGAATGGCTGCCTGGGTGAGTCAGAAAACCCCGTCCAGCAGCGCCTTGAAATCCTGTTGAATCCTGTCCTTCATGTACGCGTTTCCAGTAATGACGCCTTGCAGGTGATAGCGGAAAAGCCCGTCGATTAGCGCATACACAAATGCCCCGTCGACAGACTGATCGCCACCGGCCTGCTTCATGGCGCTTTCCGTTGAGTCGATCAGCATCCGCTCAACGTCGGTGACGGCGGGCCGGAAGGCCGGGTCAAACAATGCCTGCCCCCGTATGTCGTACCACAACCGGTGGGTGGAGGCGTCAGTGACAATCGACGACGCCAGGGCTTCCGTGAACACCTCAATCACCGCGCCCCGACCGTTTGCGCCTGCAATGGCCTCCTGAAGCTGCTCTGAAAACCGCCGTTTGTAGGAGGTTACGCAGTAAATGATCAGCGCCGTCCGGTCCTCGAAATAGTAGTGGAGTGATCCCAGCGACAAACCCGCACGGCTGGCGATGTCACGCAGGCTGGTATTGGCATAGCCCAGTTCCTGCAACACCAATTGGGCACTGCGGGCGATCTGCGCCTTTTTTTCCTCCCGTTTCCGGGATTTTCGTGCTGCGCTGCGAAGCAGTTTGTCTGAGGTGGGCGCGGTCATTGCAAGTCTGCCTCCTTTGATACCTTTTTCAGGGGCCAGGAGTCTGCGCGGCAGAAATCGCCCAGTCTCCTAGAGCCGCCAGATCGGATGGCATGTGCCGTTTTCTCTGCAATCATGATGGTGGGCGCATTGGTGTTGCCGCTCACCAGCGTTGGCATCACGGAGGCGTCCACCACTCGCAACCCTTCCAGCCCCTTCACTTTGAGTTGCGGGTCCACCACGGCCTGGTCATCCGAGCCCATTCTGCAGGTGCCAATCGGGTGATAGATGGTGTCTGCCCGGGTGCGGCTAACGGATCGCTGCTTTGCAGATACACGTGCCCCCGGGATTTGGGGCGGAGATTGCACACATGGCAGCTGAACCCATGGCCCCAGTGCAGTTTTCGGGCATGGTCATCCACGATGGAAACCACAAAGTGAAGTTGCAGGTCCGGAGCCGGTTCGGATGGGCCGGACTTCAGAAAGGCAGCGCCCTCCGCAAACGGCGAAGCCATCATTCCGGTGCCATCCTTGCGCCACTGGGCGGAGTGTTTGAGCATACTCAGCACCGCCCGACCCACCACCAACAATCACATAGTCGAAAATCATGGCCCTTCCTCTTCCGTTTTCTTTTGTTGTTGTTTGGACTCTCCCCAGTATTTATACAATTGCCTTGGTCAAATGTCCAAATTTTTTCTGTAATCGAAAACCAGATTCTGATTTGGCGAAATCCGACCGTTGGTCACAGAATAAAAAATAAATCTGTCCCGTTTTTCGACATCATCAGTGAGCCCGATCCATGACCATCGACCGTGAACGCCTGGCAGCCCTTGCCGCAGAACCTCATTTCCACCGGGGCAAATATCGAAACCTGGAGCCTGTGCCCCGCCATGGCCTGGGGGATTTCCTGCGCTGGCAACTGGCCCCCGGCCGCCGTTTCCCGCAGGGTAAACGCTACACGCTGCTGCGTCCGGATGGCCACTTGCTGATGAACCCGCCGGCAAAGCCACAACTGGTCTGGCTGGGGCATGCGTCATTCCTGTTCCAGCATCGGAGTCTGAACGTACTGACCGACCCGGTGTTGTCGGACCGTGCCAGCCCTTTCCGGTTGGTCGGGCCGAGACGGTTCACGCCACCCGCCCTGACGGTGGCGGAAATGCCGCCGATCCACCTGGTACTGATTTCCCACAATCACTACGACCATCTCGACGAAGCAACGGTGCGCCAGTTGCACCAACGTTTTGGCGCTAACCTCTGTTTCTGTATTCCCAAGGGGCTGCGACGCTGGTTCGAGAAGCGCGGTATCCACAATCTGGTGGAGCTGGACTGGTGGCAATCGACGCCCCTGGCCGGCAAAAATGAAGTATTCTGCCTGCCAGCCCAACACTTCAGCGGACGAACCGCCACCGACACCAACACCTCGCTGTGGTGTAGCTGGCTGCTGGAAATGGACGGCTTCCGGTTCTATTTCGGCGGTGATACCGGTTATGGTCAGGTGTTTCGCGACATTGGCGAGCTGTTTGCGCCCATTGATCTGGCGCTGCTACCCATCGGCGCCTACGACCCGCGCTGGTTCATGGCCCCGGTGCACGTGGCGCCGGAAGAGGCGGTCAGGATTCACCAGGATATTGGCGCCCGCCAGTCGGTAGCCATGCACTGGGGCACGTTCGTGCTGACCGACGAACCCATGGACGAGCCACCCCGGCGACTGCGGCTGGCGCTGGAGAGACAGGGCATAAGTGAGTTGGCCTTCCGGGTAATGCAGCATGGGGAAGTGTGGTCGCGGCAGTGATTAACGGGAAAACCGTCAAACACAACGCTGTCCCAGATTCTGAAAAATAGATCTGCCCCGGTTTTTGAAGTACGCCGGCTGGGCGGATGGCCTCTGCGCCCAATGGCATTAGTCGTCACTAACGCCGCCCCCACTCAGTCGGGGACGGCCATCTTTTATAAGGATGAATACTGCCGTCAAGCCCCTTACATCAGGTCGAAATCAAGACCATAGCCCACCGTGAAGCGAACGGCATCCATATTGGGCGATAAACCACCCACTGCACTATTGGTTGGTTCGACATCGCTCTTGTCAATGGCAAAGCTGAAGCCATCCTTGCTGATACTGGCGCCAACATGGTTGTAGCTGATATCACCGTTACCGTACTTGCCGTCATTGGTGTAGTCATAACGACCGGCATAGAGACTGATATCCACGGCACCCGCGGTAAAATCCGCGCTGCCGAAGAAATAGATATCACCCTCGTCAAACGCCTTATCTTTGTTGGCGGAACCGGCATCAATCGTGTAGTTCAGGCCAACCGTGATCACGCCGTAGGTTCCGGAAACATAAGCCTCTGTGTAATTGGTATTTGGAAATGAGGTGTACTGGTAGGTCAGCACGCCCAGATCATAACCGAGAGCGCCCGCCTCGCCGGCGAAACCGGCATAGAAATCCACCTCACCACCACCGAGACCCGCATCACCCAGTGTGGAGGCCCAGGTACCGGCATAAATACCGGAGTCGTGGCCCCAGTCGATACCACCCTGGACAACGGCACTGTCTCCTGAATACGTCGTACCGCGGAAGATATAGTTGGAGAGTGCGCTAACATTCGCCGTTACTTCGGCCGATGCCGCGCCGCTGAGTAAAAATGATGCTGCCGCCGCAGTGCCCAGTACCGTTGCTTTGATGGATTTATGATTGGTCATGGATGAACTCTCTAATTGGTGAAAAGAAACATGTCGCTCAAAAGCACAGTACTAGCAAAAAGCATAAATTGTACCAATCATTAATTTGTTTATTTTACAATAACTTGAATTATTTTATCGGGGCCTGCATTATTCAGGCTCAATCTAGGCGCACCATAATTGCGCAACGGGGATCTGTTTTAGTGCGGCGCCCCTTATGATAAGCCCAAGGCCATGCAGGTGGATTCGTCGACCCTTTTTTCGGACACTTTGAGGCAAGATTTGCGTATATTGACTGAGGCGTTTATTCGGCCCAAGCGTCGGTAGTCGCTCGCATTGGCTGTGATCCGAGAGAGAATGCACAGAACCAGATCTGTTCCGGTTTTCAACAGCCTCATCGTGACTCAACAATCCAAGGGAGCACAGCATTGGTCGATCTCAGGCAGAGCAGCCTGTGCCACAACCCGGCGGTAAATGCACCCACACAGGGCTTTACTTTGATTGAGTTGGTTGGTCGTAGTTATTGTCATTCTGGGGGTTCTCGCCGCCTTTGCCTTGCCACGCTTTGCGGATCTCGGCTCTGACGCCCGCATTGCCACCCTTGAGGAATTCGGCACACTGCAACTCAAACGATATACCGCACAAATCGAAAGGGCGATTAGATTAAATAGTTCTGTCCCGGCTTTCCCATGATTACTTCTCTGGCATTTCCTTGATGTAAAGGTCTTGTTGCGGGAATGGGATGGTGATGCCTTCTTGCTTGAATCGGCGCCAGATCTCCAGATTGATGTCAGAGCGTACGCTACCGAAACCTGCTTCCGGGTCTGCGACCCAGACCCGCGCTTCCAGATGAATGCCGTTGTCGCCGAACTCCGTTAACCGGCACACTGGCTCCGGCTCCGAAATCACCCGGGGGTGCTCCCGGGCGATCTCCAACATGATGGCCATGGCAAGCTCCACGTCATCACTGTAGCTTACCGAAACCGGGATCTTCAGGCGTACGTTGGGGTCCGAATAAGACCAGTTAATCACCTCAGTGGTAATAAGGTTTTCGTTGGGAATGAGCGTATCCACGCCGTCGCGGTTGCGCACCACCACGTAGCGGGCATGCAGTGCGACCACCCAGCCGAACTTCTCACCGACACTGACCACATCACCGGGGCGAATCGAGCGGTCGAACACAAGAATAAAACCGCTGATGAAATTGCTGGCAATACGCTGCAGGCCGAAGCCCAGGCCAACACCCAGGGCACCGCCGAACACCGCGAGCGCCGTGAGATCAATACCGACCAGGTTAAGAACCGACAGTACAGCGATGGTGATCAGCACCAGCTTGCTGACTTTGGAAAAACCCACGGCCGCGCCAGGGCTCAGATACGGCAACCGGGACAGTCGCCGATCAATAATGCCCGAGAGCCATACGGCAACCACTAACAAAAGGCCCATCAGCAGGAGTAGCTTGATGACCGCCAACAGGGATATGCGCAGGTCGCCCACGGAGATGGCCAGGCTATCCATGGCCTCAAGCAATCCGGGTAGCAAGCCCACGAGATGCAGACCCACCACCAGCCAGATGAGAGTACTGATTATATTTTCCGAAGCCTTGACCAAGGGTCCGCTTCGCATCCCCTTGCGCAACATATAAACCAGGATGCGAATGAGGGCGAACGAGATCAGCAGCGGGACAGCCAGATCCAGGGCCCAATGGGCCTGATTCAGCGCGGCGAGTGACGCGCGACCCAGCAGAACCACCAGCAGCATTGAGATTGGAAAGGCAAGGCGCTGAATGGTGCGTTGCGTAAAGTGTCGCATGCCCTTGGAATCGACAGCGGTAAGCCGGGCAATGAGATGATGCAAATAAAACGCGGCCATCCCCGCAAACACCAGAACCGCAGCCTGCGGGATGACATCCAGCAAGCTTAGTTCCTGCATGGCCACCAGCAAATCCTGCCAGTTTTCCACCATCGACAACTCCCGAGCAACGAGAATTCAGTAACTGGCCGCACTTGGCAGCATTCAGCCTCTTTACAGTATAGGACCCCAAAAATAACTCTGTCTCGAGTTTCCGTTACAGGGGTGATTGGGCCTCGCGAACATGGGGTCAGATGAAAATGGGGTCAGATGAACTTTTCATCTGACCCCATTTTCATCTGACCCCGATTTCACATTACTCGGGTTTGTAAAGCCGCTGGATGCTGGAAAAGTCCAGCGTGCCATTGCCCTGCCCGGCATGGAGCTCAAACAGGTTGCGGGCCAGCGAGCCCATGGGGATCGCCGCGTGGTTCTTCACCGCGTTGTCGAAAGCCAGGCCCAGATCCTTGTTCATCAGGTTTACCAGGAAGCCGCCCTCATAGCCGCGGGATGCCGGCACACCTTCCATTACACCCGGCCAGGGGTTATAGACGTTCAAGGCCCAGTTGCCGCCGGAGCTCTGCTTCATGATTTCAGACAGTACCGCCGGATCGAGGCCGTTCTTCACGCCCAGAGCCAGTGCTTCACTGGTGCCGGCCATCAGGATCGCCAGCAGCATGTTGTTGCAGATCTTGGCGACCTGGCCGGAACCATGCTCACCGGCGTGGAAGATGTTCTTGCCCATGGCTTCCAGGATGGGCTTTGCCTTGTTGAAGGTCTCTTCCGCACCGCCGCAGATAAACGTCAGCGCGCCTGCCTTGGCACCGCCTACCCCGCCGGAAACCGGTGCATCCAGGAACGGAATATCCTTCGCTTTTGCGGCCTCGGCCACACCACGGGCTGTTTCCGGCGCGATGGTGGAGGAATCGATCACCAGGGTACCGGCCGGCAGATTGGCCAGCAGACCATCGTCCCCCAGGTATACGGCTTCCACATGTTGCCCGGCGGGTAGCATGGTGATGACACACTCGGCGCCATTGGCCGCTTCGTGGGCGGTGTCGGCAGTTTTTGCGCCTTCGGACACCAGGGCGGCAACGGCATCTTTCGAAAGATCGAACACAGTGACGTCGTGGCCCGCTTTAACGAGGTTGCTGGCCATGGGGCCGCCCATGTTGCCAAGGCCAATGAAGGTAATTATTGCCATGTCTTTTCCCCTTATTCTTGTGTTTGATTCGTAGGACTTGCCCTATCGGCAGCCCTGAGCTCTCTTGCCAACGTTTGTCGGATTACGGCTTTGCTTATCGACCTACATTCAGCGCCAGTTTCCCACAGCTCGGGTCAGCGCAGCGTAATCCGACAACAGGCCTGCTACCGGGTAACAAAGTCGTCGATCCAGGCACTGTCCATCTCGGCAAGGGATGCATAGCGCCAACGCGGCTGCTGGTCCTTGTCAATCAGAAGCGCACGGATACCCTCTGCAAATTCCCCTTTTGTCAGGCATTTCCGGGAAAGCGCCAGTTCCTTATCGAGCACCTCTTTCAGGCTGTCGTGTTTGCAGCCGTGCAGGTGGCGCCAGACCAGGGCCAGGGAGGTCGGTGAGGCGCCGGCAAGGGAACGGGTCGCTTTCGCCACCCATCCGTCGCCACCGGACAGTTCTTTCAACTGGCTGACGGTCGTTTCCAGGGAATCGGCATCCGTAACCCGGTTAATCTCATCAAAATGGGTACGCACCGGCGATTCCGGTATGGCGTCGCCACTCTGGCGCTCAAACTGCCGGAGCACACTACCGACCACGGCGTGGGCTTCCTCGTCCTGCCAGTTGCGTTTGCACAGTTCTGCTACCACCTCCGCTTTCAGATCGTGCCGGATAAACCGATCCGCCAGGCCGGTAAACAGGGCGTCCGCGCCGTTGAGGCGAGTACCGGTCAGGCCCAGGAACAGCCCGGTACGGCCGGGGGTGCGGTTCAGGAACCAGCCAGCGGCAACATCCGGATAGAGGCCAATACTGATTTCCGGCATGGCGAGTTTCGAGCCTTCAGTCACTACCCGGTGGGACGCGCCTTGCATGATGCCCATACCGCCCCCCATCACAATGCCATGGCCCCAGCAAACGATGGGCTTCGGGAAGGTATGGATCAGGTGATCCAGCTCATATTCCTCGGTGAAGAACGCTTCACCTTCGCTGGCAGCCTGGGGCTCGGTCATACTGCGATACAGGGCGACAATGTCGCCACCGGCACAGAACGCCCTATCGCCTTCAGCTTCAAGCCAGACTGCCTGAATGGCCGGATCCTCTGCCCACCGCTTCAGCTGTGGTGTCAGCAGGCGAATCATCTCCAGGGACAGCGAGTTCAGCGTCTTCGGCATGTTCAGCCTGGCCACGGCAATCAGCGCGCCGCAGCCTGTTTTCCACTCTTCAAAGATAATGGGGTGATCACTCATAACAGATCCTTGAGCCAGCGTTCAGGGTGCCGGCCTCAGCGGTTTTTCCATTCCGGCTTGCGTTTGTCGAGAAACGCATTCACGCCTTCTTTCTGGTCTTCGGTGGAGAACAGCTCAACAAACAGTTCCCGTTCCATACGCCAGCCGTCGTCATGGCTGCGACCGTCGCGGGCGCTCATCACCAGGGTCTTGCAGCGGGCAGTGGAAGACGGGCTCTGTTTGCAGGCCATTTCCGCCAGCGCCAGGGCCTTTTCGAGCCCCTTGCCGGAGGGCACCACCTCCTCTACCAGGCCGATTCTCAGGGCGGTATCCGCATTTACGCGCTCTCCACACAGGATCATGCGTTTAGCCCAACCTTCACCCACCAGCCAGGGCAGGTTCTGGGTACCACCGGCACAAGGCAGCAGGCCTACAGACGCTTCCGGCAAGGCCATCTGGGCATGCTCCTCGGCAATACGGATATCGCAGGCCATGGCGCACTCAAGGCCGCCACCCATGGCATAGCCATTGACCGCCGCGACCGACACACCCCGGAATCGGCTGAGGGTCGCAAACGCCTCACCAAACAGTTGGCCCATTTCATTGGCCCGGGCCTTGTCACCGTCGGCGAAGGTTTTCAGATCCGCACCGGCGGAGAAAAATTTCTCGCCCTGCCCGGTCATTACCAGGGCAAAGATGTTTCGGTCTTCGTTGAGCTCACGAACCGTGTCCATCAGGGCAATCAGGGAATCCCGGGTCCAGGTGTTGGCCGGGGGGTTGTTGATGGTCAGTATTGCAATGTGTCCGCGTTTTTCGAGCTGAATCAGATCGCTCATTTTATTCTCCCCTTCTGAAAATGGGGTCAGATGAACTTTTCATCTGACCCCGTCTTTATGCCTATTGAATAGCTTCGGCCACGCCGTCCTCGAGCAGACGGCGGGCGACAATCAGCCGCATGATTTCGTTGGTGCCTTCCAGGATCTGATGCACTCGCAGGTCACGCAGGTAACGCTCCAGCGGGTATTCCCTAATATAGCCATAACCGCCATGCAGTTGCAGGGCCTCGTTGACCACCTCAAAGCAGACGTCGGTGGCGAAGCGTTTGGCCATGGCACAATGCAGTGTTGCTTCCGGATCGGCGTTATCGAGTTTGAAAGCACCCAGGCGAACCATCTGCCGTGCTGCGACCAGATTGGTGGCCATGTCGGCCAGTTTGAACTGCAGGGCCTGAAACGCCGCCAGCGGTTTGCCGAACTGTTCGCGCTCGTGCATGTAATTACGGGCCCGCAGCAGGGCGGCCTGGGCACCGCCGAGGGAACAGGTGGCGATGTTCAGGCGCCCGCCATCCAGGCCTTTCATGGCAATTGCAAAACCGTCGCCTTCCTCGCCCACACGGTTGCTGGCCGGGATGCGCACGCTCTCGAGGCTGATCATCCGGGTTGGCTGGCTGTGCCACCCCATTTTCTCCTCGTTCTTGCCGTAGGAAACGCCATCGGCATCTGCAGGAATCACGAAGGTGGAAATGCCTTTGTAACCCGAATCCGGCGCCCCGGTTCGGGCCATGAGCACCAGGATGTCGGTGGCGCCGGCACCGGAGATAAATACCTTGCTGCCGTTAATCACATAGTGGTCGCCGTCCCGGACTGCCTTGGTACGAAGGCTGGCAGCATCCGAGCCGGCACCCGGTTCAGTCAGGCAGTAGGACGCCAGCCATTCGCCGCTGGCCAGTTTTGGCACAATTTCCTGTTTGAGGTCATCCGAGGCGAAGCTGGCAACCATCCAGGTCGCCATATTGTGGATGGTGATAAACGCAGCCGTTGAGGGGCAGGCAGCGGCGAGTTCTTCCACGATAACGGAGGTGTCCAGCCGTGACAGGCCCATGCCACCAAGGGCTTCCGGGGTGTACATGCCCATAAAGCCCATCTCTCCGGCTTCTTTGAGCACATCCGTCGGAAAGATATGTCCGTCGTCCCACTTTGCCGCGTACGGCGCCATGGCTTTCTCTGCAAACGCTCGGGCCGCCTCGCGAAACGCCTGCTGGTCTTCAGTGAGGTTAAAGTCCATCGTTACGCTCCAGAAAAAAAGAGGATTGGCATTGAAAGGGGGCAATAAACAAGGGGCCGGAAACGGATTCCGGCCCAAAGAACCCCACCTTCAACGCAATTAACGCAACTGGATAGAGAAGTTGGCTTCCGAGCTCGTCGCCTCACTGGAGAACCAGCGGGAGGTAACCGTTTTGGTTTCGGTGTAGAAGCGAACCGCCTGTTTGCCGTAGGCATGCTGATCGCCATAGAAGGAGCCCTTCCAACCGGTGAACGAGAAGAACGGCAGGGGCACCGGAATGGGGATGTTCACACCCACCTGACCTACATCGATCTCGTGCTGGAACCGACGTGCAGCACCACCGGAGCTGGTGAAGATGGAAACACCGTTACCGTATGGGCTCTTGTTCACCAGTTCGATAGCATCTCCAAGCGTGTCTGTTTCCACGCAGCACAGCACCGGGCCAAAGATTTCTTCGTTATAGATGTCCATTTCGGTGGTTACACCGGAAAACAGTGTCGGGCCAACCCAGTTGCCATCCGGCAATCCGTCTACCGTGCAACCACGGCCATCCAGCAGCAGGTTGGCACCCTGAGCCTCGCCGGTGGCAATAAGGGATTCGATACGGTCTTTCGCCTTGCCGGAAATCACTGGACCATAGCTGGCGCCGGCGTCATTCCAGGCACCGGGACGAACCTTGGCCATGGCTTCCTTCAGTTCCGGAATCCACTGCTGGGCTTCGCCCACGAAGACGGCCACGGAAATCGCCATGCAGCGCTGGCCCGCCGCGCCGACAGAAGCGCCCACCAGGGCGTTGAGTACCTGCTGCTTGTCAGCATCCGGCAGGATCACCATGTGATTCTTGGCGCCGGCGAAGCTCTGAACACGCTTCATGTGGCGGGTACCGGTTTCGTAGATGTAACGGCCCACGGGAACAGAACCCACAAAGGAAACGGCCCTGATGGCGGGATCAGTCAGCAGGACATCCACCTGTTCCTTGCCGCCGTGAACCACCTGCAGAACACCCTTGGGTGCGCCGGCTTCTTCAAACAGCTCAGCAAGGCGCATGGGAGTCAGTGGATCCTGTTCGGACGGCTTCAGGATGAAGGTGTTACCACAGGCAATCGCCATCGGGAACATCCACAGCGGAATCATGGCCGGGAAATTAAACGGGGTAATACCGGCGCACACGCCCAGCGGCTGAATCCAGGAGTGGGTGTCCACTTCACGGGCTACGTTTTCAACAGTCTCGCCCATCATCAGGGAGGCGACGTTGGCGGCGTGTTCAACCACTTCGATACCACGCCAGACATCGCCCTTGGCGTCATCAAAGGTCTTGCCGGTTTCCTGGGACAGGATTTCGGCAATTTCATCGTGATGCTCTTTCAGCAGAGCCTGATAACGCAGCATAACCCGGGCGCGCTCGGAGACAGGCACTTCCTTCCAGGTCTTGAACATTTCGCCGGCGCTTTCGATGGCCTTGCGCATTTCCGCACCTGTGGTGCAAGGAGCCCTGGCGATCACTTCGTTGGTCGCGGGGTCGGTGACGTCAATCCAGTCACTGGTGTTGCTCTGGACGAACTCACCTGCGAGATACAGCGGTACATTTTTCATGTTGATATCCCTGTTTGTTGTTGTGCGGGAAGCCAGCCGAAACTCGTTGGGTCCCGGCCACGTCTAACCAAAGACTAGCACGGGTACGGCAACAGGGTGATTGACTAAATTTCGCCCGTAATGGACTATCTTTGGATAAAGAAAACCCGGGCGACACCAGAAATGACCCAAACCTCGCAGTGGCCGGTGCCCAAAGACAGCATTCGATACGTGGTACCTGAGCCAATCATCCGGCTCCTGGCCAGCCACCCACTGACCCGGGATCTATACCCCCTGGCCTTCGGCCATTACCGGCGGGCTGTGGGCCATCACATGCACCGGGAACATCATCGCGACAATCTTTTGATTTACTGCACCGAAGGCAAGGCGTTCCTGAATATTCAGGGACAGCCCTATACCGTGGAAGCCGGTGACCTGCTGCTTCTGCCGGCCGGAGCCGGTCACCGCTACACCGCGGACCCGGACAACCCCTGGACCATTCACTGGGTTCATTACACAGGGCCGCTGGCGGAGGATTTCCGCAATTACATGGGGTTTGACGGCCCAACCCGCATTCGCCACCTGGGGCGCCAGCCACGTCTGCTGGTGGACTTTAACGGCCTGCTATCGGTACGCCAGACCGGTTTCCGGGCTCGCGGGCTTATCCACGCCGCCAACCGGCTCCGGCAACTAATGGCAGCAGTCCCGATCAACGCAGATGAGACCGGTCATGAGCGGAAGGCGGAACTGGACACCATCCACAACTATATGCGGGAGCACCTGGATGAGCGCATCAGCCTGGAGCAGCTTGCGGATCTCGCCGGCCTGTCTCCGGCCCATTTCGCCACCCGCTACCGGGAGCAGACCGGCACTTCTCCGATCCGGCATTTCCTGCACCTGAAAGTGGAACGGGCCTGCCAGATGCTGGACACCAGCAGCCTGAGCTTTGCCGACATCAGCCGGCGCCTGGGCTACGACGACACCTATTATTTTTCCCGGCTTTTCAAAAAAGTCATGGGCCAATCACCCCGGGATTACCGCCATACCGCCCGGCACTGACCGGGCACTCCAGGCCAGATTGAAACCTGCCGCCTGCTACGACTTTTGTTGCAGTAGCCAAAGAGTTAGTCTTGGCTGATAAGTGGATAGAAAGAGTGAGCCCATGGCCATGTACAGGATAGAAATTGACGAAACCTTCGACATTCCCCGAAGAAAGGTGTTTGCCCTGTTTGCCGATCACCATCGTTTTGGCAAGCTTCTGGGAGCACCGGCCAAACGCATCAGGGACAGCCACCAGGCCGATCCGAACGGCATCGGTTCGGTCCGCAAGATTGGCATCGGGCCGGTCGGCCTGGAAGAAACCGTCACCAATTTCGAACCGGATTCGCTGATTGAGTACACCATCACCAGCATGAGCCCGATCCGGAATCATCTGGGACGAATCCGGTTTGAAGACACATCGGAAGGCAGGACCCGGGTAAACTACAGCATCTCTTTTGAAGACATTGTGCCATTTACCGGAAAAGTGGTGAGCAAGGCCCTTGAACAGCGCATTCGCCGCGGGATCAAACGGGTGCCACTACTGTCCTGAATGCGGGCATGAGCAAATCGCTACCAGAGGAATATCAGTGATATTGCACTGACGGCCCGGGATAACTATCGCCGCCAGGAGTCTGCGCGGCAAAAATCGCGCAGACTCCTGGATCGATTACGTGTAATCGCCTGCAACAGGACGCTCCGCCGGACCGGATTCATGTCCCGTTACATTAGTCTTCCTCCCGCACCGAAAGTAGCGCCCATGCCGAAGGCTGAGCGACCGGACAAAGCCAAATAACCCTGTCACCAGCCAGCAATGTTGAGTAAAATCCGGCCTTTTCCAGAAAACCAAGAGGCAGCGCAAATGGGCAGAGCCTACCAGAACCGCAAAGAGTCCATGGCCAAGACGGCTGCGGCAAAAACCAAGGTCTACAGTAAGTACGGACGCGAAATTTACATGAGCGCCAAGTCCGGAGGCCCCGATCCGCAGGCCAACCTGTCCCTGCGCGGGCTGATCGACCGTGCAAAGAAAGACCAGGTACCCTCCCACGTGATCGAGAAGGCCATTGACAAAGCCCGGGGAGGCGCCGGTGAAGACTACTCTCCTGCGCGCTATGAGGGCTACGGACCGGGCAACTGCATGGTGATCGTAGACTGCCTGACCGACAACCCTAACCGCACCTTCGGCGACGTGCGCCTGGCCTTCACCAAGACCAAGTGTAAGATCGGTACCCCGGGCACCGTTGCCCACATGTTTGATCACAGCGCCATTTTTGCGTTCAAGAGCGATGATGAGGAAGCCATCCTGGAAGCGCTGATGGAAGCGGACGTCGACGTGACCGACATTGAAAACGAGGACGGCCTGATTACGGTTTTTACACCAAACACGGAATATGCCAAGGCGCGTCAGGCTTTGGTAGACGTGATCGAAGGCATCGACTTTGAGGTGGACGAAATCCAGTTCCTGCCCAAGACCACCTCACCGGTGGAAGGCGATGACATCCCCATGTTCGAGAAATTTCTGGATATGCTGAACGAACTGGACGATGTGCAGAATGTGTTCCACAACGCCGAGCTGCCGGACCAGTAAGCCAGAGGCTCATGCCATGCAGGAAAACAGCACCGTGCAGCAGAACCCTTCCCCGAACCGCAAGGCGCGAGTGGTGATCCTGAAAACAGGCAGTACCTACCCTGGCCTCCTGGCCCAATTCGGTGATTTCGACGACTGGTTCCTGCGCGGACTGTCACCGGAACTCGATATCACTGTCACCCACGTGGAAGCCGGCGAGCTACCCGGAAGCCCTGAAGACTGGGATGGCATTGTGGTGACAGGCTCCCCCGCCATGGTCAGCGACCGGGCCAATTGGAGCGAAAATACCGGGGCCTGGCTGGCACGAGCGGTTGCCGCTGAAATCCCGGTACTTGGAGTCTGCTACGGGCATCAGCTGCTGGCCCATGCCTTGGGCGGCGAAGTGGGATATCACCCGAAGGGCCGGGAGACCGGCACCCATGCGGTTGAACTGCTTCCCGAAGCCAGCTCAGACACCCTGTTCCGGGGACTGCCGGCGATTTTCCCGGCCCAGTTGACGCACCGGCAGTCGGTACTGCGCTTGCCCGCCGGCGCGGTGTTGCTGGGACGCAACGGTTTCGAGCCCAACCAGGCGTTCAGAATCGGCCCCTGCGCCTGGGGCGTGCAGTTCCATCCAGAGTTTACGGATACCGTCATGAGAGCCTACCTGGAAGTACAGGCGCCGGACCTGAGCCGGGAAGGGCTTGATGCGGAAGCACTGATTGCCGGTGTGAAACCCGCTCCGGACGCGTCCTCGCTTCTCCCTCGTTTTTCAGGGCTTGCCATAGAACGAGCCCGGTAATATCCGGGACGGCATTTTCCGTCAGTCGAGGATATAGGCCGTCTTTTCCATCGCCTGCTCTTCTTCATCTATAAAGCGGAACTCATTCCAGCCGATACGCACCCTATCGTGACTGTTCAGCCGCTGCCGGCCCTCAATCCGCAGTTCGTTCACAAAGGTGCCATTGGTGCTGTTGCTGTCGGTGATGTAGTAATCCACGGTGCCTTCGAGATAGGCATTGGGTGCCGCTTCAATCAGGGCGTGCCGGCCACTCACCGAGATTTCATCAATCCGGATGTCATTATCCGGTCGGCGGCCAAGGCGGGTTTCCGGCTGCCCGAGCTCAAAGCTGTTGACCACCACGTTGTCCACCAGTTGCGAAAGCGAAGCCATGTCAGGTTCCTCAATACTCCAACGTCAGTAATACCACAGATACGTTGTCACCAGCCTCGTTTGCGAGGCTGGCGTCAATCATTGCCTGCGCCCTGCGCTCCATGCCGTCACTTTCCCTCAAAATCTCAAGCCACCGTGCTTCCGGGACAAAATGGGTCAACCCGTCGGAACACAGCAACAGCACATCACCCTTTTCCAAAGACTCAACCCGGTAACTGGGCTGCACCTGCTCAACGGCACCCACCGCCCGGGTGAGCACATTCCGAAAAGGTACATTGGGAACGTCGGCCTCGGTAATGCTGCCATCCTCCAGCATGCTCTGGACCACGGTATCGTCCCGGGTCAGACAGACCGCCTGTCTTCCTTGCAGAGCGTAACAGCGGGAATCTCCGATATGGGCAATGTGTGCCCTGTCGCCGGTTACCCAGGCCACAACCAGGGTTGTGCCCATTTTTTCGAGCTTTGCATCCTCGGCGCGCCGGCTCAGTATGCGTTCATTGGCCAGTGCGAAAGCACGCTCCAGGCTTTCCCTGACTGAGCTGACGGTTTTGCCGGACGACGGCCCGGAGATTTCCGGCTCAAGGGATTCCACAACAGCGTCAACCGCGAGGCGACTGGCAATCTCGCCTCCCTGATAGCCGCCCATACCGTCGGCAACCACCAGCAGCGCCTGATCACCGGAATCGTTTACCCGCCAGTCCACCACATCCTGGTTCGATTTCCTGACTGCACCCCGGTGACTCTGGCCTGCAATGCGATACCTCATCGGGACACCTCCTGGCCCGCTTCTCGCACCGCCAGGCGCCGCACGGCCTCGGCCATGGTGGCGGCGCTGGCAAAGCGTTTATCCGGCTCGCGCTGGATGGCCTTGTTGATCAACCGAACCACCCCATTGGGCAACTCGGCATTGAACTCCCGGACGCTGCGCGGGCGCTTGTTGAGGATCTGGTAAGTCAGGTTGGCGAGGGTATCGCCCTGATAGGGCGTTTCGCCGCTCACCAGCTTGTACAGGGTCACGCCCAGGCTGTAGATATCGGAGGCACCGGTTATCTTCTGGCCTTTCAATTGCTCCGGTGACATGTAGAGCGGGCTACCCATGACAACGCCGGTGCGGGTCCGCGAGCCGTCGGAAATTTTGGCGATGCCAAAGTCGGTAATCTTTATGTCGCCGGTATCAGGGTTAAAAATGATGTTCCCCGGCTTGATGTCACGGTGGACGATTTTCTGGCTATGGGCATAGGCCAGGGTATCTGCAACCCGGGCAATAATGTCCAGCACCCCGGGCAACGGCAGCAACCTCCCGGGCTTGCCGAATTCACTGAGCGGCCGGCCCCTGGCGTAATCCATGGCAATATAGGCAAGGTCTGCCTCCTCTCCAACATCATACACCGTTACGATGGCCGGGTGACTCAGACGACCGGCCGCTTCGGCCTCCCGGAAGAAACGTTCCTTGAGGTCCTGAAGCTGACCGTCATCAAACGCCTGGTAGCTCAGGGTCTTGATGGCGACAGTTCGGGCAATTTTCGGATCCTTGCCAAGGTAAACCACACCCATGGCACCCCGGCCGATCTCCCGCTCGATTTCATAACGCCCGAGAGTCGGTCGACTCACCGAGGGTTCCGGCATTAATAGGGTGCGGGTGTTGTCGAAGCTGCCGGTTTGCATCATTGAGGCATCCGGCGACAATTTCTCCAGTGCCACCAGGCGGGCGGCGGTATCCCGGAAATTCTTCTTGCGCTCCAGAATACTGCGGTAGGTGGTTACGGCCTTCTCGTACTGACGTTTGCGCTCCTGCTGAATGGCGATGTCGTAACGCAGCTCCAGAGCCCCGGCGCAGGGCGGGCAGTGATTGAGTGCCTCAAGGGCATCGTCGGTATGCCCCTGTTGCAGAAACAGCCTGGCCAGCCTGAGGCGGGCTTCACGGACATTGTCGGTCAGGGTGCGAATGCGGTTGTGGGGCTGAAGCCAGAACAGCATCACCACAAAACCGACCACCAACAAGGTCAGCACTTCGCCCAGAGGCACCCAGGCACTTCGGTAGAACATCAGGGCCGCCTGCAAAACCACCAGGGAACCGCCAAGCAGCAGAGTGACAGGCAGGGAAACGGCAGCACCCATCACCGGGACAGCAAGCGTCAGAAAGAGTGCCGTAACGGCCAGCCCTGCGGTAACCGCAATATCAGCCCACAGAGGTTCCACCAGCCCCCGGTCAGCCAGTGCTTTATGAAGACTGTCCTGTGACACAATGGTGGTGGGGCTGGCACCCTCTGGCACTCCGAGAATACTGAACAGCACCCTATCGGCCCAGCCAACAAGCGCCAGCTGGTCTCCAGCCAGGGCAAACACCACGGCAGCCAAAAGAACAACGGCCCGCAGACTGAACAGGCGCGGCATGAATGAAATGATGGCGTTCACAGGCAACTTTGTTATAAATGACTGATCTGCCTAGTTTAGAAAGCGTTGGTGTCGCGCGATACAACGACAGGGGTGTTTTTTGTAAGTGTTTGTTTACCTGGGAGGAAGGTCACGTATGTTAATTTCGTCTTATCACCCAGGGATGATGGAATTACCGGTATGACACTGAAGTTGCTTTTCACCCTGTTACTGCTCGTGCTGGCTGGAATCGGGCTCTACCACACCCACAAATCCCTGCCTCAGGGTATCAGTTATCGGGGTGAAGTTCTGCCGCTGGAAGATCCTGTCCTGCTGACCGATGTCACCCGTCACTACGCGGACGGTCGCGAAGAGAAAGACCACGAAATCTTCAACGAGGTATTCCGGCTGATCGGGCAGGCCGAAGAGTTCATTCTTGTCGATATGTTCCTGTTCAACAGCACCAAACCGAAAGGCGTCGCTCATCGCCCCCTGGCACAGCAACTGACCGAAGCTCTGCTGGCCCGGAAGTCGGAAAATCCGGGGCTGTCTGTGATCGTTATATCCGATCCACTGAACACCATGTATGGCGGTACAGCCTCTCCCTGGTTCGAAGCCTTGCGTGAAGCAGGCATTCCCGTTGTTGAAACCGCTTTACGTCCGCTCAGGGACAGCAACCCAACCTGGTCTGCAATCTGGCGGCTTTGTTGCCAGTGGTTCGGTAACAATCCGGACGGGGGCTGGCTGGACAATGTCCTTGGCAACAAGCCAGTCACGGTTCGAAGCTACCTTTCGCTGCTGAACTTCAAGGCCAACCATCGCAAGATTGTGGTGGTGGATCAAGCCGGTTCGTTGAGAGCGCTTGTAACCTCAGCTAACCCGCACGATGGCAGCAGCCGCCACAGTAACCTCGGGCTGAGCTTCAAAGGGCCCGCCGTAGCCGATGTGCTGCGAAGTGAGCGGGCAGTGCTGGCCTTGTCTGGTGCCGACACAGAATCCCTTGATGACTGGATCAGCCGGGTTGAAG
>PAKW01000090.1 GCA_002707215.1 Halomonas sp.
ATGACTGCCTTTCTTTTTGACGCCGGCCAGCACATCCGGCCGCCAGCGGCGGGCTAACTCTTTAACAGTAGACACGTCCAGATTCCGGTAGGGGAAGAAGGCTTCCAGCTCTGGCATGTACCTGACCAGGAAACGTCGATCCTGGCCGATGCTGTTGCCGCACAGTGGTGACTGACCGGGCTCAACGTATTTTTTCAGAAACTCGATAGTTGACTGCTCAGCCTCCGATTCAGAGACGTCGCTCTCCCGAACGCGCCTGGTGAGCCCACTTGCACCGTGGGTTTTAGTACACCACTCATCCATGGCATCCAGAAGCGTGTCTGGCTGATGGACAGCGATCACCGGACCTTCAGCCACGACGTTCAATTCCGAATCGGTGATGATGGTTGCCATCTCAATGATCCGCTCTTTTTCGGGGTCCAGGCCTGTCATTTCCAGATCGATCCAAACCAGGCGATCACTATCTGCCATTATTTTTCCAGCCTTCTAGATTTAGGGGAGGCGGGGCTGGCATCGGCTTTCCGGAAACCGCTACAAGCACATCCATGTGCGCTTGACTCCGGCCATCCATGGCCTCCGACATTTCCGGAAAGCCGATGCCAGTCCCGCTCCGAAATTTGGAGATATGTCTTTATCGTCTTGGCAACGTCCAAGCCGAATAGGCACGATTCCAGTATGATGGCACACCACAGGCAAAACTTTCATCTGGTTATCCGGGACGTAAATGGCAAAACGGCGACTGAACAAACAGCAGCAATTCCGCATCAAGAGGGTCCAGGAAGAGCGAGCGGCCCGCGCGGCGCGCAAGGAAAGGAAGGTTCAGGAGCAAGCCGACGCTGGTGAGCTTGGGCCGGAGCAGGAAGGGTTAGTCATTGCTCACTATGGGCAACAGTTGGACGTGGAAGCACTGGAAGGTGAGCAAACCGGTGATGTAGTCCGGTGCTTTGTTCGAACCAACATTGACAGTCTGGTGACCGGTGACAAGGTTGTCTGGCGGCCGGGGAAAAATAAAACCGGCGTTATTGTTGCCCGCTGCGAGCGGCAGAATCTGCTGCAGCGGCCGGATAATTTTGGCGCCCTGAAACCGGTGGCGGCAAATATTGATCATATTATTCTGGTGATAGCCCCGGAGCCGGCGCCCCACGACAACCTGATTGACCGGTACCTGGTGGCCTCTGAGATCACGGACATTCCGGCGGTAATCCTTCTGAACAAGACAGATCTGATTACTGAGCGCAACAGGGGCGCTATTGACGCCCTGCTCGGGCGCTATGAAGCGCTGGGTTATGAGGTTGTGCGTACATCTGCAGCCGAATCCGGCGTCCAGCCTTCCCCGGAGGTTGAAGCCCTGGTCAAGGATCAGACCAGTGTGTTCGTGGGGCAGTCCGGTGTGGGCAAGTCGTCGATTATCCAGACGTTGATGCCCGGCGAGGCGATTCGCGTGGGCGCTGTATCGGAGAGTACTGGCAAGGGTGTCCACACGACCACAACGGCCAGGCTGTTCCATCTGCCAAGGGGCGGGGACCTGATCGATTCGCCGGGTATCCGTGAGTTCGGCCTGTGGCACATGGCACCCCAGGAGATCGGGCACGGGTTCCGGGAAATCCGGGAGGTCGTCGGTAACTGCAAATTCCGCAACTGCCGGCACATGGGGGATCCCGGCTGTGCGATTGATGCGGCGGCGGATCAGGGCAAGATCAGCCCGCAGCGGCTGAAAAGTTTCCACCGGATTCTTCAGGATATGTCGGAACAGCGGGCCCGGGGGCTGAAAGCGGACTAACGGGTCACGCCTTACCAGTTCAGCTCGCCCGGTGCCGGCTGTTCTGTTTCCTTGCGCCATTCCCCGCTTTCAAGCCGCTCTCGGATGGCTTCCTGCTCAGCTTCTGACGAGCGGGTAAGGTCGATCAACGGCTCATCGGAACGGCCCGCGCTGCTCTGGATGTTGTCTACGGTTTTCTTGTTCAGAACGATAATGGAAATGCGGCGGTTCACCGGCGCGGTCGGGTCTTCCTGATCAAACAGCACGGAGTCGCTCAACCCTACCACCCGGGCTATCTGCTCTCCCCGAACCCCGCCAGCGACGAGCGCCCGGCGGGCTGTATTGGCGCGGTCAGCCGAAAGCTCCCAGTTGGTGTAGCCGGGCCGGCCGCTGAAGGGTGTCGAATCGGTATGGCCGGTGATGCTGAGCCTGTTATCCACGGAACCCAGCGTCTTGGCCAGTTCAAACAGGATATCCTGGGAGTAGTACTTGAGCTCGGCGCGGCCGCTGTCGAACATGGGGCGGCCTGACCGGTCGACGATCTGGATGCGCAGGCCCTCATCGGTAATATCAATCAGCAGTTGGTCCTTGAACTCCTGCAGGGTTTTGTTCTGCTCGATGCGGTCTTTCAGCTCCTGGAATAACTCCTCCATACGACGCTGTTCGAGGGTTTCCGAGAGCTCGTCCACTACCTGGTCTTCGATCTGAATCTGGCTAGATTCGATATCGGGACTCGCCTCGTTTATGACCGAGGCGCTGCCATCGAGATCCACCGGGTTCGGTGAGCCCCCCTCGGTAAATCCTACCGGATCACGAAAATATCCTTCCACGGCCAGCTTTTGTTCAGGAGACGCCGTCGCCGTCAGCCAGAGCACCAGGAAAAACGCCATCATGGCGGTAGCGAAATCGGCAAACGCAACTTTCCAGGAACCACCGTGGTGCCCGGCTGCGACAACCTTTTTGCGTTTGACTATGATCGGCTGTTCTTCCACGATTCGGCTCCGGAGATCGGTTGCAGGCGGTATTACTTGGAACGGACGTGATCATTCAGTTCCTGAAAACCGGGGCGCTTGTCCGTCGGCAATGCCTTGCGACCGAATTCAATCGCCATCTGGGGCGCCTGCCCCGACACCGTGGCTACAATAGCCGACCTTACGCATTCGTAGGCCTTGAGTTCGTATTTGGCGGCGTGTTCCATGGCAATGGAGGTGGGACCAACGAAGCCGTAGCCCATGAAAATACCCAGGAAGGTACCTACGAGCGCCGCGGCAACACTCAGGCCGATCTTCTCGGGGCCCTCGCTCATGAAGTTCATGGTGATGACAATACCAAGAACCGCGGCCACAATCCCGAGGCCGGGCAGCGCGTCCGCAATCTTGTTGACGGCGTGCGCGGACTCTTCGATCTCGTGCCGGCGACTGTCGATCTCGTTTTCCATCATGCCTTCCAGCTCATGGGTCGGCATGTTGCCAGAGCTGATGATGCGCAGGTAATCGGTAATAAATGCCTGCAATTCCTTAGATTTCATGATGGCAGGGTAACGACTGAAGATCTGGCTGGACTCGGGATTATCGATGTCTTCTTCTATTGCCATAACGCCCTGCTTTCGGGACTTGTCAAAAATCTCGTAAAGCAGACTGAGAAGATCCATGTAGAACGATTTATTGTAGGGCGAACCGGTAAGCAGTTGAAAGCCGCGGCTAAACGTTTCCTTCAGGGTATGCATGGGGTTGGCAATGATGAATGACCCCAGAGCTGCGCCAAAAATGATCAGCACTTCTGTTGGCTGCCACAGCACCATGAGATTGCCACCATGGAGAACAAAGCCAGTAAATACACTGGCAACAACAATAACCGCACCGATGATCAGCAACATGGTAACTAAGCACGCCTTATATTCTTGGTTATCGACCGGAGCCGGAAGCCTTCACGCAACGCAAAAGGTGCCCTGATAATAGCAAGCCCCCCACAGAACCGCGAAGCCATGAAACAATTTCTATACAGGTCGCAGTCTTTGTTAAACTTCGCGCCTTTGAGCGCAAAGGATCACTATTAATGTTTGACAAGTTTTTTGTTCTGAGCCAGTACATTGCCCCGCAACGGGCGATTTCCCACCTGGCCGGTCGTCTGGCCGACGATAACCGCTCCCCCGCGCTCAAGAACCGGGTGGTCCATTGGTTTATCGGCCACTATGGGGTAGACATGAGCGAAGCCGCCGAGCCGGACCCGGAAGCCTACCCGAGCTTCAACGCTTTCTTCACCCGGGCACTGAAACCGGGTATCCGACCGCTGGCCGAAGGTGAAAAAACACTGGTCAGCCCCGTTGACGGCGTGATCAGCCAGCTCGGCCAGGTGACTGGCGACCGGATGTTCCAGGCCAAGGGCCAGTCCTTCAGCCTGAGCGAGCTGCTCGGCGGAAATGAGAAAACCGCCGCGCCGTTTGCCGGGGGCGAATTTTCGACCATCTACCTCTCGCCCAAGGATTACCACCGGATCCACATGCCCATGGCCGGCACCCTTCGGGAGATGATCCACATTCCGGGCAAGCTGTTCTCGGTAAACCCGGTGACCGCTGAAAACGTTCCCAACCTGTTTGCCCGCAATGAGCGTGTTGCCTGCCTCTTCGACACAGACGCAGGTCCCATGGCCCTGGTACTTGTGGGCGCCATGATTGTAGGCAGCGTGGAAACCCGCTGGGCGGGGGTCGTGGCGCCGGGCAGCAAAGAGGTTACCGCAACTCATTACCAAGGTGAGCAGGCCGTGACGCTTGCCAAGGGTGAGGAAATGGGCCGCTTCCGGTTGGGCTCGACCGTGATCATGGTCATGCCCAGGGGTGCAGTCACCTGGAACAGCGATCAGGTCGCCGGCAAGACCGTGCGCATGGGCGAGGCCTTTGGCACACTATCCCGGACACAGTCCCCTGTGTAGGAGAAAGACTTTCGGGATCATGCCCGCTCAAACGGAAATGCCAGCACCTCGCGTATATCCCTGGCGCCCAACTTGACCATCAGCAGGCGATCCAGCCCGAGCGCGACCCCGGAACACTCGGGCAGCCCCTGCCCGAGGGCTGCAAGAAAGGCCTCATCCAGCGCCATTTCCGGCTTCCCGGAACGCCTGCGCTGCTCATTATCCGCTTCAAAGCGGCGACGCTGTTCCTGCGGATCCGTCAGCTCCCAGTAGCCGTTGCAAAGCTCAAGGCCATTTATGTAAAGCTCGAACCGGTGCGCAGTTTCATGACCACCCGACATGGAGACGCGAGCCAGGGAGGCCTGAGAGGCCGGATAGCCAGTTATGAATTCCGGCCGCTGCATACCAAGGTTCGGTTCAACCGCGAAACTCATCAGCAAATCCAGGCAGCCATCGCGCCCCAGGTCCGCCAGCTGTTCCGGTTCCAGCCACTGCTCGCAGCGACGCGCCAGCTCGCGGTCTGTGGCCTCAAAGGGGTTGACCTTTGCCCAGCATTCCATCGCGTCCCTGTAACGGATGGCCTCCGGCGGCTGGCAACCAAGCCAGCCACATACCAGGTCTGAAACCTCGGCCATCAATGCCACGTCGTCAAACCCTTCGCGATACCATTCCAGCATGGAGAACTCAGGGTTATGGCGCCGCCCCAGCTCGCCATTACGGAACACCCGGGAAACCTGGTAAACCGAGCCGTAGCCCGCAGCCAGCAGGCGCTTCATGTGGTATTCAGGAGAGGTCTGTAGCCAGCCGCCGGTTCGGGTGCCGGCCGCCACGTGCGCCTGGATGCCGTCCAGATTCGGATCGGTGACACCACGCTGCCCGAGAATCGGTGTTTCAACTTCCAACACCCCCCTTTGTGCAAAAAAGCCGCGCACAAACGCCAGTTGTTGTGCACGGCTTTCCAGGGCCGCCTGCGAGGCAGAGGGCTGCCAGACAGGTTCTTTGGTCATGTCAGGATTAACTGCTCTTGACCCGGTTGACATACTCTCCGGAGCGAGTATCTACCTTGAGCACTTCACCGGTGGTGATAAACAGCGGCACACTGACCACGGCACCGGTTGAGAGGGTGGCCGGCTTGGAGCCGCCCTGTGCGGTGTCGCCCTTCATGCCCGGATCGGTATCGACCACTTCGAGCTCAACGAAATTGGGCGGCGTAACGGACAGCGGCGCACCGTTGTACAGGGTCACCGTGTAGACATCCTGCTCTTTCAGCCATTTCAGGGTGTCGCCAACGGCCTTGGCATCAGCCGGGTACTGCTCGAAGGAGCCATCAGTGAGCATGAAATGCCAGAATTCGCCGTCGGTGTAGAGGTATTCCATATCCTGGTCAATGACATCCGCCGCTTCCAGGCTTTCACCGGACTTGAAGGTGCGCTCCCAGACGCGATTGGTCATGAGGTTACGCAACTTGACGCGGTTAAAGGCCTGCCCCTTTCCGGGTTTTACGAACTCGTTCTCGAGAATGATGCAGGGGTCGCCATCAAGCAAAACCTTGAGACCACTGCGAAATTCGTTGGTAGAATATGAAGCCATGAAATGTCCACCTGACAAAATGCTGTTTAAAATTCAAAGGTCGCTATGATACAGCGAACCCCCGCCCGTATAGAAGCCCGCCTTTCTGACCAGGAGCAACGCAGTTGGCAGCAATTGCTCTCGGAGTCGGTCACCTCGCCTGAGGAACTGCTCCAGCGCCTGGGACTTCCTGACGACCCCTGGCTTTCCGGCGCACGGCAGGGTCACCGGCTGTTTCCGATCCGGGTGCCAGAACCGTTCCTGGCCCGAATGGAAAAAGGCAACCCGGCCGACCCGCTGCTCAGGCAGGTGCTGCCACTTGAGGATGAAACCGGCCATGTGCCGGGTTTTGTGAACGATCCCCTGCAGGAGGTGGGCGCCATTCCAACCACCGGGTTGATCCGCAAATACCGCAGCCGGGCGTTGCTCATGGTCACCGGCCAGTGCGCGATCAACTGCCGGTACTGCTTTCGGCGGCACTTCCCCTATGACGAACAGCGCCTGAGCCCGGAAGACCGGCAACGTGTTATCGACACCCTGGCGGCCAGCCCCGAGGTGAACGAGGTCATTTTCAGCGGTGGCGACCCACTGGCGGTCAATGACCGGCTTCTCGCCCAGTGGGCATCAGCGATCAGTGGCATACCGCACATTCGCCGCCTGCGTCTGCACACCCGCCTGCCCGTGGTGATTCCCCAGAGGGTTTGCGATGAGTTGCTGAAGTGGCTGTCAACAACGCCCCTGCAGGTGGTTATTGTTCTGCACATCAACCACCCGGCGGAAATTGATACCCCAACCCGCCGGGCACTGGGCTATCTGAGGGCAGCCGGTGCCACGCTGCTGAACCAGAGCGTTATCCTTCGGGGCGTGAATGATGAAGCTTCTGTTCTTGAAGCCCTGAGCGAGGCCCTGTTCGATGCCGGTGTGTTACCCTATTACCTCCACGCCTTCGACCCGGTGGCCGGAGCGCACCATTACAATGTGCCCGATCAGGAGGCGAGGGCGCTGATGCATGAACTGCTGGGAAGGCTGCCCGGGTTCCTGGTGCCAAGGCTTGTACGTGAAGAGCCAGGAAAGGATAGCAAGACCCCGATCAACCTGTTCCCGTGATAAGCTTCGCAAAAAGGGCCACAAAATCACTTGTCAAAGATTGTCAACTCGTGATCTTCTCGCTTTTTGAAACGGGTTTGCTACTTTAAAGTCCAGTAACGTTTAACAATAAAACATGTATTTAGGGCGTTATCCTGGCAGGCCGGCGGACAGTGATTAACCGCCAGCCGGGCCGGGCCAACCCCGGAGTACCACCTGTGGACCCGATATCGGCATAAATTCATGGAAGGTATGACCCTGAAACCAGATCTCCGCGTTCCCGAACAGAAAACGGCCAGCCTGTCGTTCTGTGACACAACGCCCAAAGCATTCAGGGCCTGGACGGACCAGTTGCCGATGGCCAATATCGGTGAGGTTTCCCGGCAACTCTACCATGCCATCATTGAACTGAATCATCTGTTCCTGGCGCCGCACCCACGGATGCAGTTTCTGGAAGTCATCCGCGAAAAAATCCACTTCGTCTGCAACGAGCTTTCGCGACACTACCTGGGTCTTGCCGTCGCACTTCCCGAGAAACAGCGGAAAATCGCCAACCTGTCACAGGCACTGCAGTTACACCTGGCGGGTGGTTACAAGCTGTGCGTTCTTGAGCTCATCGACAACGGCGGGCTGGAAAAAAACCGCAGGCAGATTGCCAACGCCACTCACAGGGCCATTTACGAACTGGCAGCAACCATTCTGAGGTCGCACCAGCTTTACTGTCCCAGCCCGGCCCGGAGCTGGCTCGAATGCCACCGCCTGTTCCGCTTCGCCTGGCGCAACAAACTGTCCTTCATCCAGGTTGAAGACGACACCCTGCAACACCGCAGCACCAGTTCCGTTGCCGACAGCTATAAACGCATCCTCCTGCTCGGTTGCGCCCGGCCAAACCAACTCAGGCAGTCAGAGCTTCTCCAGGTGTACGAGTTATTCGAGTCCTGGACAGACCACGCGGGTTGCGGGCCGGACATCGGCGACGACAGTCTGTTCATCGTCAATATGGAAACGGACAATCCGCCAATGTATCGCAGCCTGCTTGACAGGAAACCGGGCGATGGCAGCTTCGGTTTCGACACCCGCGAGTTATCGGCCATGCTTTCGGACACACTGCATGCCCGCCGGGAACACAAGGAAACCAGCCATGGGCTGACGGTTCCGGCGAAAATCAGCGATACCCTGCTTACCCATCTCAGCCAGGCGCTGGGTATTCTCGCGAAAAGAAACTTCAACCGTATTGCCAGCCAGGGGTCCCTGGAAGTCTGCGTGGGCCTGACGGCCACGCACTATTTTATTGCCGGCGAGAAAACCTTCACCGAATTCGTGAACGGCAACGACAATACTTATCAAGACGAGGAAAACCCGTTTATCCGTGCCTCGCGGCAGAAGCAGGACGCCTGGTCGGGTGCCCATGATGCCGAGCCAGGCAACGACAGACTTCTTTCGGCCGATACCCCGATTAACTTCCGCGGCAAATACGGCAACGCTCAAAGTCCCGGTATTGACAAAAACCGCCCAAAGTCGCACCACTGTCTTCTGGTAAACACGAGCCCGGGCGGTTACTGTGTCGCCTGGGAGAGCAACGTGCCCCCCTCGCTTCAGGCCGGCGAGGTTCTCGGGGTCCGGGAACAGAAAAGCCACCCCTGGAGCGTCGCGGTTGTTCGCTGGATACGCCAGATCAAAAACCACGGCACCCAGGTGGGTATAGAGCTTCTTGCGCCCAGCGCTTCGCCCTGCGGCGTGCGCCTGATCCAGAAAATAGGCAACAGCAGCGAGTATCTCCGGGGTCTGCTATTGCCGGAAATCAGCGTGGTGAACCAGTCGGCCACCCTGATTACACCAAGGTTGCCGTTCCAGTCAGGCAGCCGGATTTCATTACTCCACGACGGCCGGGAGGACCAGGGGCAACTGTCGCGCAAAGTGTCTTCCACAGGCAGCATTAGCCAGTTCGAACTCAGGTTACAGAATGCCGCAGCACTGGCCACCGGTACACCGGTGGCCCCATCCCCCGCCAGTGAGGATGAGTTCGACTCCCTCTGGCCATCGCTATAATCTTGCCAAACTGAGACGCCGGAGCCCCGGAGAGGGTTGTTATTGAACCTCATCCCCTGCATCATTCAGCGATAGTGAATGACCGGCCTTGCGACACCCGCAAACCGTTGACTGCAAGTTCCTGTATTCAAACAGATCGCAGACTGCTAACGGTGGCCGCCTCCGCCAATGTGAATCACGAGACGCCTTACGAATGCAGAAAAAGAACGCGACCGTACACCTGCTGATTCTTGATCCATCTCAAAACGATGCCGAATCGCTGGTCAGCCTGCTCCGTAACTCAGGCAAGGCCACCAGGGCCCATCGCATCACATCCGAGGAAGACCTCGAAGAAACCCTGAAAGCGGGTAACTGGGACCTGCTCCTGGCCCGCGATCTGGAGCAGGAATTTTCGGCCGACGACGCGCTGGCCATGATCCGCCGGATCGACAAGGACATTCCGTTTATTCTGCTGACCGAGCAGGAAAGTCGCGAACGTACGGTCGCGATCATGAAGGCCGGCGCCCAGGACACCGTACCGTTTGAGTGCACGGATCTCCTGGTGCTGGTGGTTAACCGCGAACTGGCAGCCCTCGGTGAGCGCCGCCGGCGCCGGGTGCTCGAGTCCCACCTCAGGGAGGCGGAACAGCGCTGCCAGTTACTGCTTGAAAGCTCCAAGGACGCGATCGCCTACATTAATGACGGCATGCACGTCTACGCCAATCAGTCCTATATGGAGTTTCTTGGCTACGACGATATCGATGATCTTATCTGCGTCCCGGTACTGGACACCCTTACCCCGGAAAGCCAGGACAAGTACAAGGACTTCATGAAATCCTTCGCTGAAAAGGGCGAAGATGGCATGGCCATGAACTGCACGGCGCGCCGCAGTGACGACCACGAACTGAACGTCACCATGTCGGTTTCCGCCGCAACCTATGATGGTGAGGCCTGCACCCAGATTGTGCTGCAACCGGAGCACAGCGATGCAGAACTCGAGGAAAAACTGCGCCAGATCAGCAGCCAGGATCTGCTGACCGGTCTTTATAACCGTCAGTACCTGATGAGTGCACTCGCCGAAGCGATCTCCAATGCCGGCAAGAACAACGAAACGGGTGCGCTTGCCTATATCGCCCTGGACAACTTCATGAGCATGAAGAGCCAGGTGGGCATATCCGGCGCGGACCTGCTACTTGGCGATCTGGCAAACCTGCTCAGGGAGCAGGCCGGAGACGACCTGGCCCTCGCCAGACTGAGCGACGACGCCTTCAGTCTCCTGTGCCAGCCCTGCAATGAAAAAGCCATGGTGGATCACGCCGAGCGCATCCGCAAGGCCGTTGAAGACCATTTGTTCGACATCAATGGCCGCACCGTTCAACTCACCGTGAGCATCGGGGTTGCCGCGATTACCGAGAACTCGCCAAAGGCCGAGGAATTGATGGCACGGGCCCACATGGCGTCCGCGGACGTCCGCAAACTGGAAGGCCATACCCACGGTAACGGGGTCTCAGCCTATAACCCGGCGGACTTTGAAACACTGGATGAGAACAATTCGGTGGAGGCCATTCAGAAAGCCCTGGAAGAGAACCGCTTCCGCCTTCTGTTCCAGCCGATCATTAACCTGCGCGGAGAAGGCGAGGAGCATTACGAAGCTTTCGTGCGGATGCTCGACAAGGACGGTAAGGAAGTCTCACCCTATGACTTCCTGCCACCGATGGGACCGAGCGACACCGCCATCAAGATCGACCGCTGGGTCATCCTGCAGACCATCAGGCAGCTTTCCAGCCACCGCTCCCGGGGTCACGATACCCGCCTGTTCCTGAATGTAACCGCGGAAACGCTCCAGGACAAAACCTTCACCCCCTGGCTCAGCGTCGCTCTGAAGGCTGCGCGGTTGCCAGGTGATTCACTGGTTTTCCAGATCCGTGAAGGCGATGCCAATAACTACATGAAGCAGGCCAGGGACTTCACCAAAGCTGTTCATGAACTCCACTGCAAGGTTTCCATCGCCCAGTTTGGCTGTGCCCTCAACCCGTTCAACACGCTCAAACATATCGATACGGACTATGTGAAAATTGATGGCTCCTTTACGGAGGAAATCCAGAAGAGCGATGAAGCCAAGGAACAGGTGAAGGCGATGGTCAAGAGCCTGCAGAATAACGGAAAGCTGACGATCATACCGCTGGTGGAAAATGCGGGTGTACTCGCCACCCTCTGGCAGGCGGGTGTTAACTACATCCAGGGCTACTACCTTCAGGCCCCGGTTCCGGAAATGAACTACGACTTCGGCGACAACTGAGCCGGACCGGCTCAGTTGTCTGCCTGATCAAGCCCCTGACTGGTTTCGCTTTCCCGGAAACCGATCAGATACAGGATCGCATCCAGCCCCAGTGTCGAGATGGAGTGACGGGCCGATTCCTTAACCAGGGGCTTGGCCCGGAACGCAACACCCAGCCCGGCCTGGCTCAGCATCGGAAGGTCGTTGGCGCCATCGCCCACCGCAATAACCTGCTCCCTGGAGATGTGCTCTTTTTCAGCAATTTCCAGCAACAGTTCGGCTTTGCGCTTGCCATCGACAATCTGCCCGGCGACCCGGCCGGTCACCTTACCGTTCTCGGTTTCCAGCTCGTTGGCATAGATGTAATCGATCCCCAGCTTGCGCTGCAGATGACGGGCGAAATAGCTAAACCCGCCAGACAGAATCGCGGTCCGATAACCCAGGGCCTTGAGGCTGAGAATGAGCTGCTCCGCCCCTTCGGTCATGCGCAAACGATTGGCAATATCTTCCAGTACCGATTCATCCAGCCCTTTGAGCAGCGCCAGGCGCTCGGCAAAGCTCTGGCTGAAATCCAGCTCGCCCTGCATGGCCCTTTCGGTAATATCCGCCACCTGCTCCCCTACTCCGGCTTCCATGGCCAGCTCATCGATCACCTCGGCTTCGATCAGCGTGGAATCCATATCGAAGACCACCAGGCGGCGGTTGCGCCGGAAAATCGAATCCTCCTGGAAGGCGATATCCACATTCATTTCACCGGCAATATGGAGGAAGTCCGCGCGCAATTGCCCAAGGTCCGAAGGCGTGCCACGAACCGAGAACTCCACGCAGGCGATCCGGTTATCGGAGGCGTTCAGTGATGGCCTCGCCGAGAGCCTGGAGATGTTGTCGATGTTCAGCCCATGGCGGGCTGTAATGGCGGATACCCGGGCGATCTGTTCGGCCTTGATGTCCCGGGAAAGCAGGGTCACGATGTAACAGGCGCGATTCCGGGCCGCGGCCCAGGACTGGTATTCCTCAACGCTGATCGGCGCAAACCGGACTTGCAGATCCAGGGCGTGGAGCCGGAACAGCAGGTCCCGGATCACCGGTGAGGATTTGGATTCGTCCGGAATATCGATCAGGATACCCCAGGTGAGATGATCGTGAATCACCGCCTGGCCGATATCGAGAATCCGCACATCGTAGCGACCCATGATGCCGGTGATTTCCGATGTGAGGCCGGGTTTGTCCCGCCCGGAAACATTGATCAGTACCAGTTCACTCACTTTCGGACCCCTCACTTTCGGAACCCGCCTCTTCCCGGACCCGGGCGGCGGAAGGAATCACCTCAATGGCGTCGACCCGCTGCAGGCCCCGGGGCAGTTTGTGACCGCGGCGCCCACGCTCACCGAGGTAATGCTCGAGGTCGCTGAATTGCAGCCCCATCTTGCGTTTTCCAGCCCGGATCTCGAGCTGGTCATCCTCGGCAAACACCACAACCGAGACCACATATTCTTCGCGGTTCTGAACCCGTGCAGCCGGTATGCTGATGATCTTGTTTCCCTTGCCCTTGGCCAGTTCCGGTAACTCGCCCAGCGGGAACACCAGCATTCGCCCCTCGTTGGACACAGCCCCCAGATACAGCGTTTTTCCGGTGGCCGGTATGACGACAGGAGGCAGGATCCTTGCTCCCCTGGGGACACTCACCACCGCCTTGCCGTTGCGGTTTTTGCTGATCATGTCGTTCAGTGACGTCACGAAACCATAGCCGCCGTCAGTGACCAACAAGGTCTTGCGAGCCGGATCTCCCATCAACAGTCCCGCGAACCTGGCACCAGAAGGCGGGTTGATCCGGCCGGTTAGAGGCTCCCCTTGCCCCCTGGCCGACGGCAGGCTATGGGCCATCAGCGAATAGGCGCGTCCGGTGGAATCCAGGAAGATCGCCTGCTGATTGGTTCGCCCTCTCGCCGCCAGCGCAAATCGGTCGCCGGCCTTGTAACTCAGGCCTTCGGGCTCGATGTCATGGCCCTTTGCGGCACGAACCCAGCCTTTATCGGACAGCACCACGGTGACCGGGTCATTCGAGATCAGATCCACTTCACTGAAGGCGCGGGCTTCCTCTCGCTCGACAATCGGAGAGCGACGGTCATCGCCGAAGTTTTCGGCGTCCGCCTTCAATTCGTTCTTGATCAGTTCCCGCAGACGATCTTCGGAGCCAAGAATCGACTGAAGTTCATCCCGCTCCGCTGACAGCTCATCCTGCTCACCACGGATTTTCATCTCCTCAAGCCTGGCCAAATGACGAAGCTTCAGTTCGAGGATGGCCTCGGCCTGGTCTGCAGACAACCCGAAGCGGGCCATCAACTTGGCCTTGGGCGTGTCTTCGTTGCGGATTATCTCAATAACCTCATCGATATTGAGATAGGCAATCAGCAGGCCTTCGAGGAGGTGCAGACGCGCCAGGACTTTCTCAAGACGATGCTCAAGACGACGGATAACGGTGGTCCTGCGGAACGTCAGCCATTCAGTCAGGATCCGATGCAGGCCCTTGACGCCCGGCCTGCCATCATTGCCGATCACATTGATGTTCACCCGATAGGTTTTCTCAAGATCGGTGCTGGCAAACAGGTGTGCCATCAGGCCATCGAGATCCACCCGGCTGGAGCGGGGCACAACGACCAGACGGGTCGGATTTTCGTGGTCGGATTCATCGCGGAGGTCTGCCACCATCGGCAGCTTTTTGGTCTGCATCTGATGGGCAATCTGCTCCAGCACCCGGGCGCCGGACACCTGATGCGGCAGATCCGTCACCACAATTTCGCCGCTTTCACGAATCCAGCGGGCACGCATGCGAAGCGAACCGCGGCCGGTTTCATACATCTGCCGGATATCCTTGCGCGGGGTAATAATCTCCGCATAGGTCGGGAAATCCGGCCCCTTGATGTGCTCGCAGAGCTCATCAACGGTTGCATCGGGCTGGTCCAGCAAACGGATGCAGGCGGCGGTGACTTCCCGCACGTTGTGGGGCGGAATATCGGTGGCCATACCGACGGCAATACCGGTAGTGCCGTTCAGAAGCACGTGAGGGAGCCTGGCGGGCAGTACCGAGGGCTCATCCATGGTGCCATCGAAATTGGGCACCCAGTCCACCGTGCCCTGGGCGAGCTCGCCCAGCAGTGCTTCGGCAAAAGGCGCCAGGCGGGATTCGGTGTAGCGCATGGCGGCAAACGATTTGGGATCGTCCGGCGACCCCCAGTTACCCTGCCCGTCCACCAGTGGATAACGATAGGAGAACGGCTGCGCCATCAGCACCATGGCTTCATAACAGGCGCTGTCACCGTGGGGGTGGAACTTGCCCAACACGTCACCCACAGTACGGGCAGACTTCTTGTACTTGGACGTGGATTTCAGCCCCAGCTCGGACATCGCGTAGACAATCCGACGCTGTACCGGTTTCAGCCCGTCGCCCACATTGGGAAGCGCCCGGTCAAGAATGACGTACATGGAATAGTCGAGATAGGCCTTTTCCGTGTAATCCCGGAGCGATACCCGCTCAAAGCCTTCATCCGTTGTCTGGAACTCTGGCATGGATGCCTCTTTTGCCTGATTTGAATAACGCCAGTGATGCTACTCCCCGCGCCTGAAACAGTCACCGGCGCGAGAGAGGCCACATTATATGGAGCGCAGCGTCGATACACCAACAACCTGCGGATTTATTGGCCAAAACCGGCGATTTGTCGCAGAGGGGACTGATTCCAATAGCGGAATTCCCGCATGGAGAGTCTGTAAGGTGCACCGTATGCTCGCCAACAGTGAATAGAAGACCGTTTTACTCATCTGACAAGCGGAACACTATGAAACCCAATCTCAAAGCCTGCGGGCTCGCCATGGCCACGGCCCTGGTGAATGCGGTTCTGGCAGTGGCGCTGATGCTCCTCGTGGAGTTTGCAATCAGTGGCAGCTTCCAGGTCCCCGAGCCCTATCTCTGGGCGGGCTTACTGATCTGGCTGGTCATCTTTGCGGGACAGTTCTGGCGCCAGCGCCACCTCTGCAAGCCGTGTGAACCGGCACAAGAATCCCACGATCCGTCACACGGTAAGTCCCCGCTTTGAATTACTCCCCTTACCCAGAAATGAACGGGGACCCAGGAAGGAAATGAACACCCGGGGTCTGCACCGTGGCCGACCATTCCCGCATCCAGCGTCACTTCCCTGGTAACGCCCCGCAGGGTCAGGTCGCCAGTAATGTCGGCGTCACCTTCACCATCAACCACCACCCGCCTGCGCCTGAATGTGGCCAGCCGGAACTCATCAACGTAAAGGAAGTCTTCGCTGCGCAGGTGCCACTGTGTTCATCGGCATGAGCTGCGCCCGCAAGTGCCATCGCTACAGCGCAAGCAGGCAGGGCCTTTTCCATGCTTATTTTCCATGTTTATTTCATTGATGCCCAACTCCCGGGCGTTACGCGAATTTTTGCTGCTGCCTTACCTCTGAATTTCTGACCAATCTCTCATAATCTTTGCCTTTGGTCGCATACGGGTATTACGGATTGCTCAAAATTATAGCAACGATAAACTTTAAGCATATTTCAATGCCCCGTCGGGGGGCCTCATTGACCGAGAGGACAAGACATGGAACTTGAATTCGACGAAAGCGTGGTTGTGCCCAGCAACAACTGATTGCCTGGCGGTCCTCCCGGGCCGTCGGGTTTTAATTCTCTGCATGATCAGACTGACCGCAATCTGCACTGCCTGGCCACAAAAGATACAAACCGTTTCCAGTTTCTACATGAAACAGTGGTAATAGCCGCGATTTTTTGGCAGTCTTCCTTCCAACTATCAGTAACTTCAGGATTTTTCAGAAATATCCGTACTGATACAAGACAGTTCAGGCGTCTGATTCGGGCGGCTGATGCATTCGTTTAATTAACCAGAATCATCTATGTCGAAACGCCTCCCTGAAAAGCTGACGGCTCCGGAAGTGGAGCTGTTATCCCCTATGCTGAAAAGGGAAGGCGACAGATGGACCGCTGATTTCCGGGGGCTTACACTCAGAACGGCGCTTCAGCCCATCTACAGCATTTCCCATAAACGGATCGTCGGCTACGAAGCGCTTATCCGCGCCTTTGACAACGACAACTCGGCCGTTCTCCCGCTGCACCTGTTTCAGCTTCCCGATTCCACCGCGGAGAACCTGCTGCTGGACCGTCTCTGCCGGTATCTTCATATACGCAACTACAGTGGCATCAGCGACCAACTGAACTGGCTGTTTCTGAACGTATCGCCGCAGGTAGTCACCAGCGGCAGTCAGGCAGATTCTTTTTTTGGACAGCTACTCGCCAAAACCGGCCTTCCTCCGCACCGAATTGTGATGGAGATCGTGGAGCAACCGACGGATGACGCACAGAGGCTTCGGGAAACAGTCGCCTATTACAAAAAACTGGGTTGTCTCACCGCCATCGACGACTTTGGCGCCGGCCATTCCAACTTTGAGCGGATCTGGAATCTGTCGCCGGATATCGTGAAGCTGGACCGGAAACTGCTGACCCGGGCAACAGAAGATCACAAGGCCCGCCAGATTCTCAACGGGATTGTGTCACTTCTGCATCAGTCCGGCTGCCTGGTACTGCTGGAAGGCGTGGAAACCCATGACCAGGCGATGATCGCCATTGATGCGGGTGTCGACTTTGTTCAGGGTTTCTATTTCCGCAAGCCAAGCACAGACCTGGACCAGCTTGCCCACGCACCTGCGGATTTCGACCAACTGCTGCAGGAATACAAGACTCGCAATCAGGTCACCCTGGACCCGACACGCCAGTTGGTGGAGTTTTTCAGCGGTTTCTTTGATCATGCCATCACGAAGCTGCGTAACGGCCAAAGTATGCAGGAATCCTGCCTGGAACTGCTGAACCACCCGGCAGTTTCGAGGTGCTATCTGGTGGATGACAAGGGCGTACAGATTGATGACACACTGATATCCGACACCGGCACCCGCAGCCTGGACCCGCGCTTCAAACCCCTGGAGAGCACCAGCAGCGCTGACTGGTTCCGCCAGCAGTATCTGCGCCAGGCACTGGCCCAGCCAGAAAACCTGCACGTAACGGCACCCTACCTCTGTGTTACCGGCGCCTACATGTGCATTACCCTTTCACTCGGCTACTGCCAGAATGGAAAGTTGCAGGTCCTGTGCTGCGACATTCTCGCCAACCCCGCAACGCCGCCCTTATAGGCCCGGGTTTATGCCGTAGACCATGGCAATAACCGCAACCGTTACCAGCCCAATAAACACATTCATTGGCACCCCGACACGAACAAAATCACTGAACCGATAACCGCCGGGACCGAACACCATCATGTTGGTCTGGTACCCCAAAGGCGTGGCAAAGCTCGCCGACGCGGCCATCATTACGGCAATCACAAACGGCTCTGGCGCCACTCCCATACTGCCAGTCATGGAAAGTACAACTGGAAGAATCAGTACAGCCGCGGCGTTGTTGGTGATCACTTCCGTCAGCACCGACACAGCAAAGTAAACCAGAAAGATCGTGAGCAACTCATGCCCCTGGCTGAGTTCCAGGATGCCCTTGGCGACAAAGCTTGCGGCACCGGTCTGTTCCAGCGCCGCACCCATCGCAAAAGACGCAGCGATGGTCAGAATCACAGGCACATCCACCGATTTCTGGGCCTGACCGACCGAACAGCAGCCTGACAGAATCATCAGCGCCGCGCCCAGCAATGCGGCGTTCAGCAGGCTCAGGATGCCGCAGGCTGCCAGCCCAACCAGAACCAACAGGATACCCCAGGACAGCCAGGCGCGATCATGCCGGGGGGTTTCTGTTTCCAGGTCGTTGATCAGCAGGAAATCCTTGTTGTAGCGCTGGCGACTGACAAACGCTGGCCGGGCTTCCAACAGCAGCACGTCGCCTGGCTTCAGGCGAATGTTGCCCAAATTGCCGGATACCCGCTCCCCTCCCCTGGCAACGGCCAGGACCACCGCGCCATAACGGTCCCGGAAACGGGCATCCCGGATGGTCAGTCCAAGCACATCAGACTGGGGCGACAAGGCCGCCTCGACCAGGCGCCGCTCCGCCCTGTCCTTGCTCAGGCTCGGCTCATCTTCATGAACGGAGGGTACGATGCCGTTGATACGAAGCAGATCCGAAATAGCCTGGGTATCACCGGCGAACACGAGGCGATCACCACCTCTGAGCCGTTCTTCGGACGGCACCGCCGTTACCACGCTGCCATCACGCTCAATTTCAACCAGATAAAGCCGTTCCAGCTCCCGAAGTCCCGCTTCGCCAACGCTTTTGCCCACCAGAGGGCCGTCGAACGATACCGCCACTTCCAGAGTGAACTCCCGCATGCTGCCGAACTTCTGCTGATCCTTACGGTCAGGAAGCGCTCTGGGCATAAAGATCAGCAACGCGGACACGCCGATAATTGCGACCGGCAGACCCACGGCGGTAATGGAGAAGATGGAGAAGCCCTGCCCGCCGGTCAATTGCTGGTACTGACCATTGACCACCAGGTTTGTGCTGGTGCCGATCAGCGTGAGGGTACCCCCGAGAATTGCTGAATAGCTCAGGGGAATCATTAACTTGGAGGGGGAAATGCCAATTTTCCGGGACCAGGCGTGGACCGCCGGAATCATGGTAGCCACAACAGGGGTGTTATTCAGGAAGCCGCTCAAAAGAGACACCGGAAGCGCAATCCGCACCTGGGCGGAACGGACTGTTTTGGGATTGCGAAGCAGGTGGTGTACCAGCAGATCCACACCGCCGGAGTGATGGATGCCAGCCGCCACCACAAACATGGCGACAACGGTGATAAGACCACTGTTACTGAAACCGGCCAGGGCCTGGTCGGCAGAGACAATACCGCTGACACTGAGCACCACAAGCACACCCATCATAACCAGATGGGGCGCAAATCGCCCTGAGCTCATCAGTATCAGCGCAGTGCCTGCGAGGCCCAGCGCAAACCAGCCTTGCCAGTCCATCAACGGTTCTTCCCGATCAGAAAACTGGCAGGATAACGAGTTTGAAGAATACTTAGAAAGAATAAAGGATGCTTTTTATAGCGCGCAAGGGAATATCAGACTGCGATATCCGCCATGTTGCCGTAGGCTTCCAGCCACGCCCTGCGATCAGATGCGCGCTTCTTGCCGAGCAGCATATCCATGCGGCTGTCGGTATCGTCACCGTCTTCAATGGTCAGCATCACCAGGCGCCGGGTATCCGGTGCCATGGTGGTTTCACGAAGCTGCAGCGGATTCATTTCACCGAGACCCTTGAAGCGGGTAACTGAAATCCTGCCCTTGCGCTTCTCTGCCGCAATGCGGTCAATAATGCCCTGCTTCTCGTGCTCATCAAGGGCATAGAAGGTTTCCTTGCCCAGATCCACCCGGTACAGGGGCGGCATGGCAACGAAGACGTGGCCGGCGGCAACCACCGGACGGAAGTGTTTGACAAACAGCGCGCACAAGAGTGTGGCAATGTGCAGGCCGTCGGAATCGGCATCCGCGAGGATGCAAACCTTGTTGTAACGGAGACCGTCCAGCTGATCTGAGCCAGGATCCACGCCAATAGCCACGGCGATATCATGCACCTCCTGGGACGCCAGGATCTCGCCCGAGTCCACTTCCCAGGTGTTCAGGATCTTGCCTCGCAGTGGCATCACCGCCTGAAATTCACGATCCCTGGCCTGTTTTGCGGAGCCACCGGCGGAGTCACCCTCCACCAGAAACAGTTCGGAACGGGCGGTATCGCTACCAGAGCAGTCCGCCAGCTTGCCGGGCAAGGCCGGGCCGGATGTCACCCTTTTACGTGCCACCTTCTTGCTGGCTCGAAGACGACGCTGGGCATTATTGATAAACAGCTCCGCCAGTGCTTCCGCCACGTCGGTGTGCTGGTTCAGCCAGAGACTGAAGGCGTCCTTGACCACGCCGGAGATAAAGGCCGCCGCTTCCCTGGAGGAAAGGCGCTCCTTGGTCTGCCCGGAAAACTGCGGCTCCTGCATCTTGAAGGAGAGTACATACGCCGCCCGCTCCCAGATATCCTCAGGGGAGAGTTTCACGCCACGGGGCAGCAGGTTGCGGAATTCACAGAACTCACGCATGGCTTCGAGCAGGCCGGTGCGCAGACCGTTCACATGGGTGCCCCCCTGGGCGGTCGGAATCAGGTTTACATAGCTTTCCATGACCGATTCACCGCCTTCCGGCAGCCATTGAATGGCCCAGTCCACGGCTTCCTTGTTACCGGAAAAGCTGCCGGTGAACGGTTCCAGTGGCACGGCTTCAATGTCGGCCAACGCAGTCAGCAGGTAATCCCGCAAGCCGCCCTCATAACACCATTCATCTTTTTCGCCGGTCTTTTCCTGCAGGAAAGTCACCGTCAGGCCCGGGCACAAAACGGCCTTGGCGCGCAGGTTATGGCGAAGCCGGCTGACGGAAAAACTGGGGCTGTCAAAGTATGTCACGTCGGGCGTGAACTTCAGGCGGGTACCGGTGTTGCGCTTGCCCACCGTGTCGATCACTTCCAACTCGGAGGCCTTCTCGCCATTGGCAAAGGTCATCCGGTGCAGTTGGCCGTCCCGCCTGATAGTGACTTCCAGATGCGAGGACAGGGCATTCACTACGGAAACACCCACACCGTGCAGGCCACCGGAGAAGCTGTAGTTGCCCTGGGAGAACTTGCCACCGGCGTGGAGGCGGGTCAGGATCAGCTCAACCCCCGGCAGGCCCTCTTCTTTATGAAGATCCACCGGCATGCCCCGGCCATCGTCCTCGACACTCAGAGAGCCATCACTGTAAAGCACCACGTCAATACGTCGGGCGTGGCCCGCCAGGGCCTCATCCACACTGTTATCAATCACTTCCTGTGCCAGGTGATTGGGCCGACTGGTGTCTGTGTACATCCCTGGGCGCTTGCGCACCGGATCCAGGCCACTCAGTACTTCAATAGCATCGGCGTTATATTGTTGCTGGCTCATGGGCAGGAACTGACTCCGCGATTGATATGAAAAGCTGAGCCATAGCTTAGGGATTCGTGAGGAAAGATCAACGGTTGTTTTGTCTGTCCAGCGACCACTTTCACTTCCCGACGATTTTTATCAGAGGTCGATCGGAAAGCCCCGTTACTTCAAGTCTTTGCCATTTGTCTTTGGAAACCGCCAGCACTGCACAGGGTGTGGTAATAACCTGTGCAACCATCGCATCGGGCTCAGGCGTGATAACCGCCATGTCCAGAAGAAGCGTATCACCAGTTGCATTGGCGTCCCGCAGCCCAACACTGAAACCGGCCGTTGGCTGTTGGCCGAGAGTCACAAACACCAACTGTTCCCGATCGAAGCTGACGCTTCTGATCGCCGCTGTGGTCAGGTTCTGTCCGGACACGCCCAGGAATCTGTCGAGTTCATCGGACGATTTCACATAAGCCACACCCGGCCCGCTCAAACCACAATAAGGCGACTGGGTAATTTGGCGAGCCAATGGTGCCGGGGAGGCATTCCTTGCGGGAGATGTGCAAGCCGTCAGAATCAGAACCAGAAAAGCCGTTATCAACCCCGAATTCGATAAGCTCATCGCGTCGTTTTCCTCGTGTATTCGAGAGACTCTCTGCGCTCACCGGCTTCCAGCAGGCGATAACCGGAAAAGTCTGGTCGAGGCAGGATATCTGGAGTTGACGCTGAGATCGTCGGTCGCGAAAAGCTGGTGGTCATGATTACTTCCTCCAGCGACTGCCCTTCTTCAATGGTGATGATCTCTCGAAGCCCGGCTATCGGGTATTCCGCACAGGCCTCGCCTGGCTGGCAAATGATCCCGTCTCCATCGATATCGGTGCCCGCAACGAGGTAATAGGAGCCTGGTGAAACCTCGCTCAACCGTTTCGGTGCCACGCCATCATCCGACTCGAACCGGAACGTGTAATGCCCATTTTCCGGCTCAACCGCCAGTTGTGCCTCCGCCTCATAAAATCCGTCTACCGGGGTAGTGTTCACGAGGAGCACGAAATGGACCCCGGCAGTCCTCGCAAATTCATCTGAAAGTACTTGGGCTACTACGGGAATATCCAGAGACCGAAGCTCACTGCCAGCCTGGTAGTCAACACGTATCACATCGCGATAAGCCACGTTTTCTTCAATTGCCGAGTCAACCAGCGCAACATTCAGAGCGATTGTACTGTCGATGTCGCTGCGGATTACCGTAAACCAGGGAGGCGTATCCGAAATGCTGACGTTGCTGATGGCTCCGTTACCGATCTGATTCAGACGGACAATCTGTTCGCTCCCCGTTTCAGACCCCAGAATAACCTGGGATGGGGAGGGTGAAAGAATAGTGATATCACCACTCAGATTCGCCTGCAGCGCCCCGGAGGCATCAAGAATGCCAAAGCCAAGCTGGTCCGACCGGCTACCAGAGAAGTCGGTTAGCCCGCCGGACTCAAGCAGCGCTCTTAACCCCTCATAGTTCAACGAGCTATCCTGCGTCTTCAGCAAAGCAAGAACTCCCGAGACATGAGGTGCCGCCATGGAGGTGCCCTGGAGCCCGGTATAGCTGGCCTCAAAACCATTGGCACCTGCAACCGCACTGGTACTCCAGACTACATCTGCCCGCCCGTCGTTGTTGCCATCACGGCTGGCATCGCCGCCCGGTCCGGCAAGATCGATCCAGCTGCCAAAATTCGAATACGATGCCAATTGCCCCCCCGCATCCACCGAGCTGACCGCAAGCACATTGGGCGACGCGGCCGGGTATGAGGGTGAAGAAGTGGCCGAGTTGCCCGCGGCACCGACAAAAAGCATATCTCGTTCATTGACGCCGAATTCGATGGCTGCCTCCAATTGGGGAATTTCAGGCAAACCACCGAGGCTAAGATTTACCACCTGAGCTCTCGCGGCAACACCGTCAGTCTCCCCGGTGACCCACCGAATAGCATCAATCAGATCGTCCGAAGACCCGGTTCCGCCCTCGCCAAGCACCCTGACCGGCAGAATACGTCCTCCGAAAGCGACACCGCCGATGCCCTGGCCATTGAGCACAGCACCAATGGTGCCAGCCACGTGGGTGCCATGAAAGACACTGGCAGCAACGCTACTGCCCGGATCCTGGGGAAAATCATCACCGTCCACGAAATCACGGCCCGGGAGCACATTGTCTTCCAGGTCCGGATGCCAGCTTCGGCTCGCCGGATCAGGGCTAAAGAGCCCGCTATCCAGGACCGCCACCGAAACCCCGGCACCTCCGTCCGGTGCCAATTGCCAGGCTTCAGGACCGTTTATGAGATCGTAGTGCCATTGAAGACCATACAATTCCTCGCCAACTGGTGTGTTGGCGCTTGAAAACAGGTAATTGGGCGATACAGATGCGACATCGGTTCGCTTGCGTAACCGTCTGATCCAATCGAGGGTTTCGGTTTTCGTAGCCTCGGTACTGGCAGCCGCAGCTTTCAAAGGCATTTTGATCAGCCAGTCCTCGTTACCCAGATGCCGCCCTGGAGTGGCCGACTGACCGGATAGCCCCGGAGAGCCTGCACTGTTCATTCTGACAATAGCTTCTCCAGGCATGAACTCATGGGCCGGCCAATCGAGGCTGAACGAGCCAAGCTGTCCAGTTGACGCTTTCACCAGAACATAACGTGCTGGAAGACTGCCGGTGGCCTCGACCTCCAGCAGATAATCGTCTTCGGAAAAGCCATCGCCAAGCGTGACTTCGGCGGGATCTGACTCTCGGTCCGTTGTCGCCGAGGGCGGCATCCCGGATCCATCAAACAATGTGAGCGTGAGTTGGGGATTGCCCGCGCGGCTACCAAGACTGACCAATCGGACGACTTCACCGGGCGCAAGAGGCACTAAAAACTGATCAGAAGCGTCTGCACTGAAACTAAAGATTTGCCCGCTAATGGCCTCGTAACTGCCCGAATCACCACTGACATAGCCAGCAAGAACAAAGTTCAGTGGCAGAGACTGTGGACTGGTTGCCGGTTGCGCGCCAGACAAACCCAGCTCATCCATGGTGTCCTGATCTATTCGGCTACCGGCCTCAATATTTATTTGGCCCGCGAGCGGGCTGCCCGGTGCTACCGGCAAGGGTTCAGAACTGGCTTCACCGCCCCCACCTCCGCAGCCGGTCAAAAAGGCTATGCCGGCGGCCAACAGAAGGTGTCTGCAGCGATTTTGAATAATCATATGAATAGGAACCACCCAAAATTCACGATAAGTGAGAATAGCTTATAGTCACTTGCCGGCTGTGTCAGTGTCTGTTGAAACTACGTTTACTCTTGTATTCCAGACGCAAAAAGCCGCCTGGAGTTTCCCTCAGGCGGCCCTCTTTATCTCACTTCAACATTACAACGCGTAGAATAGCATCGGCACAAAGGCCACGAACAACAG
>PAKW01000091.1 GCA_002707215.1 Halomonas sp.
CACTTTAATGCGAATAATTATTATTTGCAACAGTCGATCAGTGATCCGTGATTTATCGGGAACCCTATACTCTTGATGATGGGGCCGCGCCTCGGCAAAGCCCGCCTCAACTGCTACTCTGAATGTTCTAATGGCACCGACAGGAACGGAGGGTTCGATGGGCACCTTTAAACAGCTGGTCCTGACAGGAAGCGTATTTCTGATCGCCGTTGCCAGCATGGCGAGCCAGGACTTTTCCTCCGATAAAACAGATTTCCGGCTGGAGACCGTGGCACAAAATCTCGAACACCCCTGGAGTCTGGCGTTTTTGCCGGACGGTTCCATGCTGGTGACCGAACGGGAGGGACGGCTGCGGATGATCCGGAACGGCTCGTTGGTGAATGCCCCCATCAGCGGGGTGCCAGAGCTCGTCGTATCCGGCCAGGGGGGTCTGCTGGACGTGATTCTGCACCCGGACTTCGAGCAGAATCAGATGCTATTCCTGAGCTACGCCCACCGAAACCGGGACGGTATGACCACCCGCGTGGCTCGTGCGCGGTTGAGTGGTGATCGCCTTACCGACGTTGAAGTGATATTCGAAGCTCTGCCCCGCTCCAACGGCGGCCGACACTTTGCCGGTCGCATGGAATTTGACTGGGATGGCAATCTCTATGTGGCCGTAGGTGATCGCGGAGATATGGACCGGGCCCAGGAAAACGCTGACGATGCCGGAGGCGTTCACCGGATTACAACCGATGGCGGCCCCGCACCGGACAATCCCTTCCTCGACACCAGCGGTGTTAACGATACCTTTTATACAACCGGCAACCGCAATATCCAGGGTATGGCCATCCACCCGGAAACGGGCGATATCTGGAGCCATGAGCATGGCCCCCGGGGTGGTGATGAAATCAACATCATCCGGGCAGGGACTGACTACGGCTGGCCGACAATCACTTTCGGCATCGACTACTCGGGCCTGCCCATCACCAGCGAAACCAGCAAGGAAGGCATGGCCCAGCCACTGCACTACTGGGATCCATCCATTGCGCCGTCTGGCATGGCGTTTTACACCGGCGATCTGTTTCCAGAATGGCAGGGGGATCTGTTTATCGGGGCACTCAAGATGCGCAAACTGGTGCGCCTGGGCATTCAGAATGGCAACGTGACCGAGGAAGAAGATCTGCTAACCGGCCTTGGCGAACGGATCCGCGATGTGCGCATGGGGCCGGACGGTGCCCTGTGGTTGCTGACAGACTCGCCGCGGGGCAAAGTTTACCGGATGGTTCCGGTTCAGTGAGGATCGTTGGTTCGTTCGGTCTTCTCGAACTGTGGCAGCTCGTCGGTAATCTCGAACCAGTCGGATTTTGAGCCGACAAAAACATGCTGGGCCGGGCCCTTGCCCAGGGGCTCGTTGATCCACCCGACCCTCAGGCGGAGAATTCCGGGAATGGCATCAACGCGGCTGTATAGCTGACTACCGCAGCGGCTGCAGAAGCCCCGGAACTTGCCGGGGCGTGATTCGAACTCGGTAATCCTGTCTTCGCCGGATACGAACCGGAACCGCACCTTCTGCACCGGTGCACTGGCTGAAAACGCGCTTCCATGTGCCCGCCGACACTGACTGCAGTGGCACAAGGCAACGGGGCCGAGGCGGCCATCGTACTCAAATCGGATGTCGCCACAGAGGCAATGGCCGGTGTACATGGTCGGGCCCTCAGGATCGTGGTTCACAGAAATCAGGGGCCGATGATACCCGGGGGCTACTTGAAGAACCAGCGTGCCGGCACCAAGTTAGACACACACGTTTCGCAAAGGAGGACAGTATGTCATTCAGCACACTTCCGAAGATCGGCATGGGAACCTTCCGGCTCAGGGGCAACGAAGCCCGGGACGCCGTAAAAAGCGCCCTGTCCCTGGGCTACCGCCATATTGATACCGCCCAGATGTACGGCAACGAGGCGGAAGTGGGCGATGGCATCACTTCCAGCGGTATTCCGCGCCGCGAGATTTTTGTCACCACCAAGATCTGGCATGACCAGCTGCACGCCAGCGACCTGATCAACAGCCTGCACGACAGTCTCGCGCGGCTGAAAACCGACCATGCCGACCTGGCGCTTATTCACTGGCCATCACCGGGCGATGAAGTACCGATGAAAGAGTATCTTGGCGCCCTCAGGGATGCCCAGCGGGAAGGTCTGGCGGAGCATATCGGCATTTCCAACTTCACCTGCGCCCAGATGGACGAGGCGAAAGAGATTCTCGGCGACGCCGCCATCTTTACCAACCAGGTGGAAGTCCACCCCTTCCTGGCCAACCGTAAGGTTGTGGAGCATGCGCAAAAGCTCGGCATTACTGTGACCGGCTACATGCCATTAGCCGTCGGCAAGGTCATGGAAGACGAAACCCTGCAACGTATTGCCGGCGAACGAAACCTGACCCCGGCCCAAATAGTGATTGCCTGGGTGGCATCCAGAGGCGTTGTGCCCATTCCATCATCCACACGCCCGGCGCACCAGAAAGCTAACCTGGAGGCGTTGAACATTGAGTTGAGTGACGAGGAAATTCGGGCCATTGATGCCCTGGACCGCAACGAGCGTATCGCTAATCCAGGTTTTGCTCCGGCCTGGGACTGAGCCAGAATCCGGCGCCAAGCAGCAACAGCGCAGCCAAAGGAGTGACGAGCAACCACCAGGTTTGCAGTACCCAGAAGATGGCTGCGCTGAACAGACTCCACAGCACCGTCACAGGCAGGTAAAACCAACGCCAGGGCCCGGTCATCAGTGCAACAACGAGGGCACCGGCCGCTGCGGTAGTGCCGGGAGCGACGCCAAACAGCGCGACCGCCTGCCACTGGCCAGACTCCGCCACGGCCCACCATGGCAAACCACACACCGCAATCAGCCAGAGAACGACGAACCGGTCAGAAGGTAGCCTGTAGCCATGAACGCCACCGAAAAACATCGCGGCGGCAAGCAGCCCCCCCTGGGCGACAAAGGCCCAGCCAAACCACGCTGCTGGCCAGTAAATGGGGCCGAAATAGCCCACCAGAAATCCGTAACCACTGGCTGCCCAGGCCACCGCCATGAGCCCGACAGCCAAACGCCGCGCCTCCTGTCTCGGTCTGAAAAGCAGCACAGGAATGCCAATAGCGACAACCACCGCCAGCACTTGCCAGGGCCAGAGATCCTGGTTGATCCGGACAAACAGCCGCAGAAAAACCTGCGGCCCGAACATCACGAAATCCTGCAGCGAATAGCTCAGCCAGTCTGCACCACTCACAGCGACCTCACGTAATCCACCATCCGCTGGCGCAGATCGGCATCAGGCAATTTGCCATACAGCGCCCCCATGTTTTCCTTCATGTGCCCGACCTTACTGGTCGCCGGAATGGCACAGGTCACCGCTGGGTGGGAAATGATGTACTTGAGGAAAAACTCCGCCCAGTTGCCAACACCGGCCTCCCCGGCCCAATCGGGCAAAGGCTCCGACTGGAATCGACGAAACAGCGAACCGCCCCGGAACGGCCGGTTAACGATCACCCCGATTCCCCGCTCCTCGGCCAGCGGCAGCAACCGGTCCTCAACCTCCCGATCCAGAACGTTATAAGTCAGCTGCACAAAATCCAGCGGTTCCCGCTCCATAATCCGCGCAAACTCCCGATGCCGGCGACCGTGGGACGTGGTGATTCCGATGTACCGAACCTTTCCCTCCGCCTTCATCTGCTTCAGGGTTTCAAGATGCCCCTGCCAACCCAGCAGGTTGTGCACCTGCAACAGGTCGAATCGATCAATACCCCAGCGCCTGCTCGAACGGGCCGCCTCCTGCCGGGTTTCCGATTCATCGCCGGTCCAGATCTTGGTCGCTGCGAAAATCCGGTCATGGGCGTCCAGAGCATCCAACGCTTCACCCATAACATCCGCTGCGCTGCCGTACATCGGCGTGCCATCGACAACCGTGCCGCCGAGTTCGAAAAAGGTTTTGAGAACTTCAGTGCGTTGCGCGACCAGTTGCTCGTCGCCACCAACGTTGAAGGTGATCCAGGTGCCCATACCAATCGCAGGGATGGATTCGTCCGTGCCGGGAATCCGGCGCATGATGGGAGATGAAGATGGCGCTTTCGAAGCGTTTGCGAACAGCAACGGAGATGTCAAAGCGAGCCCGGCAAGACCCGCACTGATGAGGAATTGTCGTCTACTGAACCAGTCAGTCATGTCTCCGCTCCCGCCGCAAAGAATTTCCGCGCGAATAGCACAGGGTGCCTAAGCGTGGGCGGGTCATCCCTTTGACAGACCGTGGAGGGCCAGGGATGGCCCGACCGAGCCTACATGGAAGTATTTACGGCGTGTCTGGCAAAGGGATGACCCGCCCATGCGACCACTCCAGAGCTGACAGTCTTCGACGCAGCTCAGTTCCCGTAGTGGGCGTCCAGATATTTCAGAATGCGGGCAGACTCGAACAGGCCTTCCCCGGTGTTGGGATCTTCAAGATAAGGCACCTGAACCCGCTTGTGTACCTGGAAAAACGCATCCCGCTTGCCACCGGGAATCGGCGTATAGGGCCCCGGCTTGATGCGTTGCTTCGCCGGCCCGATCTCCGTCCAGTGCTCCTTGCCCAGGTTGTGCAGGGTATAGGGAATTTCCAGTTCACACAGCCGCTCACGCACCAGACGCGAAAACGGGCTGCCCTCAAAGCTCCAAAGGTGCAGTGGTTGCTCCGGTCGCTTCCCGGGGCTGACCCGAAGCCCCCTCATGGCGCTGGCTACAGAGGCCACCGAGCCCACAACCGGTTGCCAGACCCGGCCACGGTAGTAGGTCGGCACCGGCTGGCCGGCATACTGCCGGAACAGATACTCGATGATGTCCTCAGACTCATACATCACCGTGCCCGTATTCTGGTCCGCCAGCAACGGAAACTGTTGCCGGCCTCCCAGCGCTTCCGCCTGGGCCCGGAATACCGAGCCGCCTTTCGGGCAAGGCCGGATGTCGACATCCAGATTCAAGGCAGTCAGAACTTCACGGACACGGCGGCAGTAGGGGCAGCCCTCCATGTCGTACAGCGTGATCGGCTTTTCCGGCTGAGGCACGTTTTTTACCACCAGGCACCCGCGCCAGGCGGTCAGCGAAGACGTGGCAACCGAGCCCAGCACATGGACATTGTGAGACAGCATATTTGACATAAACAAACCTTCTGTTGGAGACCACGCCATTATCACGCAATCTGACGATTTTCCATTGGCTCCCGGGCGACTTCCCGGAGCTTGTTAATTTTTATTAACCTAACCCCATGATTCACAAGGGCGCTTACATGGCGTCACAAAAGTTCAATACAAACAACGACACTACTGCTATTTTTTAACGTCATGTAGAGCTTTTCTGCATAGTACAACCGGCCAGGATGGGCTATTGTTGGTTTATAAGAACTCATTGGATGGCGATCATGGTAGCCGCGGGTATGAGACGCTCTGGAAGTACGGAAAAAATGTGTCCTGAATTCAGACGCTCTGTGCTGGCGTCCATAGCAGCCTGTGTCTTGGCGGCGACGCCTGCCGCTATGGCCTCGGGAAACGATGATGCCGATTTCTCCGGCAATCGTCTCTGGGCCAGCCAAATCAAGGATTATGCAGTCCAGTCCCTGCACAATGAAGACGCCATGAGCATGGCCGCCATTCCGCTGAACGGCCCTGGCATCAATCAGTACATCAATGCCGATACGCTCATGAGCCCGGGTTCCATCATGAAACTGGTGACAACCTTCGCGGCGCTGGAAATCCTGGGCCCCAATCACCACTGGGATACGGATTTCCTGACTGACGGCGTCATGGTGGGCGACACCCTCCAAGGCAATCTTTATGTCCGCTTTGGCGGCGACCCCAAACTCACTATCGAACGGCTCTGGACAACACTGGGCGAGCTACGCAGCATGGGGATCATCAGGATCGATGGAAACCTGATTCTGGATGGCACCTACTTTGAAGTGGATGGCGGCTTTCCGTCCTTTGAAGACAACGGCGACAATCGCCACGCACCCTTCCTGGTGGAACCTTCTGCCTACCTGACAAACCTGAACCTGATGCACTTCCAGGTGCGTGCCGATGAACGTGGCACCCAGGCCTGGAGTACGCCTTCACTCGGCGAAGTCCTCATCGACAACCGAGTGGTTGCCATGGAGGAAGGGCCCTGCCCATCGCGAAGAAGTTTCGAGTGGGAGCCCATTATTCATGAAGACCATCGGGTGACTGTCCGGGTGACCGGCGAACTGCCCCAGGGCTGCCGGACCGCCACCTACCTGTCATTGTTGCCCCATGAACAGTACAGCGCCTCATTGATTCGTTCGTTGCTGGCTGACCTGGGGGTCGTAGTTTCCGGCAGCAACCTCAATGGCGTTACACCGGAAGATGCACGGCTGGTGATGAAAACCACCTCGCCTGACCTGGTGACCATGGTGAGGGATATCAACAAATGGAGCAGCAACGTCATGGCACGTCAACTGCTGCTCACCATTGGCGCCGAAAACCGCATGGAAGATGAAAACGATGACCGCGTTGCCGGCATTCGGGTAGTCTATGACTGGCTGGAAGGCAAAGGCATTAATACCGCAGGCATGGTGATCGACAATGGTGCCGGGCTCACCCGGCACGGCCGCATCACCGCCCGCCAGGGCGCCCAGATACTGCAACACGCCTGGAACAGCGCCTACTCGGCAGACCTGATGGCTTCCATGCCCATTATTGCCATGGACGGAACCATGGTGCACCGGCTTCGCAATACCGGCATGGATGGCGAAGGACGAATCAAAACCGGGTATCTCGAAAACGTAAGATCCATTGCCGGCTTTACCCGCGACGCCAACAACACCACCTGGGCGGTGGTAGGTATGGTCAATAACGACCCGGCCTGGAACGGCCAGGCGGTGCTGGACCGGATTCTGTACTCACTGCACTTCAGACCGCCAACGGGAACAGCAATTTCACACGCGGCTTCGGGCGCTTCGAAAACCAGCATTCAATAAAATCCGCTCCATCAGTCGTCATTATCTCTGGCAATGGCTGTGTAGATGCCATTGCCCTAGGGATCCACTTCAGCTGGAGCAATGGCCGAACTTCCTCCCGCATCCGTTAATTCTGCCCCTGAATCATTTGAGCAACTAAAGATGCAGATGAGTGAAGGAGGGGTCAGATGAAAGCTTTCATCTGACCCCGGTGCTACGCTAGACCGTCAGGTAGCCGCCGTCCGCATTGATGCAGGCACCGGTGGTGTAGCTTGAGGCATCAGAAACCAGATACAGCACCGTACCCGCCATTTCATTCGGGTCGGCTACCCGCTTCATGGGGATGTGGGCCATGGCCTGTTTCTTGATGGCCTCGTTCGTTGTCAGGGCGCTGGCAAACCTGGTATCGGTGAGACCCGGCAACAGCGCGTTAACGCGGATCTTTTGCTGTCCCAGTTCCATGGCAAAGGATTTGGTCATGGAAATCACGGCCGCCTTGGTCACTGAGTAAATGCCCTGGAAGTGCCCCGGGTTCACACCGTTCACCGAGGCCACGTTCACGATGGAGCCGCCACCGGCTTTCTTCATCATCTGGGCACCACGGGCACACATGAAAAAGTAGCCCCGGATATTCACATCCACGGTCTTATTGAACGCACCGAGGTCGGTGTCCTCCACAGGCCCGAAATAGGGATTCGCCGCCGCATTGTTAACCAGGATGTCCAGCTTGCCATGGGTCTGCTCGATATGGCCCCAGATGCTTTCGATCTGATCCATTTCACCGATATGGCAGGCGTGGGCTTCGGCGCTGCCGCCAGCATCCCGGATGCTGGCGGCGACCGCTTCGCAGCCGTCAATCTTCCGGCTGCTAACGATCACGTGGGCACCATAATCAGCCAGGGTGCGAGCGATATTCTCGCCGATGCCACGACTGGCGCCGGTAATCAGGGCAACCTTGCCCGTCAGGTCAAACAGGTTCTTGCTGCTCATTCGTTCACCTCGATTCACTATCGGAATGTCACCAGGGCGGGGTTGTCCGCTTCCAGGTGACTGTAGTTGTTAAACACGGCCAGGCTGCGCCGGGGGCCTGAGTACAGGACCCGCGTGGTGCTGGTGTTGGCGATTACCTCGTTCAGCCCCAGCGCTTTGGCATCGTCCAGCCCGAGCAGGTGCTGGGCAATTACCGAAATCGGACCAGCAGAGGTTGCCACCAGCACATCGCCGCCATCGGCGTAATCGATCATCTCCTCGAATGCGACCAGAACCCGTGCCTTGAAATCCGGCCAGATCTCGCCATACTCATGGTCGAATTCGCCGGATACCCAGCGGCGCACTGCCTGCACGAAGGCCTCCTGGAAGGCTCTGGCCGGCTTCGGGAAGGCCTTGAGATCCCTCGCCATCACCGCACGGTCACTCCATTCCGGGCGGTAACGGGCCACTACCGTGATGTGGTCGAATTCGTTGAAACCCGGTACCACCTGCATATCCGGCAACCCGGGACCGTATCCCGTCGCGATGGCCTCGACCGTTTCACGATGTCGTTCCAGATCGCCACCAAAAACCGCCACAGGCTCGACCTTTCCGGCAAACCAGCGGCCAAGCACCCGGCCCTGTTCCCAGCCTGTGGCAGACAGCTGGTCGTAGTTCTCTTTCCCGAAACTGGCCTGGCCGTGGCGCACCAGATAGATCGTTGCCATTACAGGGAGCGCTCCGCGATCAGTCGCTGGCAGCGGGTCTCCAGATAATTGGCGGCATGGCCAAAGGCCGCAAACCGCTTGTCCCGGGTCTGGCCATGATAGAAACGGTAGTAAATTTGCTGGATGATCACCGCCAGGCGGAACAGGCCATAGATCTCGTAAAAATCGAAGTTATCGGCTTTGAAACCGGACTGCTCCATGTAGTAATCCACCACTTCCCGGCGGGTCAGCATACCCGGGCGATGGGTCGGCTGCCGGCGCAGCATCTGGAACGGGCCCTCATCGTCCGCCTCGACCCAATAGGCCAGGCTGTTTCCCAGGTCCATCAACGGGTCGCCGATGGTGGCCATTTCCCAGTCCAGGACGCCAATCACTTCAAACGGGTTGTCCGGGTTCAGCACCACGTTGTCAAAGCGAAAATCGTTGTGGATCACCACCTGGGCAATGTCCTCCGGCATCTTGTCGTTGAGCCAGCTCATCACCGCCTCAAAATCACCCACATCCTCCGTGCGGGCCTTGCGGAAGCGATCACTCCAGCCGCCGATCTGCCGCTGTACGTAACCTGCCCCCCTGCCCAGCTTGTCCAGGCCCGCCGCCCCGGCATCCACCCGATGCAGGTCCACCAGCTTGTCAATCACGTTCAGGCAGAGCTTGCGGGTGTCCGCCTCACTGAGCTCAAAACCCTTCGGAAAATCCTGGCGCAGGATGATGCCCTTCAGGCGTTCCATCACATAGAAATCGCAACCCAGAACGTCGTGATCATCACAGATGGCGATGATGTCGGGCACGTAAGGATAGACCGGCTTCAGAGCCTGCATCACCTTCGCCTCACGCAGCATATCGTGGGCCGATTTGGCGATCTTGCCGAACGGGGGCCGACGGAGAACGTAGGAATGGTCGCCGTAATCCACCTGGTAGGTCAGGTTAGAGGCACCGCCTGGGTACTGGCGAATGTCCGGCTCGCCTGCGAGCTCAGGAATGGCCTGTTTCATGAACCGGTCTACGGCGGCTATATCCAGCTCTTCGCCTTCACGGATATCCATCGCCTCATCAATCTGGGTCATTCAGGGCTCTCCTCTTGTTCATGTGTTGGGTTCAGGCCTTGGCCTTACCGCCCATCTTGCTCATCCAGCGCTTGCTTTCCTGATGCATCAGCCAGTCAAATGCCCATGGCGCATGGCGTTTGAGCATCCACATGCGGCGCTCTTTGGCGTGGGGCAGCACCCAGAAGCTCTTGTCTTGCACTGACCTTACAACGTCCTCAGCCACATCCCCAGCGGTAATACTGGAACGCTTCATCAGTTTGTTCACATTTTGCTGAATTCCGGGAAGGTCCGAGCGCATGCTGCTGGCCAGATTGGTCTGGAAAAACGCCGGGCAGACACAGCTTACATGGATGCCGTCGTCCCGCAGCTCCTGGCTCAGGGTCTCAGACAGCGCAATAACCCCGGCCTTGGAAACGTTGTAGCTATCCATCAGCGGTGCCAGCATCAGGCCCGCCATGGAGGCGATGTTCACAAATGTGCCGGAACCCTGCTTCTTGAACTGGGGCGTGAACGCCTTGCAGCCACGAACGACACCCAGCACGTTAATATTGAGAATCCACTCCCAGTCCGCCATGGCGGTATCTTCGATGGAACCGGCAGACGCCACACCGGCGTTGTTCACCACCACATCAACGCCACCCCATTTCTTCACGAGATCATCGCGGACCTTTTCGAAATCGGTCAGGCGTCGAACATCGCACTCGACGTAGTAGCCCTCGCCTCCGGCTGCGGTAATCTCTTTCTCAACGCCAACCCCCTGCTCCGGGTTAATGTCGCCGATGCAGACTCTGGCGCCTTCTTTGGCGTACCGCAATGCAATCGCCCGACCGAGACCGCTGGCTCCGCCGGTTATGAATACTCGTTGTGTCATGCGTGGTTCTCTCCGTTTTAGTTCGCGCTAGCTTTATGTCACGTTCGGTGCAAGAGCTGCTACCGGGTAGAGCTTTCCAAAACACGCTGTGAATACGTCCATGTAAGCTCTGCTCCGCCATCCATGGCTCCGCAAGGTTTTGGAAAGCTCTACCCGGCATCAGCTCCCAGACTTATGTGCAAGCTGTTCAGAATCCAATCCGAATGTTTGCAGGATCGGGTGGGGACAGGTTTCTGAAACTGTGCGGAGCCATGGATGGCGGAGCCCAAGCGTCACAGGGATGTGCCGCAAGGAGCGTGTTTCAGAAACCTGTCCCCTCCCGATCCCGGCACCAAATGTCGAATACTGATCAGGATTTGTACTTCCGGAGTTCCAACCGGGCCACCATGGCGCGATGCACCTCATCAGGCCCATCAGCCAAACGCAAAACACGAGCATAGGCGAACAATTGCGTCAGCGGAAAGTCGTCATCGCTGACACCGGCACCACCATGAACCTGAATGGCCTGATCAACAATGGTCTGCAGCATGGACGGAATCACCGCCTTGATCATCGAGACCTCCTGCAGCGCTCCCATGATGCCCTTGGTATCCAGCGCCCAGGCGCATTTCAGGGTCAGAAGGCGGGCCTGCTCGATGGCCATACGGGCATTGGCAATGATGTCCGGATTACCCCCCAGCTTGGCAATCGGGCGGCCGAAGGCTTCACGGCTGGTTGCACGCTTGATCAACAGTGCCAGTGCGCGTTCTGCCGCGCCGATGGCCCGCATGCAGTGGTGTACTCGGCCTGGCCCCAAGCGGCCCTGAGCAATCTCGAACCCACGACCGGGGCCGGCAATGAACGCACTCCTGGGCAGGCGAACATTATCAAACAGCACCTCACCATGGCCGTAGGGCTCATCGTACTCACCGAACACCGGCAGCATTCGTTCAATTTTTACCCCCGGGGTATCCAGCGGCACCAGCACCATGGAATGACGGCGGTGCTTGTGGGCGTCCGGATCCGTCAGGCCCATGAAAATGGCAACCTTGCAATCGGGATGGCCAATACCGGTGCTCCACCATTTACGTCCGTTCAGAACCACCTCGTCACCTTCGACAACCGCGGTTGCTTCCATGTTGGTGGCATCAGACGAAGCAACGGCAGGCTCGGTCATGCAGAACGCCGAGCGGATCTCGCCGCTCAGCAACCGCGGCAGCCACTCGGCTTTCTGCTCTTCAGAGCCGTAGTGGATCAGCACCTCCATATTGCCGGTGTCCGGCGCGTTGCAGTTGAAGATCTCCGGCGCGATGAAACTGCGTCCGGTTTCCTCGGCAATCAGGGCGTAGTCCGAGTTCAGCAGGCCACAACCGTATTTCTCGTCCGGGAAAAACATGTTCCACAAGCCCTGGGCTTTGGCTTTTTCTTTCAGCTCCCGGATGATTGGCAGCACAACCCAGCGGTTATCCAGGGAAGCAAGCTCCTTGTGATACTGCTCTTCAACGGGAAAAATCTCATCTTCCATGAATTGTTTCACGCGGTTGAGATAATCCTGGCCCTTCTCGGAAATACTGAAATCCATCGCCGTATCCTCACTGACTGTTGCACGGTGGCGTGCAGGAAATAATCACCTTGGGACCAGTCTAGAGGCGACTTGACTATTACGCGACTGAATTATTCTTATCGTTTATTATTAGCCCCGCTTATTCAAACTCACACAAAAAACGGACCCTGACCATGGCCCTGAATCGCCTGGACCTGAACCTGTTGCACGTTTTCGACACCATCTACCGGGAGGGTAGCCTGACCCGCGCCGCCCGGGCGCTGCACCTGACCCAGCCGGCCGTGAGCCACTCGCTGTCCCGGCTCCGGGACCACTTTGATGACCCGCTGTTTACCCGTCAGGGCAATCAGATGGTCCCCACTCCGCTGGCCAGGCGGTTCCTGGAGTCCATGCGGCCGGGCCTGACCCAGATCCAGGGCGCGGTAAACCAGTTTCATGCCTTTGATCCGGCAACCCATCGCAAGACTTATTCGCTCGGGTTACGGGACATTCTCGAATCCACCTTCCTGCCCCGGTTGATGAAACGCCTGGACGCCTATCCGGAACTCGAGATCGTCAGCCAGCGGATCGCGCGACGCGATATGGAGACACAACTGGCGGCCGGCAAACTGGATTTTGCCGTGGATGTGTTGTTGCCGGTCAGCAACCAGACTTCCCACGAGTTGCTGCGCCGTGACCGCCTGGTGGTTCTCGCCCGTAAAGGACACCCGCTGGCGTCGGAGACTCTGGATATGGACGGGTATCTCTCCGCGAAACACGTGCTGGTGTCGTCACGTACCGAGGGCCCCGGGATTGAGGACTTTGAGCTGTCGAGGCTGGGGGTCCAGCGCAGTATCCGGCTAAGGTGCCAGCACTACTACGCCGCTTGCCGGGTTGTTGAGGACACCGATCTGCTGCTGACCATGCCGGAAGCTTACGCCCGCATCATTGCTGAGCGGGCCAACATCCGGATCATGGACCCGCCCGCAGACCTGCCGTCTATCGACGTGCATATATACTGGCATAAAGCCTATGAGAGAGAGCCGGCGTTGATCTGGTTCCGGGAGCAGTTGAAAGCCATCAGCTGAAGGCTAATAGGCACCAACCAGCATCAGAAACGCGAAAAATCCCACAGCCGTGATGCCCAGGGAGGCTATAACAATTCCGAGCCCCCACCAGACTGCCGCGCCATCGGATATTTCAACACCATGACCCCGAAGGGTGCGGTAGAAGGCCCAGGGGCCCAAGACAAACGCACCAACCACCGCAAAAACAAGCCCTACGCTGATACCGGCAAAGGTCCAGGTAGCCAGAACCATGGCCCGGTCCTTCACCTGGTCCGTCACGCCATGGTGCTCCAGAAATTTCTTGCAGAAAAACCAGATCAGGGCGAACAGGATGATGACAAAAACCAGCCCGCCAA
>PAKW01000092.1 GCA_002707215.1 Halomonas sp.
ACTGTGTTCGGTCGTTACTTAAAGGTTCTGCAACAGCCGTGCCGTTGCTTCGGAATTCTCGTTAGCGGTGGTCATTACCTTCACCTGCATTTCGTATTGCCGGGAAAGCTGCAGATTGGAAATCATCTCTTCCACCGCATTCACGTTGGAGCTCTCAAGAAACCCCGAGACCACTCTGAGGTTTGCATCCGGGGGCTCAGGACCATCGATTGCCTGGTCCGGTTTGCGGCGCACATGTCCGTCGAGGCCCTTCTCCAGAGCATCCGGTGGCGGGTTGACCAGCTTCATACGATCCACCTCAACCAACTGATTCGGCGGGCCGCCAACAGGAATAACAGAAATCGTGCCATCAGCGCCGATTTGCACGTTGTCGAAAGGCGGCAGTGCAACCGGTCCACCATTACCAAGCACAAGCTCACCAGTGCCCAGGCGCACCAGACCATTCACATCGATCTGAAGACTACCGCTGCGGGTAAACACCTCTTCGCCCTGATCATTCTGGATGGCAAGCCACCCTTCACCTTCAACCGCCACATCCAGTTTGCGGCCGGTATCGATAAGGGCGCCTGCGGAAAGGTCTGTGCCGGGTCGTTCTGTCATGGCATAGGCCCGGGTGGGATGGAATTCCCCAAAGACAGGCATGCTACGTGCCTGGGAGAAGTCCTTCTTGAAGCCGGTGGTGCTGACATTCGCCAGATTGTTGGCATGGGCTTGCTGGGCCAGCATGTTCTGCTTGGCGCCAGACATACCGATGTAGAGGGCTTTGTCCATGGGAAAACTCCTGCCGGAATTTTGACTGTTTCCAGTCTTGAAGCAGGAGTCATGCCACGTTCGCAAGTTCGCGAAATTAACGGAGGTTGATGATGGTCTGGGTGACCGCATTGGAGGTTTCGATGGTTTTGGCGTTGGCCTGGTAGTTACGCTGGGCAATGATCAGGTTCACCAGTTCAGCAGACAGATCCACGTTGGATTCCTCGACAGAGCTTGACGCAATGGAACCGAGGGTACCGGTGTCCGGTGCGCCGATGACAGGCTGGCCTGATTCAAAGGTTTCGACCCAGGAAGTATCCCCCACCGGAGACAGGCCATCGGTGTTGCTGAATGTGGCGAGCGCCACCTGACCAAGCGCATTGGATTGTCCGTTGGTGTACCGGGCGAATATGACACCAGCATCCGACACATCGAGGCCCGACAGGCGACCCGTGGTATAACCATTCTGCTGCTGGTCATTAACACCGAATGCCGCGCCGTATTGGGTGGCCTCGCTCAGATCCAGAACGAACGCGGAGCTGGTGGGCGGCTCCGGAATCGGGCTCACGACCGAGGCGGGGTCTGCAGGAGGGCCATCCGCCCCATTAGGGGCGCCACTTGGATCCTTGGGAACCCAGTCAGTCACGACAATCTCACCATTGGAATCACCATTGATGGAAGCCAGCTCGCCGTCCTGGTTGAATATGACGGTATAGGGAGTCTGATCCGTGCCCCCGACCGGCTCACCGTCTACCTGAAGATAAACAGACCACTGACTCTGGCCAACACCATTCCCGGGCGACGGCTCTTTGACATAGAACTGGGTCATCTCATGGGCGTTACCCAGGCTGTCGTAGATGGTGGTTGATGTGGCGTGGTTGTAGGTGCGCTGGTCAATGGGGTTAAAAGCGTTAATGCGCGTGGGTTGCGTATTGTTGTAGGTCGCCACAAACTGAGACCCCACGACATCAGAGGTCACAGTATCCACACTGCGATTTGTGCTTACCGCGATCTCTCCAACGGTGTTCTCAATCGGGTTCGTACTACTACCGTCTCCCCACTGAACGTCAAGCGGTTCACCCGAACTGTCCCTGACCACAAGATTGCCGCTATCCACATTGGCTGAGATGGAGTTATTACCGAAGCTGGAAATAACATTCGCCAGCTCATCGAGTGTCGTCACAGCGCTTACATTCAGGGGCTGACCATTGATCGAGAACTCCAGGCTACCAGACGCAATGGTATTGTTAAGAGTATCGCCGGTCGAGGCGCCATTGGCCGTCGAGTTTATTTCAGCTGTTGTGATACCGGACGCACTCACGCCGGAGGCTGCGGAGATAGCATCGGCAATCTGGCCCGCGGAGTTTATCGGGCTGGGAATAAGAACAGTCTCATCGGCTGAGCCGTCGGAATAGGAAAAAGTAAGCGTTTCACCTGCTGCAAAGTCGCCGGTCTGCAGAGAAAGGTCTCTCACTCTGCGCTCCAGCAAGGATTCACGGGAATCCAGATTCACATCGGTCTGCAGGTTCGTGGTCCTGCGCGGAGCCAGGTTGGCAGTCTCAATCTGCAGGTCTCCACGCACGCCAGACAAATTGCCATCACCATCAGCGGTATAACCCTGCACCTTCATGCCCTGGTTGTTGACCACAAAGCCGTCCTTGTCTACTCCAAACTGGCCGGCCCGGGAGTAGCGCACTTCGCCGCCATTGTTCAGAATAAAGAAGCCATCACCGTCAATTGCCATATCCAGGCCGTTATCAGTGAAGCTGATATTGCCCTGTCCGAAGGACTGTTTCACACCCTGAACCCGGACACCGTCCCCGATCGGGTTGGTGCCTGCGCTCAGGAAGCCACTGGCATAAAGATCGCCGAACTGGGCCTTGCTGCCTTTGAACCCCACGGTGCTGGCGTTGGCAATATTGTTACCGGTGACGTCCAGATCCACCGATGCCGCGCGAAGACCACTCAAACCCGTATTAAATCCCATGGCTCACCTCTTGGTGTTTCACCGGTATCAGTTAATTTGTTTTACATCAGACAGGGCGATGGAGCCCATGCCTGCGAGATTCAGGGTAATGGAGCCGCCCTGACCCAGGGACACGCTGTCAACATTGGCACTTACCATCGTACCCAACTGCTGCGGTCCATCCGGGTAGGAAGCATCGGCTACAATCCGGTAGGAGCCCGGCGGCAAGGGATTGCCGTTGCCGTCCTGGCCATCCCAGCGGAATGAGGTCACACCCGCCGGACTACTACCCATATCAATCTGTCGTACCAGCTCACCATTCTGTCCCTGGATCGAAAGCCGGAGCCCACCGGTCGATGCCGGCACTTCAATAGTGCCGCTGATCTCACCATCCGCACCCAGAATCCCGACCTGGGAAGGGGCAAGCACGGTTTTGCCGACCATGGCAGAGGCCTGCAGCGCCTGGGTGGAACGGAACTGGCCCACCACATCTTCAACCGTACCTGAGAGGTTCTGCATCTCCTCCAGTGAGCTGAACTGGGCCAACTGGGAGATAAACGCGCCGTTGTCCTGAGGTTCCAGCGGGTTCTGGTTTTTCAGCTGTGCCAGCATCAGTTCCATGAACTCATTCCGGCCGAGCTCACTGGTGCCCTGGCCGCCATTCTGTTGCTTCAGCTGGTATTGGCTCAGAACATCCGACGCGTCTGTTGCATTTACTGCGGTCATGTTGTGCTCCTCACCCTGTTACTGCTGACCAAGAGTCAGAATGCGCTGCATCATGGACTTGGCAGTGTTCATGACATCCACATTCATCTGGAAACTTCTGGACGACGACATCATGTCAGCCATCTCTTCGACCACGTTCACATTGGGGTAATAGACAAATCCATCGTCATTCGCCGCCGGGTGGTAGGGTTCGTAACGCATCTGAAGCTCAGCGTCACTTTCCACGATGCCTTCAACCCTGACGCCGGCACCGGGGCCCTGACCGGCAGCCATCGGCATGCCACCCTGCCCCGGGTTCAGGAGTGATTGCTGAATGGCTGAGAACACCGGCTTTCTGGCCCGGTAGGTTTCACCGGTACTTGAGCTGGCTGTTTCGGCATTGGCAATGTTGGACGCGGTTGTATTCAGCCGCAGCGATTGCGCTGTCATACCGGAACCGGCGATATCAAAAATGCTGCCCAGTGACATGATAATTCTCCTTCGCTAACCTTCGCTAACCCCGTGACTGCGGCTTATTCGCCCTTCAGGGCTTTGGTCAAACCGCTGAACTTGCTGTTCAGGAACTGGAAACTGGCCTGGAAGTCCATGGCGTTACGCATGAAGCGTGACTGCTCCTGCTGGGCATCCACAGTATTACCGTCGACCGACGGCTGGTATGGCACCCGATACAAAAGATCGCTCTCCGACGCAGACCGGGAGGTATCCATGTGAGCCTCGTTTGTTTTCGCCATCCGGAAGCCGCTGACGGACTCCTGGGCCTTCTGCATCATCGCCTGGAAGTCCACATCACGGGCCTTGAAGCCCGGAGTGTCAGCGTTCGCCAGGTTGTTTGCCAGAACTTCGGCACGCCTGACCCGCGTTTCCACCGCGTATTGATGAATACCCAAAGCCTTATCGAACGTAATTGCCATGTTGCCTCCCGAAAACCGCACCAGTACGCCGACCTGATTTTGCCGGCTGTGCTCTCTGACAGAATTAAAGCAAGGTAGATGCCAGAATTTGAAAGACGCTCTGAATAGTACAAAGCGCCAGGGTTCTCAGGGTTAGTGAGAGAAATCGGGAACGGGAGAAGGGGGAAGAAGAGCCTCGAAAGCGGCAAACTGCTTCCCCGACCCTCGCCGGGGAAAGCCGCTGTTACCCGTTAAGGCCAGTGACGGACGAACTCCTCCACCCCGGGCCGGAGAACGGCAGGCTTTGCAGCGGAGACACTCCCCGTATAAAGAAAGCCGACAATCTGCTCGTGGTCATCCAGCCCCAGCCCTTTGTGCACGGCTGAATGATAGGCGACAGCACCGGTGCGCCACATTACACCATAACCGGCATCCTGAAGGGCCAGCCCAAGAAAGCTCATGCCAGCAGCCGCAGACATCACCTGCTCCACTTCCGGGACTCTGGGGTGGGGCCTCGGCGAGGCAATACCAACAATGACCATGGGTGCCCGCAGAGGCGCGCGCCGGAGCTTTTCGATTTCCTGCTCGTCACTGTTGTTGGCACAGGTGGAGGCAAACAGTTCCCCGAGAGCCTTCAGCCCCTCACCTTCTACGACCAGATAACGCCATGGCCGCAACAAGGCATGATCCGGAGCGCGGGCGGCGCAGGCAAAGGCCGTGTTCAGGGTTTCCCTGTCTGGCGCGGGCGCTTCCAGCCTGGGTTCAGAGGACCGGTTAAGCAGGAAATCCGTAACTGCTGTCATATCGTCTCACTATTTTAGGGCTGTGTGAAAATGGGCATGGGCACAATTACTGGCTGTGAATTGTGGCTTGTACCTAATGCTGTTAATCTTTAGTCGTAGTCGGCGCTGCCAACAATTATAAAATGCCGCAGTCCTGCAACGGTGAGAAGTAACACAATGAGCAACCAGCGAACCTTCAACAGCTTTTCCAAATTCTATCCTTACTATCTTGAAGAACACAGCGATGCAACCTGTCGCAGGCTGCACTTTGTCGGTAGCCTTCTGGTTCTTCTGGTCGCTGTCTGGGCGATCACCTCCGGAAAACTGGCGTGGCTTCTGACCCTGCCGGTCATCGGCTATGGGTTTGCCTGGGCCGGCCATTTCATGTTTGAGAAAAACCGCCCTGCAACCTTCAGGTACCCACTGTACAGCCTGATGGGGGACTGGGTCATGTTCCGGGACATACTTATCGGCCGGATCCGTTTCTGAAATGATGAGCGTACCGGCCGATCTGCGAAAAGCCAGCACCTCCATAGTCAAGTCGATGGCTACCGAGGGCTCCGGCAGTACGATCGTCATACCGCCGATGCCGGATTACAGCGGCCGATTACTGGCGTACACGTCTACGGCGGCGATTATCGTAACAGGTGTTCTCCAGGGCGCCTTTCCGCAGCCGTTGCTGTGGCTGGTAGCAGGTGCTCTCACATGGCCACACATAGCCCACATACTGACCCGTAAGACCTTCCTGAGACATTCCGCCCGCATCCGTCATAAGATGCTCATTGTGGATTGTGTGATTGGCGGCGGGTTTATCGGTTTTATCGGCCTGATTGTCATACCCTCCCTGTCAGTGGCCCTGATGCTGATGTTCAGTTGCCTGATCGTGGGTGGCATCCGCCAGTGGCTGATCGGTACCGGTTTCATGGTGGCGGCAATTGCGATTGTCGTTGCCATCCTCGGCCTGGCCGACGGCCCCCACGCGCCGCTTTTGACCAGCATGGTGTCGATTCTTTCCACCGGACTGTATATCTGCGTTACCGCCTACTATTCACACCAGCAGGCCCGGGCACTGATGCTGGCCAAAACCCAGATCCAGAATCAGCGGGAACAGTCGATTGCCCTGTCTCACAAGCTGTCCAAGTACCTCTCGCCCCAGGTGTGGCAATCGATCTTTACCGGGGAGCGGGATGTACGGCTGGAAACCCAGCGCAAGAAACTGGCGGTATTCTTTTCAGACATCAAGGGTTTCACCGAACTCTCCGAAGAGATGGAGCCAGAGGCGTTGACCGAGCTGCTGAATCACTACTTCAATGAAATGTCTGAAGTAGCCCTCAAATATGGCGGCACCATCGATAAATTCGTGGGCGACTCAATCATGGTATTCTTTGGCGATCCCACCAGCCGGGGCCAGCGGGAAGACGCCTTTGCCTGCGTGTCCATGGCCATTGAAATGCGCAAGCACATGAAGATCATGCGCCAGAAGTGGCGAAGCCAGGGCATCAAGACCCCCCTGGAAATCCGCATGGGGATCAGCACCGGCTACACCACAGTGGGTAACTTCGGGGCTGAAAACCGGATGGATTACACCATCATCGGCAAGGAAGTGAACCTGGCCAGCCGCCTTGAATCCCTGGCGGAACCCGGCGAGATCCTGGTGTCCTACGAGACCTTTTCACTGATCAAGAACAAGATCATGTGCCGGGACAAAGGCGAAATAACCGTGAAAGGATTCGGCAAACCGGTGCCGATATACGAGGTGGTGGATTTCCGGCGGGATATGGGGCCAAACCGCAGCTTCATGGAGCACGAACACAGCGGCTTTGCCATGTACCTGGATTCGGACAAGATCACCGAGAAAGAACGGCAGGCGATTCTCACCGCGCTGGAAGATGCCGCTGATCGCCTCCGGCGGGAAGAAGACGTCTCCTGAGGCGCCGGCGGCGCTCCAACCAACCTTCGTTGCTGAAGACAACCCTGGTTACTGACGGATCAACCGCGGCCCGGCATCCCGGCCGGCTTCGGTACTTCTCCAGGGATTAATATCCAGCCCGCCCCTGCGGGTGTATCGGGCACGCACTGTGAGCGACTCCGGCTTGCAACGGCTCATCAAATCCGTAAACACGGTCTCCACGCAGTGTTCGTGGAAATCCTGCTTCTGCCGAAAACTCACCACATACCGCAGCAACCCGGCCCGGTCGATTTTCCGGCCGGTGTAACTGATCAGCAGAGTTGCCCAGTCCGGTTGCCCTGTCACCGGGCAATTGCTCTTCAGCAGATGGGAACAGAGGTGCTCTGTCACTATTCCGCCTCCGTCGCTGGCGGAAAGTGAGTCCGGTGCATAGTCATAAACCACATCGCTCACCGGCTCATTATCGATCAGCTCAAATCCCCTGGGGCGGCCAACCGCTTTGCCCGACTCATCAACGCTCAACAGCGTCACCTGCACCGCGCCACCACAGGCACTGGAGAGATCTTGAGTAATCGTTTCAGCCACCTGGTCCCGGGATGAATAAACAGCCTGATTCAACGAGTTCAGGTAGAGCTTCATTGACTTGGACTCAATGATCGAAGGCGAAGCCGCCGGAAAGACAATCTCTGCCCACGCCACCTCAGGCACGCCGCCCGGCCTCAGCCAGGAAATTTCCCAGGCCTGCCACAGGTCTTCCCCAAACCAGCGCCAGCGGCCATCGTCCAGGCCAAGGCGGCGACGGTTTTCCTCTCTCGCCACGGGGAACAGCAAGCCGGGGTTGTAGCTGGCCGGGTAATCACTTGTTTTGCCAAGCGGCGCATCATTAAGTGCCATAGGTGTTCCCGAAATCAGTGGCGAATGCCTTTGCCCCGCTCCAGCATCTTCAATGCGATGACTGCCAGCACGGTGATGAAAACCAGAATCATACCAAGAGAAATGAACGGATTAACGTCTGAAACGCCCAGAATCCCGTAACGGAAGCCGTTTACCATGTACAGGATCGGATTGATCAGGGACACGCCCTGCCAGAACCCCGGCAACAGATCGATGCTGTAGAACACTCCGCCCAGATAGGTCAGCGGCGTCAGTATGAAGGTTGGGACAATGGAAATGTCATCAAACTTGGTCGCCAGCATGGCGTTGATGAAGCCGCCAAGGGCAAACAGGGCCGAGGTCAGAAACACCGTCAGAATCATCATTGGCGGGTTGTGTATCGAAAGCTGGGTAAAGGCCAGGGACAGCAGGGTAACAATAAGGCCGATCCCCAACCCCCGGGCCATGCCTCCGGTCACATATCCGGCCAGGATGATCCAGTTCGGCACCGGAGACACCAGCAGCTCCTCGATACTGCGCTGGAATTTCATCGAAAAGAACGACGATACCACGTTCGCGTAGGAACTGGTGATCACCGCCATCATGATAAGGCCTGGCACAATAAAGGACATGTAATCGAACCCGCCCATCTGACCGATACGAGAGCCGATCAGATTGCCGAAAATAATGAAATAGAGCGTCATGGTGACTGCCGGCGGCAGCAGTGTCTGGGGCCAGATCCGGGTAAACCGGCGAACCTCCCGGATAACGATAGTGCCGAATGCCGTGAACAAGGCCTGTGGTGTCATGCTGCACCCTCCACATTCTTGCGGGAATCGAGGGCGTTCTGTTCCACCATGCGAATAAACAGCTCTTCCAGTCGGTTGGCCTTGGTTCTCATGCTGATCACCTTGATGCCCATCTGGTCCAGTTGCACAAACACCTGGTTCAGCCCCTGGCCTTTCTCCACCTCAACCTCCAGGGCACCTTCCCCGTCCAGCCGGGTGTGGAAATCACCCAGCACGGGCGCGGCATCCAGCGGTGACTCGGTATCCAGCACGAAGGTCTCAAGGCCAAGCTGCTGAAGCAGGGCCTTTTTGCTGGTGTGCTTGAGGATCTTGCCGTGGTCAATAATGGCAATGTTGCGGCAAAGCGCCTCCGCCTCCTCAAGGTAATGAGTCGTCAGGATGATGGTGGTGCCCTGGCGGTTCATTTCCTCAAGGAAGGTCCACATCGAGCGGCGCAGCTCGATGTCCACACCGGCCGTCGGCTCGTCCAGAATCAGCAGTTTCGGCTCGTGCACCAGGGCCCGGGCAATCATCAACCGGCGTTTCATCCCCCCGGACAGCATCCGGGCCGGGGTGTCACGCTTGCCCCAGAGACCGAGCTTTTTCAGATACTTTTCTGCGGAAACCGACGCCTGTTTTAACGGAATCCCGTAATAGCCCGCCTGGGTGGTTACGATATCGAATACTTTCTCGAACTGGTTGAAGTTGAATTCCTGAGGCACAACCCCGAGATTCAGCTTGGCATCGGAAAGGTGTGTATCGATGTCGCACCCGAAAACCCGCACCTTGCCGGCTGTCTTGTTTACCAATGAGCAGACGATACCCAGTGTGGTTGATTTGCCGGCGCCGTTGGGCCCCAGCAGGGCGAAGAAATCCCCCTCGGCTACGTGAAGATCAATCCCCTTGAGTGCCTCGAACCCGTCACCGTAAATTTTGGTGAGGCCCTCGATTTCCAGTGCATTGCTCATAAACGATCCCGATTCAGTGGATAGCGGCAAGAAACGGCCCGCCAGAATTCAGACTGGTGTTTATTGTGACAAACCCTCTGATTTCAAGGCCTTTAACGGCCTGAAAGTGTTCACAGGCCAAAACCGGAAACTGCGACAGGAATCCCGATATGAGGCGGTTCCCGCCCCTATAATGCGATTACAATAATTTACAAAAGGCGCTGCCGCACCGCGAGTGCAAGCGCGCTGAACCGAAGGGAATGTACGACAAGCCATGAGATCCGTTCACCGCATCCGATTGTCACTCGCGCTTCTGGGCGCACTTGCGTTCACCGGCTGCCTTGATAACGAGAGTGGCTCCGGCGACGACACCAGCACAGGCAGGCTAAACTTCAATGGTTTCAGTGGTCTCAGCTACCAGACAGCCAGCCAGGCCGGCACCACCAACGCCGCAGGGGAATTCCGTTACTATCCCGGCGAAACCCTGGAATTCCGGGTCGGCGACCTGCCGCTGATCAGTGGGGTTCCTGCACAACAATACATTACCCTCCTCGAATTCTTTGAGCCCACACGGACCGCCCTGCAAACGCCCATGGCGGATGAAGAAGGCCTGACAACGCACACCCTTACCGAGCAACAGGTGCTGGAAAACACCACCCTGATGAACCTGACCCGATTCCTGATGCTGCTGAACTGGAGCGAAGGCATCCCGGAGGGCGAAGGCATCGAACTCCGTACGCGGGTCATCAGCCAGTTGAATGCAGCGCTGCAGGACCTGACCGGGCCCATAGACTTTACCGCGAGCGAACCGGAATTCACTGCCACAACGCCCACGCTCTCCCCGGCCAACCAGCTTCTGGCGGCGATTTGCTTCTATCCGGAAGACGACGAACGGTGCGAAGAGCCACCCTCCCAGGCTGAAATCGACAACGCACCACCCAGGCCGGGAGACGCTGATGAGCGCGATCCGGATGTCGAATACAAGGAAGACCTTCAAGCCAAAAAGGAGCGAATCGAAGGTTCAGTACGCTCGATGGAGGACACCAGCACCGAAGACGCGCAGACTTACCTCACGCGGGAACTCAAGGGCATCAGCACAGCCGTTGCCAAGCGTTACTACCTGGATGACGATGTTGCCAGCTATCCGGCCACCGATACCGCCATCAAACAGGTGGCGGTACGCCGGATCGGCGGGGGCCTGGCTTTGGCTGAGCTGGAAGCGATAAGCACCCGCCCTCAGGATATTCAGGTGTATTCAACAGACTGGCAAAGCGCCGAGGTAGAGTACTTTGTGGCGGGTCCTGTTGCTGGCACTTCGGGCAGAGAATCAGAACTGCTGCTGAGTTTCCGCCCGGAGAACACTTATCGGTGGGTTCGCAAACAGCTGCGAGTGATTATCCGCTGATCAGCCTGGAGAGACTCCAGCGGGATTCCACGCCCGCCAGGTCGTAGTGCGAGGGGTCCAGCCCCTCGGTGCCATGGGGCAGACAATCCCGGATCCGGATCGTTTCTGCTGCCTCTTTCCCTTCATTATAACGGGCAAGATCGATAATTTTGGCGGTTTTAAGGGGCCTGGCGGTGTTGTCGGTCATCACCATCACCTGGGGCCAGAGCCTGCGCTGGGGAGAATGGGAAACCACAATCCCCCGCTGACCGTCTGTCAGCTCCACCAGACTGCCCGTGGGATAAATGCCGATAGCCTGGATGAAGCTCTCCACCAGGTCTTCCTGGAACTCAATGTTGCGCATCTCGTACAGCAAGGTCACCGCCTTGGCGGGTGTCATTGGCTCGGCGTGATCCCTTGGCCCAATCAATGATTCAAAAAACTCCGCAATACCCGCAACCTTTGCCAGCAACGGAATGCGATCACCCCGAACGCCTTCAGGGAAACCCGACCCGTTATGACGCTCCCGATGGCCCTGGACAACACTCAGAACGGCCCGGGACAACCCGCTGCCATCCAGTATATGAGCTCCGAGGTTCACGTAACCCCGGTAGGTAACATATTCCTGAGCGCTTAACTGCCCTTCCCGGGCCAGCATGTCTGCCGGCAGTGCCGTCTTGCCAACCTGGGACAGCAAACAGCCCAGACCAAGGTGGTTCAGAAGACCTTCGTTCAACCCCAGGTGACGCCCGCACACCAGTGCCCACACCGCGGTGTTCAGGGCATGCCGGTACAGATAGCTGTCGTGCGCACGGGTGCGGCTGATCCACAACAGGGCATCCGGCTGACGAATCACACTGCTCACCATCTTGCTGGTGATGGTTGCAATGGCCTTCAGGTCGGCCACGCCCCCTGAACGAAGTGCCTCAAACAGGCTGTCCAGCGCGACCTCAACATCATCAAGCAGCCGCTTTGATGTCTTCATTTCCTTCTTGATGCTGGTGTCCGTGCGGTAACTAACCGGCTCCCGGATGCTCAGCGGGGGCAACTGCAGTTGTTCACGCCCACCCCCGCGCCTGTTGGAGCTCTTGCCAAACACCGGTTTGTTACCGGCTTTGACCTCTCTGGATTCCCGGGCTTCCGCAACATCCACCATTACCCACTTGCAGTGGGAAACCAGCGCACGCATATCATCCTGGGAACGGATATGGAAACCCTGAATCGGGAAAGGAGTCTGGTGCCAGGGCCTGTCCAGATCAGACACGAACATGCCCACTTCCAGATCATGTACTGCCACTTTTTTCTGTTGGACACCCATGTGGCCCACCTCACCAACCAACTTTCAATGGTTACCATTCTGACTGAACCGGGGGAAGACACAATTACAATATCGTATCACCAGGCAACTCAAATGCGACAAAGCGTAACGATAATGTTCACGAGGAAACAAAATGTAGCAATGTGACGATGGTCACACATTAACGTCAGAGTGTCACTCAGCGTTACATGCCATTTCGTCGAACTCTGGCGGCCGTGCGTGCATGGCGCCACGGGGCACCTTGCGTACGTAGACAGTGTAGGGTACCGACGATGCCCGGATGTAATCCAGGTTACGGGACTCGTCACCAGAACCTTCAGTAACAACGGCCGGCGTGCAGGAAACCAGCAATTCCAGTTTTCCGCCAATACCCGTGATACGGGCACCGGGATCCCCGGCGTTGATCGCCATGCACCGGGTGGATTCCGTGGCGGGTTTTCCTGTCCTGGCGACGAGGTCCATGCCGCTCTCCCCGCAGGCCCGGATGCCGGTGCTGCAGGAACCGGCATCCGCATCGTCGCCATCCCGCACACGCCAGACCCGGTCGCTGCACTGGGTCTCAACCTTTACCGATGTAGCCTTGTTGCGGGCAAACCACCAGCCCGGGTACTCAGCACTCTGCCAGGACAGCCGTACCTGCCTGGATTCACCGGAGGAATTCTCCGCCGGAAACATCGCAAAATGCGAATAGTAGCTGGCACACCCCGGCATGGATGCCGCGATGAGAATTGCGATCATTGGCTTGGAAGCTCTGGAGAAGATTGAAAAGATCATCTGGCTGGCGCATTCCCTGACAGCAAATTCGTTGGCCTGCCCATTATCCACAACAGGCCTCGGGAATCCGCCTATCAGTCACCATTTTGATCAAACTGAAGGCCGTATCCGTCATTGGTTTTGCGCACCACCACCATATCCAGCACCGGAGCCGGCACAGGCAGGCCCTGCACCTGCACGGTCACCCTATCGCCGACCCGCGGGGCAAAAGGCTCCGTGTCGACGACGACAAATACGCCGCCATCGGAAATATCGCGGGTTGAGAATATGAAATCCCCAAGCTCCTCATGGACCAGCTTCACCTTCGCACTCATGGCAGTGCGCATGTGCTCTCTTCGATCATTCCCAGCCATCTTCGGTTTCCACTACTTTTTGCATAGTTTTTATAGTCTTCCGAAGCATAACACCATTTTCAGGAAAATAAGCCAAAGGAGATATTGACTACACACTTAACAGAAATGAGAATGGTTGACGTTTTTAAACACCTGTGAATCTCAGCCATGGGCCGAACATTCAACCTCAAAGGATGCGACTATGCGAATGACACTGGCTGCAACCGCCGCAATCGCCCTCACTGCCATGCCGATGGCTGCCTCTGCTGACGGCGAAGTAAACATCTATTCATACCGCCAGGCGTATTTGCTTAAACCACTACTGAATGCGTTTGAAAAGGAAACCGGCATCCAGAGCAATGTGGTATTTGCCAAACAGGGCCTGGCCGAACGCCTTGAGCGTGAAGGCCGCAACAGCCCGGCTGACGTGGTAATGACTGTTGATATTTCCCGTCTCAACGAACTGGTCGAGCGGGATCTGGTTCAGAGTGTCGACAACGAGGTGCTGGAAGACAACATTCCTGAAAACCTGCGCCACCCGGACGGCAAGTGGTTCGCCCTGACCACCCGCGGCCGCCTGATCTTCGTATCCAAGGAGCGGGTTAAGGAAGGTGAAATCACGACCTACGAACAACTGGCGGACGACAAATGGGACAACCGCGTCTGCACCCGCAGCGGCAAGCACCCGTACAACATTGCCCTGATCTCTTCCATGATCGCCCACCACGGTGAGGCAGAAACCGAAAAGTGGCTCGCTGGCGTGAAAGACAACCTTGCTCGCAGGCCCCAGGGTGGTGATCGCGACCAGATCAAGGCCATTGCCGAAGGTGTTTGCGATGTTTCCATCGGCAACAGCTATTACTACGGCAACATGCTCCAGGATGAGAACCAGCGTGCTATCGCCGAGCAGGTGCGCCTGGTGTTCCCGAACGCCGAAGGCCGCGGCACCCACGTAAACATCAGTGGCATTTCCCTGACCAGGAGCGCGCCCAACCGCGAAAACGCGATCAAGCTGATGGAATTCCTGTCGTCACCGGAAGCCCAGAGCATCTATGCAGAGGCCAACACCGAATACCCGGCTAACCCGAAAGTAAAGCCTACCGGGCTAGTGGCCGAGTGGGGTGAGATCAACCCGGACAACCTCTCACTGCAGGAAATCGCCAAAAACCGCGAAGCCGCAGTCAAACTGGTTGACCGGGTCGATTACGACGGCGAATAAGCCCTTTTTGCGGGCGAGGGTGGTTCCTCTACCCTCGCCCTGCTTTCCCACCGCTCTTTCCGGGGCCAAACCATGACCCAGTCGTTGCAGGCATCATGCCAGGTGTCTACAATCTGCAACCCTCAAACGGACAGCACACCCATTCACACCACTCACACACAGGACAGCTATGAGCGAGGCCGCAACCAGCGTTAACCCCGGGCTATCCCAACCCCTGCTGGCAAAGCGTACCTCCCGGAAATGGCTTATCAGCGCCTTGCTGACCACCGCCATTGTTGCCTTGCCGGTTCTCTCGGTTACCTTTCTCGCGCTTTCTCCCGAAGAGAATATCTGGCCACACCTTATTAAAACCACACTGCCCCGCTATCTGATCACCACCATCCAACTGATGGCAGGCGTGGGCGTAATCACCCTGGTCATAGGCCTGGCCTCCGCCTGGGCCGTGACCATGTGCGAGTTTCCAGGCCGCAAGTTCTTCGAGTGGGCCATGCTTCTGCCTTTCGCGGTACCGGCCTATGTTATCGCTTATGTGTACACCAGCCTGCTGGATTATGCCGGCCCGGTCCAGGGTGCCCTGAGGGATTGGTTTGGCTGGGAAAACGCCTCCGATTACTGGTTCCCGGAAATCCGCAGCCTGGAAGGCGCCACGCTCATGCTCGGCCTGGTGCTCTACCCCTATGTGTATCTGCTGGCCCGGGCTGCATTCCTGGAGCAGTCACCATCCCTGTTTGCCGTCAGCCGCAGCCTTGGCCACTCGGCCCTGAGCACCTTCGTCAAGGTTGTCCTGCCCATAGCTCGCCCGGCAGTTGCCGTAGGGCTCTCCCTGGTGCTCATGGAAACCCTGAACGATTTCGGCACCGTGGATTTCTTCGCTGTACAAACCCTCACCGCAGGCCTGTTCGATACCTGGATGAATCTTGGCAATCTCGGCGGCGCCGCCCAGATTGCCACCACCATGCTCATCTTCGTGGTGATTCTGGTAACCCTTGAACGCTATTCCCGCAGGCGCCAACAGCAATACGCCGCCCGGGACAACCGGGAACCGATCCATCGTTTCACCATGTCGTTCCCGCGCCAGATGATCTGTGTGGCCGTGTGTGCGTTGCCTGTACTGTTCGGGTTTGTGATTCCCGGTGCCACCCTCGGTCTCTACGCCTGGGAATACTTTGGTGAAAGCTGGAACCCGGACTTTGTCCGCAATACTTTTAACAGCCTGTTCCTGTCTGGCACTGCTGCGCTGACAACCCTGCTGGTCGGCATTACCCTTGCCTACAGCCGCCGCCTGCACAATACCCGGGGCATGCAAGTATTGATGCGTCTCTCCAGCCTGGGCTATGCCATGCCCGGTGCGGTACTGGCGGTGGGTGTGATTGTACCCCTGGCCGGGTTCGACAACTGGCTGGACAGCCTGATGCGGGAGTTCTTCGGCATCAGCACCGGGCTGTTGCTCAGCGGGTCGGCCTTTGCCCTGGTGTTTGCCTATACCGTGCGCTTCCTGGCGGTTTCCGCAGGCAGCGTGGAAAGTGCATTGCAGAAGATCACACCCAGTATGGACATGGCTTCCCGCTCACTGGGCCACAGCCCCGGTAAAACCCTGGTAAAGGTTCACCTGCCCATGCTGAGGGGAACATTGCTGACCGCTGCGCTGGTGGTTTTCGTGGACTGCATGAAGGAGTTGCCGGCCACCCTGATTCTCAGGCCGTTCAACTTCGAGACCCTGGCCACCTACGTGTACCAGTTTGCGTCTGACGAGCGCCTGTACCACAGCGCCCTGCCCGCCCTGATCATTGTTCTGGCGGGCATCATCCCGATTATTCTGATGAGCCGGTCAATCTCCAACACCCGCTCGATTGCCTGAAAACCCGGCCCAGAAGGTTCAGGACATCAGGGAGTCATCCGTGACTCCACATCCTGCACCACAAACCGACCCTGGAAAACCGCCACCGGTTCAACCTCCGGCATGGTTCTGGGTTCGCCACAAAACACTTCAGCCGTGAGGTCCAGCCGGCCCTTGCCGTGCCGCGCCAGACTTTTCCGGAAGCGCTCGGGCACCTCATCGCCGGGCAGACGACAGATTACGTAAAAATCCGAACTGACCGGCTCCAGGTAATCGATATTGCCACTCTGGACAACCACGCTGCCCCGGAGCCCCATATCTGAGAGCGCAAGCTCTGTCAGGCCCCAGGCAGCGGTAACCGCGGCGCAATAGATGCTACCACCGAACCCGGTGCCCTGATGGTTACGGTTCGGCTCCAATGGCGCACTGAGAAGCAGAGAGCGGCCATCCCACGAATGCAGTTGAATCCCCAGCGCCCGTGAAAGGGGAATCTCATCGTGGATACGTTTCTGGAAAAGGGACAACTGGCTCATATCATCCTCCTGATATCGTTCCAGTTTAGGCCGGCTCCTTGCTTTTCCCTATGCGACTATCGTCGGCCATTCCCCCTACGAAACAGGCCCGGCAAAGCCGGGCCTGATCGCATCGTTTCAATCAAGGGCAGATATTACTGCCAGATCACGGGCCGACGCTGTGCATACCAGTTATCCACTTTGTCCTGGTAGGCATCCTCAACCACATTACGTTTGAGCTTCATGGTTGGTGTCAGGAAGCTGTTTTCGATGGACCATTCTTCGTTGACAACCGTGATGAAAGCCAGTTGTTCATGGGGATCCACCGTTTTGTTCACATCGGCGATCAGTTGCCTGAAGCTTTCCTCGATTTCCTTGCGGAACGACTCATCCGCCATCTTCGGCCTTATTTCTTCGCCCAGCAGCACCAGTGCGTGGGGCTGCGTCTGGTTGGCACCGGAGACACACACCATCTCAATGGCGTCATGGGACATCAGGCGGTTCTCGATTGGCGCAGGTGCAATGTACTTACCCTTGCTGGTCTTGAATATTTCCTTGATACGGCCGGTCAGCTTGAGGCGGCCCATTTCATCAATCTCGCCCTTGTCACCGGTTTTCAGGAAACCGTCCTCGGTAAAGGCTTCGCGGGTTTTCTCTTCGTCCTTGTAGTATCCCATCATGGTGGCCGGGCTCTTGATCTGAACCTCACCTTCCGGGCTGATACGCGTTTCAACACCCGGCAGGGACTCACCCACGTAACCGGTCTTTGACCGTCCTGGCTTGCTCATGTGGGAATAGGCAAAGTTCTCGGACATGCCGTAGCCTTCCAGCAGCTCCAGGCCCAGATTGCGATACCAGTCCAGCACATCGCTCGCCAGGGGTGCCGAACCACTGCCGGCCAACTTGACCTTGTCCAGGCCAAGGCCCTTCAGGATCTTCTTCTTGATCAGTTTGTTCACCACCGGGATCTTCAGCAGCCTGTCCAGCTTCTTCTTCGGCAGCTTCTGGAGCACACCGTGCTGGAACTTCACCCACAGCCGCGGCACAGACAGGAAAAGTGTGGGCTGGGCACGCCGCAGATCCTGCACGAACGTCTCCAACGACTCGGCAAAAAAGAGCTGGAAGCCGGCATAAAGAGACGCCAGCTCCACAAAGGTGCGTTCGAATACGTGGGCCAGCGGCAAATAAGACAACATGCGCTCCTCGGAGCCAACACCCAGCACTTCCATACCACCTTCCGCAGCAAAGGCCATGTTGCCAAAACTGAGCATCACGCCCTTGGGCTTGCCGGTGCTTCCGGAGGTATACACGATAGTGGCCAGCTCATCCGCATCGCGGTACACATTCTCCTCAAGGGGCGGGTACCTGGCAACGATGTCGTCCCAGGTTTCAAAATCGTTGGGCGGGCTCAGCGGGAAGGAAATGCAACGCACGGATTCCGGCACACCCGGTTTCATCATGTCCCAGTCATCCAGCTTACCGACAAACAGAACGTCGCACTCGGCGTGGTTCAGTATGTAGTTCACGGTATCTGCATTCAGGGTGGGATACAGCGGCACCGAAATATGGCCGGCCATCCAGATAGCCCAGTCGGTCATAATCCACTGGGCGCAGTTCTTGGAGATCAGACCTATGCGGCTCTTCTCCGGGAGGTTCAGGGATTTCAGGTAAGACGCCATGCGCCTCGCCTCATCCACTGCCCTGCCCCAGGTATACTCCACTACTTTGCCATTCCCGATGGGTTGCGTCATATACAGCGAGTTGGTCTTGGATTTTTCCCAGTGGTAGACCATATCCAGAGGAAGCTTGCGTGTTGTGTCCATGGACCTTCCTTGTAGTTCATTATTCGAGTTATTGATGAGCTATTATTAGACTTTCGTAGGGTATTTGAACATAACTTGCGGCGTCAAAACGTGAAACAAGCGAAATTATTTTCAACCGCATCCAGTTACGCCAAACCGGGAGCTGGTTTACCGCAACCTCAGTCGCCCTCAAACCCTGCGTCCCCTGCTTGGCACCACCGAACACCTGAATGTGCGCCTGGGTGTGATACCGGAGCCAGCCCCATCCACTCCGGGGCATGAGCCTGGCCGTTAACCAGGGCGAATTTGTAACCACGATTGGCAGCAACCTCAAGGGCTGAAAGTAGGCGACGACTGCCTGCCATTGGGTCAGACGGACGCATGCAGGGAAGCGGAACACGGGGCCTTGTTCGGCCCCGTTTTATGCTGGAAACACTCAGTGCCCGTATATACGCATGGCGGTATTGGATATCGCCAGGTTATCCAGCGCGACCGAGCCGATGGATATGCCACCGATCAGCACCCCACCAATTCTCATGTCTGCCTCGAACGTTTCCATATCCACAGCCAGCACCTCTGTACCGGCTGCGTTGGCGGCCTTGTAGATATCCAGCTCCACATTCGCAAACAACCTCAGCGGCTGCGGTGCAGACAGATCATAATCTGCCCCGGTCAGCCGAAGATCCCGGATGCCCAGTGCGAGATACGGCACGTCGAAATCCATGTCGTCGATCGCAATATCCGTGATCAGATTGAGTTTGTCTGTCGCAGTATCGATCCGGATGGTGCCGGAGCCAATCAGCATATCCATATTGAAGTTATCAAGAATGGTCGTGCTGCCTCCGGTGCCGGTCAAGTTCCAGGCGCCCGTGCTCATCCGGAAATCCACGGCGTTGAAAGTAATCGGCAGGAGGTTGATGATGACGTCACCGTCCCGGGCAATATCAATGTTGATCCGGATGTTATCCAGCCGGTCATTGGCTTGGCCATTGAGGTTCAGATTCATCTCGGAAAACATGTCGGTTCGGTTGGCGCCTCCCACGAAGATATTATTGACCTCCAGCGACCCTTCATCGGTGTAGATGAAGCGATCAATGTTCAGCTTGGTTTCCAGCTCAATGGTCACACCGGCCTGGCCGGTGATCATGCCCATCGCTGAATCATCCAGACTGTGGATCTCGGCCGTGGCTGCAGGTGGAACACCCGCAACGCAGAGCGCTAGCAAGGTAGGTTTCAGGCCTTTCATTTTTGTTTCCTTGTTTTTAGTCTTTGTCACATCCTGTGGGCCACTGCACTTTTCGACACCACATCAGTACTTTAGCGACACGTTCAGAGCGGGTACGTGCAGGTGTCACAATTTGTATGACTTTTCTGATCGCTTAGGGCCGGACCGGGTTTTTCACCACAACATGTAGTGGTTTTGAACCTTTTCATCCAAATCTCTGTTTTAGAAAAATTTTCCCCTTTTCAAGCCGGTTTTGATTGATTTTCTTTGCCCGAAAGCGCCTGTCAATAGTTGCGTTCTTATTCACAAAACACTATATCCTGTTATACTCATCAAAGAATCGACCCATATATAGTGGTTAAAAAGAAAACAGGGCCAAGGCCCAATGCATGAATTCAAAGGGGCATGGCGCCGCCGGCACGAGGCATGGCGCCATCAAAAGAAGACATACCGGAAGACAGAGGGTGGCAATGAACGCTAAGGCACAGGCAGTGGTTACAACAATCCCGATGCAGGAAGCCTCGATCGACATCTGGCACAGCAAGTACCAGTTGAAGACCAAGACCGGCGAGCCCGTGGACAAGGACATCAACGCAACCTACGAACGTGTTGCCAAAGCCCTTGCCGAGGTGGAAAACAAATCCGTACGCACCCAGCAC
>PAKW01000093.1 GCA_002707215.1 Halomonas sp.
CCGGAAACCTTCAGTACCCGGGATGACGACCAGGGCACCTGGATTACTTTTGGTTTCGACAACCTGATCCTCGCCAGTGAACTCAGGCTGCTCGGGCGCCACAATATCAGCAATGTCATGGCGGCCCTGGCACTGGGACACGCAGCGGGACTGCCGATGGGCGTGATGCTGAAGGTGGCACGGGAGTTTCCGGGCCTGCCGCACAGGTGCGAATTTGTTCGCCGGTTTAACGGCGTGGATTTCATAAACGATTCCAAGGGCACGAATGTCGGTGCAACGGTGGCGGCCATCGAGAGTCTGGCTCCGGAGAATGGCAAGGTGGTACTGATTGCCGGCGGTGATGGAAAGGGCGCCGATTTCACCGCGCTGGAGGCGCCCATTGCCCTGCACTGCCGGGCGGTGGTGCTGATTGGTCGTGATGCCCCGGCCATTGCTGATGTACTGGGCAGTGGTATTCCGGTTTATCCGTCGGAGAGTCTGGCAGACGCGGTCGCCAGGTCTGCGGAACTGGCGCATCCCGGGGACCGGGTGTTGCTGTCCCCGGCCTGTGCCAGTTTTGATATGTTCCGCGATTACCTGGACCGTGGTGATCAGTTCCGTGCACTGGTGGAGGGCCTGTGATGAACGCAGATCTTTCATTGCCGAACCGGAACCCGTGGCTTGGAGAAATTCAGCCGCTGGCCATGCTGGTGATCAGTTCTGTGGCGCTGATGGTTGTAGGGGTTGTGATGATTTCGTCAGCATCCATGGATATGGCCGCTGAAACCCTGGGTAACAGCTATCACTACGTGATTCGCCAGTTGATGTTTGCCGGCCTTGGTTTTCTTGCGGCACTGGTGGCCGTCAATGTGCCAGTGGCCTGGTGGGAGCGCAGTGGCTGGTTGCTTCTGGGTATCGGTCTGCTGGTGCTCGTTCTGGTTCTTACCCCGCTCGGACGAACGGTGAACGGCTCGACCCGATGGATTCCTTTTGGCCTGTTCAATGTTCAGGTATCGGAAGTGGCCAAACTATGCCTGATAGCGTACCTGGCCGGCTACGTTGTTCGGCGCCGTGAGGAGTTGCTCAATACCTGGGCCGGCTTCCTGAAACCCCTGGTGGTTCTGGGACTTGCATCGGTTCTTCTGGTCATTCAGCCAGACTTTGGTGCCACGGTGGTGCTGGTCACGGCCGCGGCGGGAATGATCTTCCTGAGTGGTGTGCGGCTGAGCCGGTTTGTGCCATTGATCGGCACGCTCGTGGTGTTGGGTGCCATTCTCATCGTCACCCAGCCGTACCGCCTGAAGCGGGTCGTCAGTTATCTCGACCCCTGGAAAGACCAGTTCGACAGCGGCTACCAGCTGACCCAGTCGCTGATTGCCTTTGGTCGTGGAGACTGGGGCGGTGTCGGCCTGGGCAATTCCATCCAGAAGCTGTTTTACCTGCCAGAGGCTCATACCGATTTCATCTTCGCGATTATTGCCGAGGAGTTCGGGCTCCTGGGCTCGCTGCTTGTGCTCAGCCTGTTCACATTGCTGGTGATCACCGGCTTCGTGATCGCCCGCCGGGCCGAGAATGCGGGCATGCCCTTTGCCGCCTGCTTTGCTTATGGCCTGACTTTGCTGGTTGGCCTGCAGGCCGGTATCAACATGGCGGTCAGTACCGGTCTGTTGCCCACCAAGGGGCTGACTCTGCCGCTGGTCAGCTATGGCGGCTCCAGCCTGATGATCACCTGCGTCAGCATCGGCATTCTGGCCAGGGTTGAAATGGAGCGTCTCGATCAGGAAAAGCTGGCCCGTGAAAAGGCCGGTCCGAAAAAGCGGGGAGGTGCGGTGTATGACTGACCAGCGCCGCTTTCTGATGATGGCAGGCGGTACCGGTGGGCATGTTTTCCCGGCTCTGACCACGGCACGTGCGCTTGCAGTGCGGGGACACCAGGTTTACTGGCTTGGCGCTAGCGGAGGCATGGAGCAGAGGCTGATCGGTGACACCGATATTCCGCTTTCGCTGATTCATATTTCCGGTTTGCGGGGTAAGGGCAGGCTTGCACTGGTGCTCGCACCGTTCCGCCTGATGCGGGCTCTCGGTGAGGCATTCACCGTCCTGCGCCAGATTCGTCCGGATTGTGTGGTCGGCATGGGCGGTTTTGTCACCGGGCCCGGTGGCGTGGCCGCCTGGCTGACCCGGACTCCGCTGGTGATACACGAACAGAATGCCATCGCGGGAATGACCAACCGTATTCTGGTGAGGTTTGCGGAAACCGTGCTCGAAGCCTTCCCCGGAAGCTTTGGACCGAAAGTCGTCACCCGGTGCACTGGCAATCCGGTCCGGGAGGATCTGGCGACCTTACCGGCACCAGAACAGCGGTTGGCGGGCCGGGAGGGTCCTTTCAGGTTGCTGGTCATTGGCGGCAGTCTTGGTGCCCAGGTGTTCAACCAGCAGTTGCCGGAGGCACTGGCCCTGTTGCCAGAAGCACAACGGCCAGTTGTTCGCCACCAGTGTGGTGAACGCCATGTTGAGGTTGCCCGGGAGACTTATGAGAAGCACGGGGTTGAGGCAAGCGTCGAACCGTTTATCAAGGACATGGCAGACGCCTACCAATGGGCCGACCTGGTTCTGTGCCGCTCCGGCGCACTGACCGTCTCCGAGCTCTGTGCTGCGGGCATCGGTGCTGTGTTGGTGCCGTTTCCCCATGCGGTGGACGATCACCAGACCAAAAACGGTGAGCAAATGGTGGCCGCTAAGGCCGCCATATTGATCCCGCAATCCAAGATGACCCCGGCCGTACTGGCAGAAACCCTGGGCGATTTATCCCGGGACCGCAGCCGGGTAACCGATATGGCGAAGGCCGCCAGAACATTGGCCCGCCCAGATGCAACGGAGAGAGTCGTGAATTACTGTCTGGAGGCCGCTAATGGCTGATGCAACCAATCCGCCCCTGGTCTACCAGGTTCCAGAAATGCGCCGGATTCGCCACATCCATTTCGTGGGTATTGGTGGTGCCGGTATGAGCGGCATTGCCGAGGTGCTCAAAAACCAGGGGTATGACGTCTCCGGCTCGGATCTGAAAGAAAGCCCGGTTACCGGTCGCCTGAAAGCCATGGGCGTCGAGGTTCAGATCGGTCATAGGGAAGAAAACAGTGCCAGCGCCGATGTGGTGGTGGTGTCGTCTGCCGTTGCTTCAGGCAATCCGGAAGTCACCGCCGCTCGCACCCGCCGTGTTCCTATTGTGCCCAGGGCGGAAATGCTGGCTGAGATCATGCGTTACCGGCACGGGATCGCTGTGGCGGGTACCCACGGTAAAACCACCACCACCAGTCTGATCGCATCGATTCTGGGTGAGGCCGGGCTGGACCCGACTTTCGTGATCGGCGGCAAGCTGAACAGTGCCGGCACCAATGCCCAGCTCGGTGGGTCCCGCTATCTGGTGGCGGAGGCTGACGAAAGCGATGCGTCGTTCCTGCACCTGACACCGGTCATTTCGGTGGTGACTAACATCGAAGCGGACCACATGGATACCTATGGCGGCGATGTTGGAAAGCTGAAGCGGACCTTCGTCGATTTCCTCCACAACCTGCCGTTTTACGGCGTGGCGGTGATGTGTGTGGATGACGCTTATGTCCGGGAAATCATTCCCCGGATATCGAGGGCGATCATTACCTATGGCATCGACAACCCGGAGGCGGATTACCGGGCCGAGAACATCACCTCCGATGGCTTGCGGACCCACTTTGTAGTGAGGCGTCCGGCCGGCCGGCGCGATCTGACGGTAGAACTGAAAATGCCCGGTCGTCACAACGTGGCGAACGCGCTGGCGGCGATTGCCGTGGCGACCGATGAAGGTGTCGCGGATGAGGCTATTGGCCGTGGCCTGGCCGGATTTGCCGGTGTCGGACGCCGGTTCCAGGTGTACGGCAATTACAAGACACCCAAGGGCATAATCACCCTGGTGGATGATTATGGTCACCACCCCACGGAGGTTGAGGCGGTTATCCGTGCCGCCCACGATGCCTGGCCGGATCGCCGTCTGGTGATGGTGTACCAGCCGCACCGATATAGCCGGACCCGTGATCTTTACGAAGACTTTGTTCGCGTGTTGTCGGAGGTGGACGGATTGCTGCTGATGGATGTCTATTCCGCCGGCGAGCCTGCGATTCCAGGCGCCGATGGTCGCGCCCTGTGCCGCAGCATCCGCCAGAGAGGGCAGGTAGAGCCGGTGTTCGTTGAGGATAGCCGGGAGATTGAATCCCTGCTGGCCAATGTGCTGCAGGATGGCGACCTGCTGATAACCCAGGGCGCCGGAGATATTGGTGGCGTGGCGGCGCGGCTGGCGGCCGCGGGAGTGATTGCTGGTGAGTGATATGCATCATCCCGAACCCCAGGCCTACCAGGCGGCCCCCGACCTCGTGCGGGCGCTCGGACGGGTGGCGGTCTTTATGGGCGGCGATTCCGCTGAGCGGGACGTGTCCCTGAAAAGCGGCAAGGCGGTCCTGGCGGCGCTGGTGTCGGCCGGCGTGGATGCCTACGCCGTGGACGTCCGGGGCTGCCTGTTGAGAACCGTGGATAGTCCGGAGTTTGACCGGGTGTTCATTGCCCTGCATGGCCGTGGCGGTGAGGACGGTACGCTTCAGGCCATCCTGTCTCAGGCGGGTATTCCCTACACCGGCAGCGAAATGCTGGCCTCGGCCCTGGCCATGGACAAGTTGAGAACCAAGTACGTGTTCGAGGGCTGCGGTCTGCCGACGCCGACATTCCGGATCATGTCCGGTAGCGCTCAGGCCGGCCAGATCATTGGCGAATTGCGGGCGCCGTTGAGTGTGAAGCCTTCGCGGGAAGGCTCCAGCATCGGTATCCGCAAGGTCTACACCGCTGCGGAGCTGGCCGAAGCCTACGAAGCGGCTGCGGCGCTGGACAATCTGGTATTGGTGGAAGAGTGGATTGAAGGGCCGGAGTTTACCGTCAGCCTGCTGCAGGACCAGGCGCTTCCGGCGATTGGCCTGAGCACGGATCACGTGTTCTACGACTACGACGCCAAGTACCTGGCGGACGATACCCGCTACCGGATTCCCTGTGGCCTGGCGCCGGAGGATGAGGTCCGTCTGCAGCATCTGGCTCTGGAGGCCTTCCGTGTTGTCGGCTGCCGGACCTGGGGCCGGGTCGACATCATGCAGGACAGCGACGGCAAGTTCTGGCTGCTGGAAGTCAATACCGTGCCGGGAATGACTGATCACAGTCTCGTACCGATGGCAGCCAAGGCGGCGGGCATCAGTTTTGAAGAGCTGGTGGTAAGGATTCTCAGGGACACACTGGAGGTCGCCGATGCTTGAGACACTGCTGATCCGGAGCCGGGCGACACCGTCCGAACCCCCTCGGCGCCGGGGGGCAACCTCCCTCGGGACTGAGCGGGACCGGTTTGGCGTGTTAAGAGGTGTTCTGGCAGCGGTGCCCTGGCTTCAGGTGGGTGTGGGTGCGGTGATTGTTCTGCTTGCGGCTCTGGTGCCCTGGGGAACCGGCAAGGTGCTGGGTGCCATGGACCAGCAGATCCTGGCGGTGGATGTGAAAGGGGATTTTACCGGCGACAGCCGGGTTGCCGTCGAGCGGGCTGCCGGCAGCTGGATTGGCAAGAGTTATTTCGCCACGGATCTGTCCGACATCAAGGCCAGTCTGGAGCATCGGCCCTGGGTTGAATCCGCTGCCGTGCAGCGGGTCTGGCCGGATCGCCTGGTGATTGATATCCGGGAGAAAAAGCCCTTGGCCTACTGGACCGACGGGCGCCTGGTAAGCCGGACCGGTGAGCTGTTTGCGCCCCCCAATCCGGAAGTGGCGGGCAGGTTGCCCCGGTTGGCGGGACCGGATGAACGGGTGCGTGATGTGATCAACATGGCGCGAACCATGAGCGAAAAGCTGGTTGCCCGGGGGCTGGGTTTTGCGGGCTTGTCCCTGGAACATCGGGGTGCCTGGACCCTGCGACTGGACAACGGCATCGAAGTGGTGCTTGGCCGGGATCAGGTGGAGCAGCGATTTGAACGGTTTATGACGGTTTATGAAAACCGGCTGGCGGCACGGTCGGACGAAGTCAGTCGGGTGGATGCCCGCTACACCAACGGTGTGGCGGTCAAGTGGAAGGCTGCTGTGACAGCTTCCGGCCCGAAATCATAGTAACGGTTAATTCAGACCTACGGTTTGGTGAAACACATGTCATCGGTTGAAACGGAAAACATGATTGTCGGCCTCGATATCGGAACCTCGAAAGTGGTTGCGATTGTCGGCAAGCGCAAGATGGACGGCACCATCGAGGTGGTGGGCATTGGTTCCCACCCTTCCCGGGGCCTGAAGCGTGGCGTGGTGGTGAACATTGAAACCACGGTCCAGGCGATTCAGCGCGCCGTGGAAGAGGCAGAGTTGATGGCAGGGTGTCGCATTCACTCGGTATACGCAGGTATCGCTGGCAGCCATATCAAGAGCCTGAACTCCCACGGGATTGTTGCCATCCGTGACCGCGAAGTCACCCAGGCCGATATCGACCGGGTAATTGATGCCGCCCAGGCGGTGGCGATTCCGGCCGATCAGAAGATTCTGCACATTCTGCCCCAGGAATTTGTGATTGACAGCCAGGAAGGCATCAAGGAGCCGATGGGCATGTCCGGTGTGCGTCTGGAAGCGAAGGTGCACCTGGTCACCTGCGCGGTAAACGCCGCCCAGAATATCGAGAAATGCGTGAGGCGCTGCGGCCTTGAGGTGGATGACATCATCCTGGAGCAACTGGCGTCCAGCCACGCCATCCTCACCGAAGACGAAAAGGAACTGGGTGTCTGTGTGGTGGACATCGGTGGCGGAACCACCGACATCGCCGTATTCACCGGTGGTGCGATTCGTCATACCGCGGTGATCCCGATCGCCGGTGACCAGGTGACCAACGATATCGCCATGGCGCTCCGGACACCGACCCAGAATGCCGAAGAGATAAAGATCAAGTATGCCTGTGCACTGACCCAGCTGGCCGGCGCCGATGAAACCATCAAGGTGCCCAGCGTCGGGGATCGACCTCCGCGGGATCTCTCGCGGCAGGCTCTGGCCGAGGTGGTGGAGCCCCGTTACGAGGAGCTGTTCACACTGGTGCAGTCCGAACTGCGCCGGTCCGGGTTCGAGGACCTGGTTCCGGCGGGCATCGTGATTACCGGCGGTTCTTCCACCATGGAAGGCGTAGTGGAGCTGGCCGAAGAGATCTTCCACATGCCGGTAAGGCTGGCCTGCCCGCAGGCAGTCTCCGGTATGACGGAAGTGGTCAACAACCCGATCTACGCCACCGGCGTGGGGTTGTTGATTCATGGTTTCCGCCAGATGGATCTGGGGCGGACACCGGTGCTCAAGGGTGAAGATGCACCCTCGCTGTTTGAGCGCATGAAAGCCTGGTTCACCGGTCATTTCTGACGGCGCCGGGTGGCAGTACACGAAGGTATCTCGAAAATACACTCTCGAACAAACGGTCGGAACAGGGCTGAAAACAGCACGAAGGAGTAGGGGAAATGTTTGAACTCGTCGATAATGTCCAGCAAAACGCTGTCATTAAAGTCGTCGGTGTTGGCGGTGGTGGCGGCAACGCCGTGCGCCATATGCTTAACAGCGACATCGAAGGTGTGGAATTCATCTGCGCCAATACCGATGCCCAGGCGCTGACCGATATGGACGCGCGCCAGATCATTCAGCTTGGTGGCAATATCACCAAGGGTCTGGGCGCCGGTGCCAATCCTGAGGTGGGTCGCCAGTCCGCCCTGGAAGACCGTGACCGTATCGCCGAAGCCATCAAGGGCGCTGACATGGTGTTCATCACCGCTGGCATGGGCGGTGGTACCGGCACCGGTGCGGCGCCGATTGTGGCGGAAGTGGCCCGTGAACTTGGCATCCTTACCGTTGCCGTGGTTACCAAACCATTCATGTTCGAGGGTGGCAAGCGCATGAGCGTTGCCGAATCCGGCCTGAAGGAGCTTGAGGAGAGCGTCGACTCCCTGATCACCATCCCCAATGAAAAGCTGCTGGCGGTGATGGGCAAGAAAACCAGCCTGCTGGACGCGTTTGCCGCGGCAAATGATGTGCTGCTGGGTGCGGTTCAGGGGATTGCGGATCTGATCACCCGTAACGGCATGATCAACGTTGACTTCGCGGACGTAAAAACCGTTATGTCTGAAATGGGTATGGCCATGATGGGTACCGCCCGGGCCACCGGTGAAAACCGTGCACGGGAAGCTGCCGAAGCGGCCATCCGCAGTCCGCTGCTGGAAGACATCAACCTGCAGGGCGCCAAGGGTATCCTGGTAAACATTACCGCCGGCATGGATCTGAATCTGGGCGAATTCTCGGAAGTTGGCGACATCGTGCGTGAGTTTGCTTCTGACTCGGCTACTGTCGTTGTTGGTACCGTTATTGATCCGGAAATGACCGACGAACTGAAAGTGACCGTCGTTGCCACCGGGCTTGGCGGCGACCGCGAGAAGCCGGCCAAGGTTGTGGACAATACCCGCACCCTGGATGGAAAAACTGATTACAACCAGTTGGACCGCCCCGCTGTTCTGCGTCGTCGGGCCGTTTCCCATGGAAATGTGGCCATCGACCAGAGCAAAGAGCGCGAGGAGCAGGGAGTTGACTATCTCGATATTCCCGCATTCCTCCGCCGGCAGGCGGACTGATAATCTGTTGTAATTGTGATCCGGTTCCGGTCTGCGTACGAAAAAAAACGGAACCTCGACGCCGGTAAACACGCGCGCTGAGTGCCTTGGTCCGGCGCCCGGTGGACGTTTGGCAGGGGCTGATGGGTTAAATGGCATTCAGTCCTGTTTTCTGGTATTCTCCGGGCAGAATTTTGCCCAGAATATCGCCTTTTTGTGACGGAAATATGTACCGATGATCAAACAACGGACACTCAAAAACACCATCCGTGCCACCGGTGTTGGCTTGCACTCCGGTGAGAAAGTATACCTGACCCTGAAGCCCGCCCCGGTGGACTCGGGCATCATCTTCCGACGTTCTGATCTGGACCCGATGGTCGAGATCCGTGCCTGTGCGGAAAATGTGGGTGAGACCATGCTGTCCACGACGCTGGTAAAAGACGGTGTCCGTGTGGCGACGGTTGAGCATCTGCTCTCCGCCATGGCTGGTCTCGGTATTGATAACTGCTTTGTGGAGCTCAGTGCTGCGGAAGTTCCGATCATGGACGGCTCTGCCGGTCCCTTCGTGTTTCTGCTGCAATCTGCCGGTATTGCCGAGCAGGAGGCTGCCAAGCGCTTTATTCGCATCAGGCGTGAAGTGACCGTTGAAGAGGGCGACAAGAAAGCAACCTTCCTGCCGTTCGAAGGCTTCAAGGTAAGCTTCGGGATCGATTTCGATCACCCGGTCTTCAAGGGCCGTGCCCAGACTGCCACAGTCGACTTCTCAAGCACCTCCTTCGTGAAGGAAGTCAGCCGCGCACGGACCTTTGGTTTCATGCGCGACATCGAGAAGCTGCGTGCCATGAACCTGGCGCTCGGTGGCAGCGTGGATAACGCCATTGTGGTTGACGACTACAAGATTCTGAACGAAGACGGTCTGCGTTATGATGACGAGTTTGTCAAGCACAAGGTGCTGGACGCAATTGGCGACCTGTACCTGCTGGGCAACAGCCTGATTGGTGAGTTCCGCGGCGTAAAGTCCGGTCACGATCTGAACAACAAGTTACTGCGTAAGCTCCGGGCTGAGGAAGACGCCTGGGAAGTGGTTACGTTTGACGACGAAGCCACGGCTCCGATTTCCTACATGAAGCCGGCGCTGGCAGCCCAGGCTTAAAGCAGGACGCTTTAATCCCGGACGTGACTTGCGAGTTTTTCGAGAACCTCGCGCAGTGCTTTATCCTTCGTGTGCCCGGCCTCCTCTTTGAGGAGCCGGGCATTTTCCTTGCTTAAGGGCGCCTTTTTAAACGCTGACTTCTCCCGGAACCTCGGCGGCGCGACTTTAACCCTCAGCTTCCAGACAAACCGGAACAGCCCGTTTTCCCGAAGTTTTTCCATGATTTCGTGCTGGCGGAAGCGAATCTGGCTGGCCTTGCCGGCGGTCTCCGCAGAAAGAACCAGTTCACCTTCCTGGCAGCTTATAAAGCGTGTGCCCCTGACCAGGTCTTCCGGAAGGGCGGCCAGAACCTGCTCCTCGGCCTGACGGTGAAGTTCGGCCCGTGCGACAAGATCCTTGAGTGCCGGGGTCTTGCCGAGCTTGTCGAAGGTCATTTTTTGCTCGCTTTTTTGTTTCATGGGCGCGTTTTTACTCGACGGCTCTGATTACGATTGGTTACACTTCGGCACGGTTTATGCGTAGTGCCTGTATTACACTCGTTTTACATTGTGGTAAATGAGTATGTCTACCGGGCGCTGCGATTTTTTCAGTATGTAGCTGTTGCCAGAGGATGGCAGACCCACTCGGAATTTCTCCGGGGCGCAACACTACAGGATGCGGTTGCGGCTCAACGATGAAACCAGAAGATGATATGAATATTATTCTTGTTGGCAAACACCACGGAAAGTCCCGTGTGTTGGCGATCAACAGCTCTCTTGCCGTCGGCCTGTTCCTTTTGGTGCTCTCGGTGCTCGTGGCGGCCGGTTGGGCCGGCTATCAGATGGCTGTCCAGCGAGCCGAGGCCAGGGTGCCAAGTAATTCGGAGCTGGTGGCGGGCTGGCAGCAAATACTGGCACAACAGAAGGCGGAGCTGGCTGTAATCGAGGAAAATGTCCAGCAGCAGGTGGACGCCCTGACGCTGCGACTGGGTGAAATTCAGGGGCGCCTGTTGCGACTGGATGCCCTGGGGCAACGGTTCGTGGAGTCCGGCCTGGTGGCGAGCGACGAATTCGATTTCGAGCAACCGGCTGCGGTAGGTGGCCCGGAAGATGGGCTGTCCGGCGATTCTTTCTCTGCGCCAGAGCTCACTCGCATGATCGAGGAAATGGAGCGGCGGATTGAGGACCGGGAGCAGCAGCTGCGCCTGCTGGATCAGGTGGCTTCCCGGCAGAAGCTCGAAGATGAGCTCTACCTTGAGGGTCGCCCCATCACGTGGGGGTGGTTGTCCTCACGTTATGGTTACCGCTCTGATCCTTTCACCGGCAAACGTACATGGCATGCGGGGGTTGACCTTGCCGGCAAGGACGGCAGCAACATTATTTCGGTTGCCGGTGGCGTCGTGACCTACGCCGGCGAGCGCTACGGCTATGGCAATCTGGTTGAAATTGACCATGGCGACGGTCTAGTTTCCCGGTACGCTCACTGCAAAACCGTCAAGGTCCAGGTGGGTGATGTTGTCCAGAAAGGCCAGGTTGTGGCTCTGATGGGCAGTACCGGGCGTTCCACTGGCCCGCATGTCCATTTTGAAGTGATCCGGAACGGAAAGTCAGAGAACCCGGAAACGTACATCAAACGTGCGAGCCGCTAGTCATTTCCTGGCTCATCGTTAGCTTTAGATTTTCCTTCGCCATTCGCTGGTCATTCAGGTCTGTATCCCGGAATCTGGCGTCTCGCCACAGCCTTATTGCGCTCGTGTGAGCCCTGTCTTTTGTCCTGTTACAAAATAAGGTTAGAATGCCGGCTTCCTCCGTTTAATCAAAGAAGCAGTGGTCTATGTTCACAAAGCTTGCAACCAAGATGTTCG
>PAKW01000094.1 GCA_002707215.1 Halomonas sp.
CAGCCATTTTTTTCGATCCAACGCCGCCAAGATTTTTTAGAGTCGTGCTCAATAAAGACGAGGAGCTGCCGCCGCTGAGATAACCTCCCAGTTTCCGGAGAGTTTTGGCTTCCCAGTTTGCTAGCCAGACAGGACTTTTATCGAAATGGCCTTCGAGCGACTGAGACCAATCCTTGGCCTCCAAATCATCCTCGGTGAGGAAGCCATTGATCACGATGACAGTATGTTTTGAGGACTTTGAATCATTTTCGCGTATCGGAACGAACTTGAAATCCGGAATATCTTTAAAATACGCATTCGCGATTCCGAAGCCAGCTTTACCGCCCAGCCCTGCACCGGTTGCCGTGATTATTGCTAATCCTCCGGCACCCAATTTTGCCACTGCAGCACTCGTCAGAGCTGCTCCTGATAGTGAGGAGATTGCGGTGCCAGTTCCAGCGGCTCCCAGTACGCCTGCTGTTCCCATCGCAGCGGCAATGCCGGGCGCTGCGAGGGCTGCACCTGTTCCAATTGCCGCTACACCTCCCACGATTGCGGCTGTATTCTTAGCCATCCCATACAGATTTCTCTGTTTTGGTTTCATCAACCCTTCAAACTCAGAGAGGCAGCTTATTTTTTCGTGAGCTCGGCTGAAATCAGGGATTGAACCATCGTGCTCAGAACAGAGTTCGTTGGTCCAGTTATTTGTAAAGAACTCGGATAGCTTGCCGGACTGCTCCCCAGCCATATGCGAGTTTTTTACTGGCCCGAGACTTGAAGCTTTTGCCATGTTGTTGCAGTACCGGCATGGTGAGGTAGGAAAGTAGCAACTAGAGCACTGGTAAGAGGAGCGGCCCAACCTTCGTTCTTCGCACAGGTCGTGGGTTGTGTGGTCTCCGCACCAGGAACACCAGGCTTCGATTTGTTCCGGCGCTTTCGAATCGAAACGCTCTTTTGCTTGAGTCGATAGGTCTTCGTACGTCTTGCTGAACGCCTCTCTTCCTTGCTCGAAGCTCCGTGTAGCCTTGGATTTAGCATTATCAAATTGGCCTTTAAATTTGTTGAGCATCCTCGATCCTTCGACAGATTTTATTGATGCTCAGAGCATAGCAGCAATGTCACTACGGAGCCGTTTAAGATATGTCGGAATTTGTTACTGTTTGTTGAAAGCAAAGAGGAAATGGTCCCGAACACATGACTGAAATCTCCTAGGTTGGTCAATCAACCCCCTCTACTTCAATCCCATTCCTAGCCAGCCAGCTCTTCCTACGCTCATAATCCGGCATAACCCGCTCAACCCGCTTCCAGAACTGCGGCGTGTGGTGTGGCTCATGCAAGTGCGTCAGTTCATGCACCACCACATACTCCACAATCTCTCTCGGTAGCAGGATTGTCTTCCAGTTGAAGTAAAGGCGGTTACCCCTGCCACACGAACCCCAGCGATATCCTAGGTCCTGAATTTTTACCCCAGCTGGTTCAACGCCCATGCGTGCAGCCAGGGCCTGGACTTTGTCGTTCAGGTAAATCTGCGCTTTGTTGCTGTACCAGTGGATGAAATGCTGTCTTGCCTCGGCCTGCAGATCTTTTCGCAGGCAGAACCGGCCCGCTATCAGTTTGAGAGGCGTTTGCTGACCATCAACCAGCTTCAAGCGATAGCTTCGGCCCAGGTACAGGAAACCCTCGCCATTCACATACTCTTTGCGAGGCTGCGGTTTAAGCAGCTCTGCTTTCTCGGCCAGCTTCTGGTAGATCCAGAATTTTTTTTCCTGAACAAAGTCTTTGAGCAGTCGTTCCTCGGTGTCCTTCGGCGCGGCAAGCACCAGTTCGCCTTCACGGTCGACGATGATTTCCAGTGTTTTGCGCCGGGTACTGTGGCGCACCTCAAAGGTCAGATCATCCACCTTCAATTCCATCACGGGTTCACCAGCTTGCTGTGGTTCGCTTTGGCAAGGTCAATCAATTTGTCCAGCAGGGCATCCAGTCGGTTGACCGGGAAAAGGTCTAGCTCGAACAACTCTTCAAACAGTCGGCCACGTAGGCGCTCCTGGTCTGGCAGGTGAGAAGGCTTCCAGAAGTCTGGGATGCGAAGTTCTTCTGTGATTATCTGAACAGTGGATACGGTGGCTTGCTCCAGATTTTCTTGCTCATCCGAGGAAAGCGCGGCGTCGCCATCCTGTTTAATTTCGGCCATCACTCTTAGGAATGGCAGGTGATTAGAAGGCAGAGCTGAGGGTGACTCGCCATCCGTGGTCTCATCTTCCTGCAATTGCCTGATCAAGGCTGATAGTGCATCTACCTGCTCCTGCCAGAGCCCGTCCATCTGCTCCAGGATTTCCTTCAGGCGTTCACTGAGCTTGGTGTATTTCACCGGGTCTTCGTCTAGGTGCTTTCTGACATGCGAGCGAACTGCGTGCTCCATCTCGGACGCCTTGGCCCGGTCACTGACCTGCCGATTTATATGCTGGTCAAAGTCGGTTTCAGTCAATTGCACCGGCGGTATCTTGGGGTTGATGCCCAGCGAGATCATGTAGTCGTCAATCAGTTTGCGGACTTTACTGCCAACGTCTTTGCCCAATTCCGGGCTGTCTTTGTATCGGTTTCGAGCCAGTGCGTGAATATGGGCCAGTTGCTTAGCGTCATTCACGAATTCCAGTGCTTCCGGGCGTGGTAGGACGTCATCCAGTGTTCGGCTGAACTCTTTTAGCTTCACGATGAATTCTGCTCGCAGCCGTTCGTCGCCCAGCGCTGTAACGGCTTCCTCTGTATCCGCAAGGCTATCGACGCCCTGTTTTCTTAGCACATCCACAACCCGGAGGTGGCGATCCCGTAGCAACGGGATTTCGTCTTTCAAGCTCTGGAGTGCGCCCTCAATATCTTCATCGCTATAGGCAGCCAGAGCTTCTTTAAGGTGGTTTGCAACGCCATAGTAATCCACCACAATCCCGCAGCGTTTCCCGAACCCTGTGCGGTTTACTCTGGCAACAGCTTGCAGCAATTCTGCTTCCCGAATCGGGCGGTCGAGATACATCACACCTGCAATGGGCGCGTCAAAACCAGTTAGCAGCATGGACTTCACGATCAGGAAGCTGAGTGGGTCGGCTTTCTCCGGGTCTTTGTGAAACAGGGGCTTCTTGAATCGTTTGATGTTCTGCTCAATTGCGGATCGGTCACTCCACTGTGCCCAGCCGCTGTCATCGTTGTTACTGCTGCTGAATACCACAGCAAACTCCAATTGCTGTAGTAACTCGCGATATTGCCAGGCCTTGATGGCTGCTTTGATTCTGGATGGCCGGGAAATCAGTTCGGTCTCGCCGATGTTTTTGTCTTCAGGAGCTAATGCCATGGCCTCCTCAAGCAGCTTCGTCCTCGCTTGTTTGAGTGCTTCCAAGTAGCGGATGGCGGCTCTTCGGCTGTATGCAACCAGCTGGGCCTTGAAACCATTGGGCAGGATGTTGGTCACGTAGTGGCGCAGGATGTCCGCTGCCTTTTCCTCAATCAGGCGGGGTGCTTCAAAAATCTGGCCCTTGGTGGCGTATTTCTTTTTTATGAGTTCCAGTTCGTCCTTGGTGCGTTCCTTGAACAGATCCTCGAATAGGTCATCCAGGTTGGCACCCTCTTTCACTGCGCCCTCTGCTGTCCGGCCCTCGTAAAGGATCGGTACAGTGGCACCATCGTTCTCCGCTTCCTTGATGGTGTAGCGGTCGATGTATTCGCCGAAGATCTCACTGGTCTGCTTTTTCTTGCCCATGATGATGGGCGTGCCGGTAAACCCAATCCGGGCCGCGTTGGGTACCGCCTGCAGAAGGTTTGCATGCAGGTCCCCGGCCTGGGTGCGGTGAGCTTCGTCGATCATCACCAGAATGTCAGGGCTTTCATTGATCAGACCAAGGGGGCGAGAGGGAATGGGTTTCGCCGGTTTGCGCTCGGGGTTGTCTGCAGCATCCCGTCGATCAATTTCCAGGCCGCGTGGGGGCTTGGGCGAAGGATAAGCAGGATAGGCCGATTCGTGTTCCCGATATTTCTGGATGGTCCCGAAAATAAGCCCGGGGCCTGGCTGTCCCAGCAGCGACTTGAGTTTGCCCGTGTTGCTGGCAACTTTGACGGTCTCGCCCGTGAGCTCCGCAGTATCCGACAGCTGATCCTGCAGATCCTTCCGGTCTGTGATCACGACGACTTTGAAACGGCACAGTTCCGGATCGGTTCTGAGCTTCAGCACCAGGAAGACCATGGTCAGGCTTTTGCCGCTACCCTGGGTGTGCCAGATGATTCCCCCACGGCGGTCGTGCTCGCCGTCTTCGGCTCGGGTTTTACCGGTTTTCAGGCGCTGAACGGCCCGCGTGACGGCCCGATACTGCTGATATCGGCACACCAACTTGATGGTCTGCCCGCCCATGGTCATGAAGAGCGTGAAGTGGCGGACAATATCCAACAGGTTGCCGGGAGGCAGCATGCCCGCGATCAGTCGTTGCTGGGAAGAAAGCGATTGGACGCCCAGGGTATCGGCAATGCTTGGTTCGGATCTTGGCGCCACAGTTTTCCAGTTCAGGAAATGGTTAAACCCGGCGCCAATGGTTCCCACCCGGGCATCATCGAAGTTGGAGGCCACCATAAACTGGTTGGTGAAGAACAGAGCAGGGGCACCCTCGTGTTCCTCAACCTCAAGATCCTGATGTCGCTGATCATAGTAACGGCGAAGTTGATCAACTGCTTCAGGAAGACCCTCAGGGACTGTGCGGCTTTTGCACTCAATGACCACCAGGGGAATGCCGTTCACGAACAACACAAGATCCGGAATGACGTGACCTTTCCAGCCGTCATGGCCGGGTGGGCACTTGACCTTGAATTGATTCACCACCGTGAAGGTGTTGTTCGCAGGGGTGGCCCAGTCGATAAACTGGATAGTCTGCCCCCTGCCACCATCCCAATCCGGCAAACCTTCAACCGTGATGCCACCATGGAGCAGTTCGGTTGCCAGTTGGTTGGCTTCCATCACCTTGTTGGCGGGAAGGCGGGTAACCGCAGAGACCGCCTGATCGACTCGTCTCTCGTCCAGCCAGGGTTTGCCATTTCGGGTATTGATGGCCAGTAGCCGATCACGAAGCAACGGCTCCATGATGACTTGGGCAAAGGTGTCGCGATGGGTGACGGATGGGAAATCCAGGGAGCCCTCGATGTAATCCCAGCCCTCTTGCTCCAGTTGCTGAATAAAGGGGAGCTCAACTTCCGTGAATTCCGGGCCAGGCATTACAACTCCTGTCGATCAGTCCATTAAAAGCTGCGCAGTCTCTCGATTGCCAGGTTAAGCATGCTGTCATCAAACAATTTAAGCTTCCGATCCGCAGCTGCTTTTCCTGCAGGCCATTTTTGAAGACCTTCTTTGATGCTGGCCAGGTTGGGCTTGCAGTTTTCACGTTCGATAAGCCAGTCAACGGTGGCAAGCAGCTCCATGCCTAACGGTGATTGAAAGCCATCGATGAGGCCAGATACATGCTCAAGAGCCGGTTCATAGGGCGATGCTTCATTGGACTTAAGGTAAACGTGAACCTTTTCCTTCCGTGACTGCTCAAACCAGATTACGTCTTCGGGCTTGGCATCTCCAAGACGCTTCTCGCAGCACAAGTAGCTGCCATCCAGCGAGTCCAGCAGGTGCCGTAAACGGTCCGCGTAGGGGCCATAGCGGTTGGCCTCGAAGCGAAGGTCCATTGGATCTTCAAGACCTGTTTTCAGAATGGCGCGTTCCATGAACCAGGCGAGTTTTTGGATTTCAAGCAATGAACATTCAATGCCCAGCATCCAATAACGACGAACCAGCTCGGCAATGAGCGCGCGAGGCGGTGTCAGCTTCTCTACGCCTTTACGGCGAGTTACGTTCTGGTATTGGGCGGTCGGTTCAAAGAGCACAACGCGAACATCAGTAAGGTTACCCAGAGCTTCTTCAATGCGGGGCTTCACCGTTTTCCAATCCAGGCCGCCATTGCCACTTCCCAGCGGAGGAATGGCAATAGATTGAATTCCTTTGTCAGCAATGACTTTGCGAAGGTCCTGCAGACCAGAGTCGATCCATTCCAGTTTGGTTTTGGTGCGCCAATGCTGTTTGGTCGGGAAGTTGATAATCCAGCGCGGGCCCATCAGATCGTTTCTCTCAGTGACGAACATCTGGCCGGTCTGTACCTGCTGGTTTTTGCACGCTTCTGCATAAGCACGGTAATTGTCAGGGAAGGCTTCCTTGAACATTAAAGCGATGCCTTTGCCCATAATGCCAACGGTGTTGACTGTGTTTACCAGGGCGTCGACATCCGCTTCAAGCAAATTGCCTTTAGTGTATTCGATCATCAGAAGAACCAGCTCGGTTTACTATGTATGCCCAATTCCAGCTGGCGTTCATCCGCCAGCGCCTGAACTTCGGCTTTGATGGTGTCATTGTAGGTTACTACGCCGGATAGAGCACCCACCGGAAGGTGCTGGTGAATCAGCGCTTCAGCTTGGTAGCGTTCAGATTTTGCCGGGTCTTCGGCGTCTTTACGGAAATCGCGGGCCTGTAGCAGCTCCCATGGAACCATATTGTGCAGTTGGCCGAGGTCACTGGTGAAGGTGGCATTAAACAGGTAAGCGTGCCGGTCTGTGAAAAGAAACCGAATGCCCAATGCATGGATTTTGTGCAGCGAGCTAACCAGGATCACGATATCTGACTTGGGGCGCTGGGTAACATTCCGGCCAGTGACAATGTTGAGCAGCATGGGGGAATATGGGGTGAAGTAGAAAGGGATGTAATCCGAAAGGACTCCTTTTCGGTCTACTGGTACTGCCCGATCTTTCCTTCCTTCAATCAGATCCTGGTTACCGATACTGATGAAACCTGCGTCCTGTTCTGCGCTTGACCGGCAGTGAATGCCATTGTCGAGCACCCAAGGCAGATTCCTTCGATGTGTAATTCGGAAAATCAGTGCTTTTTCCGGTGTCAGGTCCTTCTCAAACCCCATTAGCTCTGCTCCGGCAATGGATTATTCATCATGCACCTTCTGACAGCGCTTTTTTGCCCATGGCTTTCTCTATCAAGCCCATCAGCAAACGCTTTCGCGCTTCGAAGAATCCTGGGAAATCATCCGTTCGAAGTTGTTCAGTTGGGATGAAGTGCCCATTAAGAATGACATCCATTTCGTCGTTTTCGAGTTGCACTTGTTCATGGCTCTGTAGCTTAGCCAAATATGTCGAAGGTGCATCTCCACCGATCATCCGGTTGGCCTTATAGGAAATCGGTGTTTTGTTGATGATGGAATCATAAACCTTGGGTGGGATGCTGTTGGCCTCACACCAGGCTCGCGGGAAAATATGATGAATGTCCAAAGCTACTTCCTGGGTATCCAGCTGCTGAATGCGGCCCTTCCAGAAGAAATCAGATGCCCCCTCTCGCAAGATCAGCACATTGATGCCTTTATAAGCGGCACTCAGGCGACTGCGCAGAGACTCCAGACGCTCGGGGTCAAAGGAGGCATCAGTAACGGTGCGAGGAGTTGCAGAGTCATCCTCGAACCAGTCCATCAGTTCCTCTAGATCGACGGCTATACGGGTCTCGACGGCACCCCCGTATAGCTCCCCCAATACGCCAGACCAGAACCAGCGGGCGAGCTTCTGGTGAACTTTTGGTTCTCGCCAGCGCTCACCGAGCAAGGTCATGGTTGCTGCGAGCGGCACCAACTGGGTGCCATATGGGAGCTCTTTCCGACTGAAGAAGCATTCGCCCGCCAGGAACTTTGATGCCTCAATAAAGCCAGCCTCAACCTCATCTGCCCATTTCTGGTAAGCAGTCAGGGGCAGTTCCAAAACTGAGGCCCGCTTGGCGCTCACGGGCCTCACTTGTTTGCCCTGTTTCCCATCTGCGATGTCCTGGTACTTCCGCTGGCGTGTATGGAGCAGGGTGATGGCCTGCAGAAAATCGGTGCTCTCAACACCTTTTAGCAATTCCTGTTTGGCAAAACGATCTTGGCGTGAGGCCACATTGCGGATGTCGGAACCAAACCAGTCATCGCGAAGGTTATAGCCTTCGGCAGCGTAGCTGGCGGTCATCAGCTCAAACACAGACAGTTGGACGCCACCTGTGTTGACCTTCTCGAAAACCAGGCAAACGGCTTCTTTTGAGGTTTCTTTTTTCAGCTCAATGATCGGAATTTGGTAAGCGACAAAGGCACCGATGATTTTCTGTTTGAATTTCAGGAACTGTTCCATGCCCTCCGGGTTGTACTGAAACAGATCCTGCAGCCACTGGGAGTCGTCCAAAATCTTGTCGCAGGGGAAATGCAGCTGCTGGCATTCCAGTTCGCGGGTGGAGAGATCGAGCTCCACGTCGCGGCCAAAATTACTGCGGATCTGGCGATCCTTGTCAACGGCTTTAACCGCTTCATCCAGCCGGTCGTCGCCTTCCAAAGCCATGGCGATGTCGAAGTAGTAATGACGAAGGATGTCTTTGCCTTTCGCGGTGCGCGTGTCTACTGGAGTGGTCAGAGCAATGGCTTGTGTCAGGCTCGTGAGTCGCTGTTGCCCATCAAGAATCAACTGCTCGGGATCATCGGTCACCTCGCTCGCGGAGATGCCCTCAACCGGGCGCACTTGAAACTGCACCTCACCACCGGTCTCCATCAGCATGACAGCACCTACTGGAAAAGATCGGGCGATACTCACCAAAAGACTCTTCACATGCTCATCGTCCCAGACCCATCCGCGCTGGAAGTCCGGCAGCTGGATCTTGCCGTTGGTGATGTCTTTGAGCAGCTCAGGGAGGGAACGTTTGGTGCTGTCGAAGGTGGTCATACTGCATCCTTCAGTAGGGGAGTGATGCGGACGCGGCCAGTGAGGAGGTCATCCATGAGGCCCATTTTCATTTCAGTTAACTTGGTCAAACAACGAAATTCGGAAGCCCGCCTCTCATCGAGATCACGAAGGATTTTAGTCATCGCATCCTGCTCTGCCATTGAAGCAGGATGCGCTATAAATAATTTCTTGAACACGCTCTGCTTTATTCCAAGAGCAGTAGATCCTGAAGCGGCTCTCATAGCGCGCCCTTGGAAATCAGAACTCATTAATAGCAGCTTCAGAAGCTCAGGACGCAAATGGCTTTTTGGTTGAAGAATGATGACCCTTTGAGCAAATGCAACTTTTTCGTCTGTTCCAACTTGCGCAACATTGCCTAGTGGAGCCTCCGTAGTAAATACGACGTCAGTTTTTGACGGAATCCCCCGCGTCATCCAGTTGTCATAGCTCGACGATGCAATAAACTCTCGTGGCTCTGGCGCTATAAAGCCCATGCGCACGTTTTTAGCGGTAATGAGCGGAATTCCATGTTCCGTTTTTGTCGGGGTTTTCCCCCGGTAATCAATGATTTTTTCAAGAGCATGCTCTATGGGACCGATAAGCCACTGCTTCGGAATCAATCCCAAGGCCGAATCCTTATATAGCTCCGGCGCCTGTTCCGGCGAGGGGCGGAGCTGGCCGTTCTCGTCGATGCCTCGGGTGAGCAGATCGTGGAGCAGGCCTTCCTTGATTTTCTCCAGTTTGGCGATTAGAGCTTCGGTTTTCTGGATTTGGGTGTCCAGGGTGTCGAGGATTTGGGCGATTGTCTGTTGCTCTGCTGAGGGCGGGACAGGGAATTTAATTTGCTTGAAGTCTGATCCGGATATCTCCAGAAAAGTCGTCCCGGAGGCCCTGCGCTTCAGCTCTGGACTGACTTTTCTCGTCCAGTGGTAATAAAAATCGGGGTTCGAGCTCTGACGAAAGACTATGCTCTTGAATCCTTGATTGGTCGTTACCGGGACTGAGTTGATAGCGCAGTACCCGAGAGATGCTCGGGTCGTAACCAGCAGGCTACCAGCAGGCAGTAGGTTGGCTCCGCTTTGACGGAGCCCCTCTTCGGTAATCGATTCACTCGTCAGTCGGAACGTTTTCTCCTTTAAAGTCGTTACTTCCCCTGGTGTAACCCACGGAATGCTGCCGCCCCAGTAGCTCGCAATTTCCCGACTTGGCGTTCCGCCACTTACTACTGATCCGAGCCCTTCTATTGTTGCTGTCGTCCAATCATCCGGTATGTCAGCCAATACACTTTCGTAATCAGACATAGCCCAGCCCCGTAAGGAATTCCTTCAGGTCATTGGCCGCTTCATCCCGCTTGGCCTCGATATCCGCCAACGTCACCCAGTACTTATCCCACCAAGTCTCGAACGCTGAAATCACTTCCTGTCGTTGCTGACGAATGTAAGAGTCCAGTATCCCCAGTATGTCGTTATGTAGGATCGTTAGCATTAGCTCTGCAGCTCCGACCTCATCCAATGCATCCACAGCTTCGTTGAGGTGCGCCTCAAAGCTGGCCTGCTTGGCTTTTAGGGTCTTGGTGGCCTTGGTGCGGTCAGCCTTCCAGGCTTTGATATCTGCATCAGTAGGTGCATCCTCGTCGGGTTCGGCCTCCTCGTCTTCCTCCGACCGGGCGGTGGAGGCTTTGATGCGGGCGTCCAGCTCGGCTTTTCGGGCCTGGAGGTCTTCCAATTCGGCCACGTAATCCGTCAACAGGAAGGTCACAAGTTTGTGGTCCAGCGGGTTGATCTTACTCTGCTCGTCTTCCAGAAGGGTGGCGATGCTGGTGCGCCAGGCGTCCACCACGCCCAGCACTCCACGGGCCTGTAGGGTGCGGAACTCGTTTTTGTTCTGGTCCCAGAAACCAGCGATGATGCCGCGCACGGCAAACCGGTCGAGCATTCCGATGGGGTCGAGGGCGTGGGTGAAGGTGCCAATCAAATCATCTCGCAGGGCGCTCAGTTGCTGACACTGGCCGTTGCCTGAGAGCTGGGCAATGTGGGTGCCTCGCTGTTGCCACCAGCTTTCGAAGGTATCCTTGAGTCGGGCTTCTTTGTGCCGAACGCCGTCGTTCTGTTCGATAGCCGGTTTAATGCTGACCTTGTCGGTAAGGTCTTCCCGAAAATCCACGTAATCATCTTCCCCCGCCTTGGGTACTAGTAGATCCATGGGATTCAGGCCCTGGGCATCGAACAGGGGCTGTTTGGCCTGAACCTCTTTCAGGGGAATGCCGCCCACCAGGTGAGCCCGCACATCCTGTGGTTCGGGTGGCGGGGCGTTGTCCGCATAGCGGCGGATATTCAGGTTGTAGTTGTTTTCCCGCAACTCCTCCAGGCTGACAATCCGTGAAAAGCTGTCGGCTTCGGCAAAGGCTTCGTAGGTGCTGACGATCTTTTCGATGTGCTCCGGCAGCAAGTGGTTCTGGGCTCGGCCCTCGTAGTATTCCCGGTCGGCGTTGATAAACAGTACCTTGCCTCTGCGGTCCGGTGCTTTTGCGCCTTTGTTGCGCAGTACCAGGATGCAGGCAGGAATGCCGGTGCCGTAGAACAGGTTGGGGGCAAGACCGATCACGGCTTCCACCAGGTCGTTTTCCAGCATGCCTGCGCGAATGCGCTTTTCATCGCCACCTCGGAACAGCACGCCGTGAGGCATAACGGTGGCCAACATGCCGTCCGATTTCAGGCTGGCCACCATGTGCTGTAGGAACATCAGGTCGGCTTTCTTGGCGCCTTCCGGTACCTGACCATACTGGAACCGTTCCGGGAACTGGCTGCTAGGTGAGAAGCCGATGGAGAAGGGCGGATTGGTGAGAATGCGGTCAAAGCGCATCAGTTCACCGCCATCCACATGCTGAGGGTCAGTTAAGGTATCTTCATTCCGTAGATCGGCGCTGGTGATCCCGTGCAGCAGCATGTTCATTTTTGCAATTGCCCAGACGGAGCCAGATGTTTCCTGCCCGAATAACGACAGGCGTTTGGGATCGCCGCCTTGTTCCTCCAGGTATTCCTTCGCCAGAATCAGCATACCCCCAGACCCGCAGCAGGGATCGTACACACTTTGGTCCTCCTGAGGGTTAGCAAGTCGAACCATCATGCGAACAACAGAACGGGGCGTGTAGAATTCACCGCCTTTCTTGCCGGCGGAGTCCGCGAAATCACCGATCAGGTATTCGTAGGCCGCGCCCAATAGATCCGGGAACTCGAAGTCCTCGTTTCGTAAGCGGTACTGGCTGAAGTGAACGATCAGATCTCGCAGCTTCTTATCCGGTAGGGTGGTGGAGCCCACTTTGCGGGTGAAGTCGATATGCTCCAGCACACCGGCCAGGCTGACGTTGTGTTCCTCTAGCCCAGCCAGAGCTTTGTTCAGGTAGTTGCCCACGCCATGGTGGGCATCGTTCATCAGGAAGTCCCAGCGGGATTGTTTCGGCACGTAGAAGGTGGATTTATACCAGTTCTCCATGTCGGCAATGGCTGTTGCCTCGGCCTGGTCTTTGCCTTTGGCTAATTGGTTTTTCACCACCTCCTGGTAGCGTTGCTCGAACACATCTGAGCAGCGTTTCAGGAACAGCATGCCGAAGATGTATTCCTTGAATTCCGAGGCGTCCATCTTGCCTCGCAGAATGTCGGCGGCCTTGAACAGGTGCGGTTCGAGTTGTTCGAGCGTTAATGCCATTAGTACTTCCGTTTGGTGTTGCTGGGAACGCGCAGCGACAGGAGCGACATGTTGATTCGTGGGCGTCGCAATTGCTGCGTTCGGTTGTGGTGATATTGCCCGCTCAGCGAGGGATGATCAACTTGCCAGGCGGCCAACGGGTGCAGGAGGTTTTGACGCCTAGGGTTATTGGACGAGGTGCCATGGCAGCAGCTCTTTAGTGCGGTTACCGCTCAACGAAACCTGCAGATCTTCCCCGAGATGGGAAACGGTGTACTCCTGTTCGTATCGCAAGTCGCCCCTCTGCTCGTATTTCGGAGGAAATAATGGCTTCCGTTGGGTTCTACACATGACTACTGCGTTCACGCCTTTCATTTGCCTCGCCAACTCGAGGAAAGTCTGTTTATCCGGGTAAACAAG
>PAKW01000095.1 GCA_002707215.1 Halomonas sp.
ACAAACAAGAGGCCGGGTTCAATGGCAAACACTGCAGAACAACCACGCGAACGTTTTACCAACTTCACCCCCTACGAAATGGCGAAGGGTGAAGAATACATGAGTGCCGAGATGCTTCAGCACTTCAAGGACCTGCTGCTGCAGTGGAAGCAGGAACTGATGGAAGAAGTTGACCGCACCATGCACCACATGCAGGAAGACGCGGCAAATTACGCGGATCCCAGTGATCGCGCAACCCAGGAAGAGGAATTCAGCCTGGAACTGCGTACCCGTGACCGTGAACGGAAACTGATCAAGAAAATTGACCAGACCATCGACCGTATCGACAAGGACGACTACGGCTTCTGCGACCAGTGTGGTGTGGAAATTGGTATCCGCCGCCTGGAGGCTCGTCCGACGGCCACCTTGTGCATCGACTGCAAAACCCTGGCCGAGATTCGCGAGCGCCAGACCGGCATCTGAACCGGCCATTCGACAGCCGCCGGCTTTGCGCCCCTCACTGCAAGGCCGGCCGGCTGACTGACTGCCATGACCAATCCCCGGTACCGCGGCCGGTTCGCACCTTCTCCGACCGGCCCACTGCATTTCGGCTCGCTGGTAGCCGCCCTCGCCAGCTTCCTGGAAGCCCGCAACCAGGGTGGCCAATGGCTTATCCGCTTGGAAGACCTCGACCCCCTGCGGGAACCTCCGGAAGCTACCGGACAGATCCTCTCCAGTCTCGAAGCCCACGGCCTGCTCCCCGATGAACCAGTCCGGTTTCAGTCCCGGCGGCACAGCGCCTACCAGGCCACCATTGCCCGGCTGATGGAACAGGGCAGCGCCTACCGCTGCCCCTGCTCGCGAAAGGAACTCCAGGCCAATGAGGGGCGCCACCCCAATCAATGCCGCAGCGGCAAGGCCGTAACCGGCGACCGCCCTTTTGCCATTCGCTTTGCCCTGACAGACGAGGACTGCCACTGGCAGGATCTGCTGCTGGGCCCACAGCAGCAGATTGTAAGAGCAGAGCTGGATGACCCGGTCATACTCCGCAAGGAAGGATTCTACGCCTATCAGCTTGCGGTGGTGGTTGATGACATTGACCAGGGCATTTCAGATGTGGTCCGCGGCTCGGACCTGCTGGAAATGACCGCCCAGCAACAACAGATTTACCGGGCACTTGGTGCCAGGCCACCGCACTGGCTACACATCCCGGTCGTTCTCAACGAAGCGGGCCAGAAACTCAGCAAGCAGACCCATGCGCCGGCCCTGGACGACAACATCCCCGGACAGAACCTGTTCAGGGCACTGGTCGCCCTCGGACAGAACCCACCGCAAGCACTGGCAAAAGGACCACCGGAAACCCTGCTGGACTGGGGCCAGGCGAACTGGCAACGGGGCGCCATCCACCTGACATCCCGGTGAGGGACATGGTATAAAGCCCTTCTAACACCTCAGCGCGGATAGCATGCCTGATGTATATCTACCGTCTGGTTTTCCTCTTGGTACTGGCCATCTATATTTTTTCGCCCAACATCCTCGACTGGTGGACTTCGCCGGGAAACGCCTGGTACAGCCCGTATGTTATCTGGGCGGGGCTGATTGCCATCGGTTTCTGGCTGGAGTGGCGGCGGGATCCCAATGAGTTTTAGCGCCTCCGGCCTGCTGCTCGCCAGCCTGCTCTACCTGGTCCTGCTATTCGGTATTGCCTGGGTGACCGAGCGTGGCATGCTGCCGCGCCAATGGGTCCGCCATCCCCTGGTCTACATTCTCAGCCTGGGCGTTTACGCGGGCATCTGGGCGGTTTATGGGGCCGTTGGCATGGCGGCGGAATCCGGCTACGGCTTCCGGGCCTATTATCTGGGTATCAGTGGCGCCTTCCTGCTGGCGCCCGTACTCCTGAACCCTGTCATGCGGATCGGTCGCGCCTACCAGCTTACTTCCCTCGCAGACCTGTTTGCCTACCGGTACCGCAGCCAGTGGGCGGGCACCCTGGTAACCCTGTGCTCCGGCGGTGCCATTCTGGCCCTGCTGAGCATGCAGATTCAGGCCGTGGCCACATCGGCCAGCATCCTGGCACCGGATACCTCACCCAAGCTGATCAGTGTAATGTTCAGCCTTATCGTGGTGTTGTTCGCCATGCTGTTCGGGGCTCGCCGGGACCAGAACTCCGAGAATCATCAAGGCCTGGTTCTTGCCATCGCTTTCGATTCGCTGGTCAAACTGGTGGCGTTACTGGTGCTCGGCGGCGTCATTCTGTTCGGGGTCTTCGGTGGTATGGGCGGCCTGGAACACTGGCTCGGCAACAGATCCTCCGCCGCCACCATGACGCTCAACATTAATGACGGTAGCTGGCGGGCACTGATGCTCATGTCGTTTGCCGGAGCGTTGGTACTTCCGCACATGTACCACATGACCTTCAGTGAAAATCCCTCTCCCAAGGCCCTGGCAAAGGCCAGTTGGGGCCTGCCACTTTACCTGTTGCTGCTTGGCCTGCCAGTCCCCCTTATTCTGTGGGGTGGTCAGGAACTGGCGGTGACAACAGACCCAGGCTTCTTCGCCATTGGCACCGCTCAGACCCTGGACAGCCCCGCACTCACACTGCTGATGTACATTGCCGGCCTGTCAGCGGCCAGCGGCCTGATGATTGTCAGCACACTGGCACTGGCGGGCATGGCCCTGAACCACGTGGTGCTGCCACTGAAAACCCCGAAAGACCAGGGCGACATCTATCGCTGGCTCCAGTGGATCAAACGGCTGCTCATCGCCGTGATTATTTTCCTGGCATTGCTGTTTCACGAGGCCATCGGCAAGAATCTTGACCTCTCCATTCTCGGCGCTATTTCACTGTCCGGCACCCTCCAATTGCTGCCCGGCGCCCTTGGCGTGATCTACTGGCCCGAGGGCAACCGACGCGGCGTCATCGCCGGCCTGCTTGTCGGGCTGGTCATCTGGGTCGTCACCCTGGTCCTACCCTTCTCTCATACTGCCAATTTGCTGGCCTGGCTCGACGCCCCGCTGATTCCGGATTACAGCAACTGGCACATCTTCACCTTCGTGAGTCTGACGGCCAATATCACCGTCTTTGCCCTCATCTCGGTACTCAGCACCAGCACCAGCGAGGAAGCCAGTGCAGCCCAGGCATGCTCGTTGGGCGCCCTCTCCCGCCCCCAACGACGGGAACTGCTGGCCACCTCTTCCAGTGATTTTGTCCGCCAGCTGGCCGCCCCCCTGGGCGATGGCGTTGCCCGGCGGGAAGTGGAGCGGGCACTCGGTCAACTGAAACTGCCCAATGTGGAGTACCGGCCCTACCAGCTCAGGCGGCTACGGGACCAGGTGGAAATCAATCTTTCTGGCCTGCTCGGACCTTCCGTTGCCCGCGATATGGTCAAACGCCACCTCGGCTTCAAGCCCATGGCCCAGGGCGGCACCGCTCAGGACATCCGGTATGTCGAACGTGCCCTGGGCGATTATCAGAACCGTCTGACAGGACTGGCAGGAGAGCTCGACAACCTGCGCCGGCATTACCGGCAAACCTTGCAGAACCTGCCCATTCCCGCCTGCTCGGTAGGCGAAGACGACGAGATCCTGATGTGGAACCGCACCATGGAGGAGCTCACCGGCATCACGGCCGACGAGGTGGTCGGTGCCCGGCTGATGGCACTGCCCGAACATTGGCGCCTGTTGCTGGAGGGTTTCAACCGGGGTGAAGATCTGCACCGCTACAAACACCGGCTGGATCTCCGTGGCAGGCCACACTGGCTGAACCTGCACAAGGCTGCCCTGAGTGGGCCGGATCACACCGAAGGTGGCAGTATCATCCTGGTGGAAGACCAGACTGAGACCCGCCTGCTTGAGGACGAACTCATGCACAGTGAGCGGCTGGCCTCGGTGGGCAGACTCGCAGCAGGCGTTGCCCATGAGATCGGAAATCCGGTTACTGGTATTTCCTCGCTGGCCCAGAACCTGAAGCTGGAAACGGACAACCCGGATATTCTGGACACGGCTGAACAGATCCAGCAACAGACCCGGCGCATTTCTGCCATCCTGCAATCGCTGATGAACTTCGCCCGGACCGGCAATCATGCCCAGGCGAACCAGTACGAGCCTGTGACAATACACCGGTGTGTCGAGGAATCGATCAATCTGCTGTCACTCAGCGACAAGGGGCTGGGCATTCATTACATCAATGACTGCCCACCGTCACTACAGATCCTTGGGGATGAACAACGCCTGGTTCAGGTGTTCGTCAACCTGTTGGCCAACGCCCGGGATGCATCCCCTGAAGGTGGCACCGTCCTGATCAGTGGAAAGGGTGACGGCTACTCCGCTATTATCGAGGTCGCCGATGAGGGCCCGGGCATCCCCGAAGACCAGCTTGATCATATCTTTGAGCCGTTTTACACCACCAAGGCACCCAATAAAGGGACCGGCCTTGGCTTGTCGCTGGTGTACAGCATTATTGAAGAGCACTACGGCAACATTCAGGTTGAAAGCCCCGCTAATGCAGGAACAGGCAGGGGTACCTGCGTACGGCTGAGATTGCCAGCCTATGAATCCGAAACCGAAACCGGCAACACTACCATCAGCCAGAACCAAGGATCTTGAGACTGTTATGCCTCGAATTCTGATCGTGGAAGACGAAGACATTATTCGCTCAGCGGTACGCAAGCTGCTGCAGCACGCCGGCTATGAAGTCGCCGATGCCTCATCCGTCGAGGAAGCCGAACAGAACCACGAACCGGACCAGTTTGACCTGATCATCTCCGATCTTCGCCTGCCCGGTGCTGCCGGCACCGAGCTGATCAACCGGGCGCCGAACACCCCGGTGCTGATCATGACCAGCTACGCCAGCCTGCGCTCGGCCGTGGATTCCATGAAGATGGGTGCCGTTGAATACATCGCCAAACCGTTCGACCACGATGAAATGCTGGCTGCCGTAGAGAATATCCTGGCTCGAAAACCGTCTGGCCAGAACACCGGCGGTGAACCCGCCGCCACCGCTGAAATACCCGAAAGCAGCGATCCCGCCAACATCATGTTCGGCGATTGCGAACCCATGCAGCGCGTGTTTATCCTGATTCGAAAGGTTGCGCCCACGGAAACCACCGTGCTGATCCAGGGGGAGTCCGGTACCGGGAAGGAGCTGGCCGCCCGCGCCCTTCACCTGATGAGCCCGCGCGCGACCAAGCCGTTAATTTCGGTGAATTGTGCAGCGATCCCCGAAAGCCTGATTGAATCGGAACTGTTCGGCCATGAGAAGGGTGCCTTTACCGGCGCGGTCTCAGCGAGGACGGGCCTGATCGAAGCCGCCGATGGCGGCAGCCTGTTCCTGGATGAAATCGGTGAATTGCCCGCAGAGGCCCAGGCCCGCCTGCTGCGGGTTCTGCAGGAGAGCGAAATCCGCAAGGTTGGCTCCACTCAGAGCCGCAAGGTGAACGTGCGGATGATTGCGGCTACCCACCGAAACCTCAAAGCCATGACACGCACGGGCGAGTTCCGGGAAGACCTTTACTACCGGCTGAATGTCATGCAGATCCGGATCCCGCCGTTACGGGAGCGTCACAGCGACATTCTCGGCCTGGCCCGCCGTTTCCTGAAGCGCCAGGGTGAGAAGATGGGTAAACCCAATCTCAATCTCAGCCCGGAAGCCATGCGGGCCCTCGAACGCCACCGCTGGCCCGGTAACGTGCGGGAGCTGGAAAACGCCATTGAGCGGGCCACCATCCTCAGTGATGGCGATGTTATTAGCCCGGCGCTACTGGACCTCGACAGTGAAGGCGGCGACGAGTACATCCCGGAAACGCTGGTAGCAGGCAACCATGAGCAGACCCGGACCCGGGAAGCAGATTCAGCCAACGACCTTTCCCTGGAAGACTACTTCCAGCACTTCGTTCTCGAGAATCAGGACCGCATGAGCGAAACCGAGCTGGCCCAGAAACTGGGTATCAGCCGGAAGTCCCTGTGGGAACGTCGCCAGCGCCTCGGGATCCCGCGAAAAAAACCCTCAGGAAACTGAAGCCGGAATCCGGAATAGTGTGAACGGGAACTCAGTTGTTACCTTTTGTTCCTCTCGGTAACACTTCCTCCTGAAGTAACGTAATCTCAGTAACACTTAGGTCGGATACGGGGTAACACTTATGGCCTACAAAATCGTAAGGTATTGTTAATCAATAAAATTAAAAAACTGGCACACGGACTGCAGACAATTAAGCGCACAACAACAAAAACAAGAGTGACAAAGCAGCGCCACAACAAAAACAAAAAGCTGCGGGAAAACGTTCGGCAACAAAAACAAAAACAGAACGTGAGCGAACTGAGTGTTTTGGGTACTTTGCTTTTTAGTGGTCCCACGGCATGTGCGAGTTGTAGGTGCAGAGAAGAATTACCTTACAGGTAACGCTGCAGCTACTCCAAACCCGCCCGGTGTCTCTGGCTGCTCTATGTATTCAAAGCTTTCCGTTTGCACTGTTGATATGCCCCAGATTTGGGGATAGACAGTGGGGTACAAAAACGAAGAAAAATCCCGGCAAAAACAAAAATAATGCAGATCGTCAACGCTTTGAGGGCGGGTTCGTGTAAACGGATCCGCCTTTTGATTTTCTGGGCACCGGAACTGTAATCCACGGCAGACGTGTGCAAATCCTGCTCAAACCGTTAAACTCTCGGTTTTTGCTCATCGCGGCCACGGATTTCAATGCCTAAATCAATTTTCACACTCGTCGAGCAATCGGTCGGTAAATTCCGTTCGTTCATGTCCGGTAACGGGAAAAAGAAAGCCCTCATCTACCAGCGGCGGGAAATTCCACGGGATCAACACAACGTCTCCCGTTCGGTCATCAGCGAGCCCGCCAAGAAGGTGCTGCATCGCCTGAACAAGTCAGGCTATGAAGCCTACCTGGTCGGTGGCGGCGTCAGAGACATCCTGCTGGGTGGGATACCCAAGGATTTTGACATAGCCACCAACGCCACGCCGGAGGAAGTACACGACCTGTTCCGCAACTCCCGGCTGATCGGCCGCAGGTTCCGAATTGTTCATGTGGTGTTTGGCCGGGAAGTCATCGAAGTAACCACCTTCCGGGGCAACACCACAGAAGCCGATACCGACGCCGATGATGATCGCAGAACCAGCGAACATGGACTACTGCTCCGGGATAATGTCTACGGCAATCACGAAGAAGACGCCCTGCGCCGGGACTTTACGGTAAACGCCCTGTACTACTGCATTCGCGACTTCACCATCATCGATTTCGCCAACGGCATAGAAGATTTGCGTAACCGGCAACTGCGCCTGATTGGCGACCCGGAAACCCGTTACCGGGAAGACCCGGTTCGTATGCTCCGGGCCATCCGGTTTGCCGCCAAGCTCGGGTTTGATATCGAACCGGAAACCGAAGCCCCGATAAAAGAGCTGGCCCCGTTACTGAGCCATATCCCTTCCGCCCGGCTGTTTGATGAAGTGCTCAAGCTGTTTTCCGCTGGCCACGGCGAGGCCACCTACGATCTGTTAACCCGTTACAACCTGCTCGAGCCACTGTTTCCTGAAACCGTCAGGGCCATAGAGGCCGGCGAGCCGGATGAACTGATCCGCCAGGCGCTCCGGAACACCGACGCCCGTATTGCCCAGGGCAAATCGGTCACCCCCTACTTCCTGTTTGCCGCCATGCTCTGGCCTGCACTCCAGGCGGAATGGCATCGCAGACAGGACAATGGCGATCCGGTTCAACCCGCACTGCACGGCGCCATCGGCAAGGTAATAGGCCGACAGGTGCAGGCAACCTCAATTCCCAAACGCTTCTCGGGGCCGATGAAGGAAATCTGGGAACTCCAGATGCGTCTGCCTCGCCGCCAGGGCAAACGGGCCTTTGTTACCATGACGCACCCCCGGTTCCGGGCTGCCTACGATTTCCTGCTGGTCCGGGAGAATTCTGGCGAGATTGAGCCAGGCCTGGGCCAATGGTGGACCGAGTTCCAGCAAGCGGATGAGCGGCGCCAGGAACGGATGCTCTCCGAACTGGCCAGCGACGCGCCGAAAAAGCGAAAGCGCCGCCGCAAACCGGCTCAAAGACCACCACAGCAATGCTGACCGATGCGTTCATCGGGCTGGGCAGCAATCTCGAAGCGCCTGCTGCCCAGCTCGCCCGGGCTGTTTCCGAACTGGCTGCCCTGCCGGACACCAGTCTCGTGGCCCAATCAGCCTTTTATGCGAGCCGGCCCGTGGGCCCCCAGGACCAGCCAGACTTTGTCAACGGCGCCGTGTGGCTGAAAACATCGCTGGAACCCCATCAATTGCTCGACCAGCTGCTGTCAATCGAGCAGGCTCACGGCCGGGAACGGCTCCGGCGCTGGGGCCCCCGAACCCTCGACCTGGACCTGCTGCTGTTTGGGGACCGGGCACTGGATGATGAACGGCTTACCGTACCCCACAGGGAACTGCCAAATCGCGACTTTGCCCTCCAGCCCCTACTGGACCTGAACCCAGGCCTGACATTGCCGGACGGAACGCCGGTTGCCACTCTGCGCCGCCAATGCCCGGACAACCGCTTGCGCAAGCTTCCACCCGCGGATTACCCTTAACACTTCAGTGCCGGAAGCCCGGCCCGGTCCAGGCCCACCCACCCAAAAGGCAAGGATTCTATGGCTGTTACCATCAATACCCTGCGTGAATTCAAGCAAAAGGGCGAAGCCTTCGCCGCTCTTACCGCCTACGACGCCACCTTCTCCCAGGTCGTCAGCGAAGCGGGCGTTCACGTTATTCTGATTGGCGATTCCCTTGGCATGGTGCTACAGGGCCACGACAGCACTCTGCCGGTGACCATGGACCAGATGGTGTACCACGTCAGCTGTGTCGCCAAGGGTAACCGCGGCTCCCTGATCATGGCGGACATGCCGTTCATGAGCTACGGAACCGTTGAGGCCGCCCTGGAGAACGCCGCGGAACTGATGCGCGCCGGCGCCCACATGGTGAAACTCGAAGGCACCGACTGGATGAAAGACACCATCGCCGCCCTGAGCGAACGCGGCGTGCCCGTGTGTGCACACCTGGGCCTGACACCGCAGTTCGTCAACAAGTTTGGCGGCTACAAGGTACAGGGCCGTGACGAAAAGGCAGCGGAGATGATGATCGAACATGCCTGCGAACTGGAGTCAGCCGGCGCCGACCTCATTCTGCTGGAATGTGTTCCAGCGCCGCTGGCCGCACGAATCTCCCAGGCCGTCAGGGCTCCGGTAATTGGCATTGGTGCGGGCTCGGATACCGACGGCCAGGTCCTGGTACTGCATGACATGCTCGGCATCACCACCGGCCGCAAACCGAGGTTCGTGAAAAACTTCCTGGCCGGGGCGCATTCGGTACAGGAGGCGATTGAAGCCTATGTGAACGCCGTCGGCGAGCGCACATTCCCCGCTGAGGAGCATACGTTCAAGGCATGAGAACCATACATTCCCTGAAAGAACTGAGGACCATCCTTCGCGGCTACCGCGGCCAGGGCAAAACCATCGGCCTGGTGCCAACCATGGGAAATCTGCACGAGGGCCACGTCTCCCTGGTCCGAAAAGCGGCCGAGATGGCGGATGTTGTGGTTACCAGCATCTTTGTCAATCCAATGCAGTTCGGAGCCGGTGAAGACCTGGACAAGTACCCGAGAACCCTGGCTGAAGATCAGGATAAGCTCGCTTCGGCCGGCAACACCCTGGTATTCGCCCCTACCCTGGACGAAGTGTATCCGGAAGGGCTGGCAAAACAGACCCAGGTCGTTGTACCGGATGTGAGTGATGGCCACTGCGGCGCCAGCCGGCCCGGTCACTTTGAAGGCGTTGCAACGGTGGTGACCATGCTGTTCAACATGGTTCAGCCGGACCTTGCGGTGTTTGGCGAGAAGGACTTCCAGCAACTCGCCGTCATCCGGAAAATGGTCCGCGATCTGATGATGCCTGTCGATGTCGTTGGGGCGCCCACCGTTCGGGAGGACGATGGTCTGGCGAAAAGCTCCCGAAATGGCTACCTCACAGCTGATGAACGGAAAATCGCTCCGGTTGTGTACCAGACCCTGCAGGCCACGGCCGGAAAAATCGCCGATGGTCGTACAGACTTCCAGGCTCTGGAAAGCGAAGCTGAGCAAAGCCTGGGCAAGGCCGGGCTGCGTCCGGATTATTTCAACATCGTGAATAGCCGGACCCTCAAGCCGGCCAGCCCGGATGATCAGGAGATCACTCTCCTGGCGGCGGCCTTCCTCGGCACAACCCGTTTGATTGATAACCTGTCGGTAATCCGATAAGCCCACAGAAAAGGAAACTCTGATGTCCAAAAATCCGGCAGTACTGACCTCAAAACCCGAATGGCAGGCACTGAAGGAACACAGGGAACGCCTGGATGGCATTGCCATGACGGATCTCTTCGGGCGGGATCCCGAGCGGGCAAGGCGCTACTTTATCGAGGCGGCGGGACTGTCCCTGGATTTCTCCAAGAACCGGCTCACCGACGAGGTGCTTGAGGCGCTGCTGGCACTGGCAAGCAGCTGCAACCTGGAAGCCCGGCGCGAGGCACTGCTGCGGGGTGACCGCGTGAACGTCACCGAGGACCGCCCCGCCCTGCATACGGCCCTTCGTAATCCGGGCACGGAGGCCATCATGGTGAACGGCCAGGACGTCGTTGCCGAGGTACAGCGCACCCTGGCACGGATGGAAACGCTGGTGAACGGCGTGCTGAGCGGCAGCCGCACCGGATACACCGGCAAAGCCTTTACTGACATCGTAAGCATCGGTATCGGCGGCTCCTATCTCGGGCCCAAACTGGTGGGCGAGGCACTCCAGCCCTACGGACAGTCTGGCGTACCGTGCCATTACGTGGCCAACATCGACGGCACCGAGATCTGTGAAACGCTCCGGCAGGTGAATCCGGAAACCACCCTGTTTCTGATCCAGTCCAAATCCTTCCGGACCCAGGAGACTCTGGAAAACAGTAAGGTGGCGCGCCAGTGGTTCCTCGACCACTGCGGCGACGAACAGGCGATTTCCCGGCATTTCATGGCCGTTACGGCCAATGTGCCGGCGGCACAGAATTTCGGAATCGATCCGGACAATGTCTTTCCCATGTGGGACTGGGTCGGAGGCCGTTACTCCCTCTGGTCCGCCATCGGGTTGCCCATCGCTTTTACCGTCGGTATGGCCAACTTCCGGGCTCTATTGGCCGGCGCCCATGCCATGGACCAGCACTTCCGGGAGGCGCCACTGCATCAGAACCTGCCGGTCGTCATGGCGATGCTCGGGGTCTGGTACAACAATTTCTGGGGCGCCGAGACCCACGCCATCCTGCCCTACGATCACTACCTGCGCAGCCTGCCGGACCATCTCCAGCAACTGGACATGGAGAGCAACGGCAAGAGCGTGACCCAGGGCGGCGAGGCCCTGGCCTGGCAGTCCGGGCCGGTCATCTGGGGTGGGGTTGGTGCCAACGGGCAGCACGCTTACCACCAGTTGATTCACCAGGGCACCCGCCTGATTCCGGCAGACTTCATCATCCCCCTGACCACTCACAATCCGGTTGCCACCCATCATGCGGACCTGTTTGCCAATTGCCTGAGCCAGTCCAGAGCCATGATGGCCGGCAAATCCCTGGAAGAAGCCAGGGCAGAACTGGCGGCGGAAGGGCGCTCCGACGCTGAGATTGAGCGGCTTGCTCCCCACAAAGTGATTGCGGGCAACAAGCCGAGCAACACCCTGACGATGGAGAAGGCAACGCCGGAAACCGTCGGCGCACTCATCGCGCTCTACGAACACCGGACCTTCGTGCAAGGCGTGATCTGGGATGTGGATTCGTTTGATCAGTGGGGGGTGGAACTGGGCAAACAGCTCGGCAAAGGCATTCTGCCCCGTCTGCTTGGCCAGGACGCCGGCGACCAGGACAGCGACAGCTCCACCGACCACCTCATCGAGCTGTTTCGCTCAGCCAGCGACCGCTCTTGATATCTGCCGCCCCTGCCAGCTGAAATCCACCGGCCAGAGTTTCTGGCCGGTGTTGTATTGACGCCACAGTTGGCCATAGGCTTTACCGCACACCGGATGCACGGCTTCCGGGGCAATATCTGCCAGGGGTCGAAGAACAAAGGCATTCTTGAGGATTTCGCCCCGTGGCAGCTCAACACCATCAACCCGCCCGACAACGTCGCCGTAGGTCAGAATGTCCAGATCCAGGGTTCGGGCGCTGAACTTCGGGGCATCCCTGCGCCGGCCATTGTCCGCCTCAAGTTGCTTGAAGCGCCGGGACAGCTCGGCAACCGGCAGTACCGTGTCGACACCCACGACCAGATTCAGGAACGGGGAGCCATCAAACCCTACGGCCTCACTGTCATACACCGGTGAGACACTCAGTTCACCAAACCATTCATGCAGGGCATCAAGCGCGGCGATAACGTATCGCTCCCGGTCTACATTGCTGCCAATACTGAGGTAGACCCGGACGGGACCCGACATTACCGCGCCCCCCTTTCGATGCACACGCCCACGGCCTTCGCGCCGGGCACGGCACCCGGTTTACGTATGGCCAGCCTGAGCCAGATTACGCCAAATTCTGCCTGCAGAACCCCGGCCAGGACCTCGGCGCCGTGTTCAAGCAGCTTTGGCCTGAGCGCTTTCAGGCAGGTCTCGACCCTGCGACTGACTGTGGCGTAATCCAGAGCGTCGGCAACATCATCGGAACGGCCAGGCACCCGATTATCCCAGGCCATCTCCAGGTCGATGACCAGGCTCTGGGTGACTTCCCGTTCCCAGTCGTAGACACCGACCACTGTCTCCACAACCAGGCCTTCGATAAATACGCTGTCTGCCAAGGGGACTCCCGGACTCTTCCGCTCGTTGGTGGTTGAACAACAGGTGATTGAATAACGCACAACCAGGGGATATTGTGAGCAAGCTGGCCGGCGTTTTCAGGGCCGGCATTTTCGCACACAATGACCAGATACGTCTTCGCTTCCGAGCCCACAGCATGATTCCCAGTGACCCGGTATTAACCGTTCTGCTCTATGCCGCCGCTTATATGGCCGGCTCAGTGCTGTTCGCACTGCCAGTTTCCCGGCTCTGGAAGCTACCGGATCCCAGGACCCAGGGCTCCGGCAACCCGGGCGCAACCAACGTTTACCGCACCGGAGGCTGGCCGCCAGCCCTGATGACGCTCACACTCGACGCCGCCAAGGGTTGGCTGCCGGTCTGGCTGGCTCACGCGGCCGGCCTCTCGGTGATGGTTCAGGCTGTCGTGGCGCTGTGCGCAGTGACCGGCCACATGATCCCGGTGTTCTACCGGTTTCAGGGCGGCAAAGGCGTGGCAACCGCGCTCGGTGCCGGTCTTGCCCTGGCGCCGGTAACCACGCTGGTGATGGCTGCCATCTGGACGCTGGTGATCTGGCGCTGGCGAATTTCAGCCCTCGCCTCGCTGCTGGCCATCATCAGCGGGCCGCTCATCAGCGCGGTTATCGAGCCGGAAACCCTGCCCCTGTTTGGCCTGCTGGCCATCCTGATCGTGGTTCGCCACCGCAACAACCTGATCCGGCTCGCACAGGGGCGGGAGGCTGATCTCTATAACTCGGTCGAGAGATCAGTCAATCAACCCTGCAGACCTAGGCTCACTGATCGGCGGTAACGTACTCATCGGCCAACGGGGCACCGCCACAATCCGCTCGCCATCCTGCTGGCCCGCTTTCATGCGTTGGGCGCCGGCGTAGGCAATCATGGCACCATTATCGGTACAGAATTCCGGACGGGCATAAAACACCTTGGCTTTCAGCTTCCCGGTCATTTTTTCCAGCCCAGCCCGCAACCGTTTATTGGCGCTGACGCCCCCGGCAATGACGAGGCGCTTGCAGCCGGTCTGCTCCAGGGCCCGGCGACATTTGATGGTCAGGGTGTCCACGACAGCCGCCTCAAAAGCCAGGGCAATATCCGCCCGGGTCTGGTCATCCAGCCCACCGGAATCCCGGGCAGCATTCACGGTATTGAGGGTAAAGGTTTTCAGGCCACTGAAACTGAAATCCAGCCCGGGCCGGTCGGTCATTGGCCTCGGAAACCGGTAGCGCCCTTCAGCGCCTCTCTCCGCGAGTGCCGCCACCCGGGGGCCGCCTGGATAATCCAGGCCGAGCATCTTGGCGGTTTTATCGAAGGCTTCCCCGGCGGCATCGTCCACCGACTCACCCAGCATTTCATACGCACCTATACCATCAACCCGCACCAACTGCGTGTGCCCGCCGGAAACCAGCAAGGCCACAAAAGGAAATGCGGGCGGATTGTCCTCTAACATGGGCGCCAGCAGATGCCCCTCCATGTGATGCACACCCAGCACGGGAATGCCCAGGGCAAAGCCCAGCGCATGAGCCACAGCGCCACCCACCATAAGCGCGCCCACCAGCCCGGGGCCCGCGGTGTAGGCAATGCCCTCTATATCGGTGCGGCTTCGACCGGCATCCGCCAGCACCTGATCACACAGTGGCAGGAGCTTGCGGACGTGGTCCCGGGAAGCCAGCTCGGGCACCACACCGCCGTAATCCGCATGCATGGCTATCTGGCTGAACAGTGCGTGGCCCAGCAGGCCCTGCCCGGTGTCATACAGTGCAACGCCGGTTTCATCACAGGAGGTTTCAATACCCAGTATCAGCATAGTGTCCGGCCACATTGGTTGGCAGAAATGGATTGGCAGCATTAAAAACGAGGCGCATTTTAGCAGAAACCCGAAACCCTCTGTCAGATTCATCGAACAAACATTGACCTCGCCATAAGCCAGGCGCTATCATTACCGCCCTAAATTATGCACTGGTCGAGTCTTAGCCAATCTGACCAGGGATCGAGAACCGATCTGGCCATGCCAGGCGGACAAAATTGAAACCGAATCTATCAGGTAGGTGATTTTCGAATGCCAGCTGTTAAAGTGAAAGAGAATGAACCGTTTGA